>JADGQZ010000417.1 GCA_017881345.1 Myxococcaceae bacterium | reverse complement strand
GTGTGCTCCGGACGGAGCCGGATCGCGCCCCGCACCGCGGCCACCACGAAGAGCGCGAGCAGCGCGAGCGCAAGCGCGCGGCGGCCGGGCGTCGCCGGGGCGTGCGCCTCCGCCAGCTTCTCCGCGTTCGCCAGGGCTGCTGCGTCGGGGCCCTTCGCGGGCGCCGCAGGCGGGAGCGGCTCGGCCGCGTACCGGTCCGGGCGGAAGCGGGGCCGGTTCTCGAGCAGCTTCGCCATGATCACCGCCGTCACCGCGGCCGAGAACGTGGAGAGGAAGGAGGGGAGGACGATCCCCGCGGGGTCCTTCGATCCGAGCGCCGCGCGCACCGCCACCGCACCGAGCGGGAGGATCGCCACCCCGGCGGCGTTGATGGCCAGGAAGAGCGCCATCGAGTTGGTGGCCACCCCGGGCCGCGGGTTGAGGGTGTTCAGCTCCGCCATCGCCTTGAGCCCGAACGGCGTGGCGGCGTTCCCCAGCCCGAGCATGTTCGCCGCGAGGTTGAGGATCATCGACCCCATCGCGGGGTGATCCTCCGGGACCTCGGGGAAGAGGCGGCGCATGAGTGGGCGGAGGCCCCGGGCGATGGACCGCATCAGTCCGCCCTCGCGGACGATGCCCATCATCCCGAGCCACAGCGCCATCTGGCCCACCAGGCCGATGGCGAGCTCGACCGAGGACTTGGCCGCCGCGAGCGAGGCGTCGGTCACCCTGGGCATGGTGCCGCGGAAGGACGCCGTGAGGACGGAGCCCGCGATGAGGACGAAGAAGATGCCGTTGAGCACGGGTCCGCCGCACCCTAGCAGCGCCCCCGGACGGGGCGCCCCGCCCCGGGGTGCAGGAAAGGCAGCGGACGGGGTGTTCCCTGTCGTCGAGCGGTGAACGGGGTGGTTTGCCGCTCTTGAACCGCGCGGGTTACAGTTTTCCCGTCGGTTCCCCCCCGGGAGACCGCAGATGGCTCGAGAGGTCTCGCCAGGATACGTGTCTCGCCCGGCGTCCGTCGGCGGACGTACGGCGAGCGCCACGCCTGATGACGGGGTCGGAGGGCCGGTCCCCAGGCTTCCACGCGGAGCGACCCTCGGCCGCTACGTCGTCCTGGACTGCCTGGGAAGCGGCGGCATGGGGGTGGTCTACCGCGCCCACGACTTCGCGCTCGACCGGCGCGTCTCGCTGAAGCTGCTGCGGACCTCCGGAGGCCGGGACGAGGAGTCGCGACGGGAGCGGCTGGTGGCCGAGGCGCAGGCCCTGGCCCGGGTCTCCCATCCGAACGTGCTGGTGGTCCACGACGTCGGCACCTGGGAAGACGAGGTCTATCTCGCGCTCGAGCACGTGGAAGGCGAGACGCTGCTCAGCTGGCTGGACCGCGCCCCCCGCAGCGCCGCCGAGATCCGGGGGATGTTCCTCCAGGCCGCCCGGGGTCTCCAGGCCATCCACGCCGCGGGGCTGGTGCACCGGGACGTGAAGCCCGAGAACCTGCTCGTGGGTCGGGATGGGCGCCTCCGGGTGGCGGACCTCGGGCTGGCCATCACCGCAGGGAGTGCGGTGCCGGAGCCGGCCCGGGAGACGCTCCGCCCCGGGACGCCGGGGTACATGCCGCTGGAGCAGCACCGCGGCGAGCCGCTCGACGCCCGGGCCGACCAGTTCAGCCTCGCGGTGGCGCTGTTCGAGGCGCTCCTCGGGCAGCGCCCGTACGGCAGCCGTGGGGCCTCTCGCGAGGCGCTCGAGACCCGGCTGGCCCAGGGGCCTGGAGTGGAGGTGCCGCGCACGCCCGCGATCCCGCCCCGCCTGCGCCGGGCGCTCGAGGCGGCGCTGAGCCCGGACCGGGCGCACCGGCCGGCGACGCTCGTCCCGCTCATCGATGCCCTGGCATCCCCCGGGGTGCCGGCGACGCGGACCCTTGGCGGAGCCCTGGCGCTCGGAGCGTCGGTGGCGCTGGTGCTCCTCGGGCTCCGTGCAGCCGCCGGACCGGTGGGAGCTGCCGGGGCCGTCACCTGGATTCCACCCGCCTACGAGTTCCAGGCGGAAGGCGTCGAGCCCGGCACTCTTCTCCAGCCGGAGGCTGCGTTGCCTCCTCGCCTCACGGGCGCCGGTCTGCTGCGCTCCGAGGCACGCGAGCCGACGCGCGCGGCGCAGGCCCAGCCCGCGGTGGCCGCCCCGCCGGCAGGACCGAGGCCGTCGGCACGGCCAGATCTCCTCACCATCGGGCGCTGGGCCGCAGCTCCCCAGGCCCCCGTGGCCGCCGCGCATGCCCCCGGGATGGACCTCGGCCGCCTTGCCGAGCTCCAGAACCTGGTCACGGCGCTCTACCGCGCGCTGTCCGAGCCGCACGCCGCCGATGCACGCGGCCCGCTGCTCGCGCTCTCGCCTGTCCCGGTGCCCCCGGCCGCGGTCGCGCCACCGGCCGCGGCTGCGAGCGCCCCGATGGTTCCTTCGTCGGTGCAGTGGGCCTCGTCGGGCCTCGCCGGCCCCTCGGGGCCGGACTGGGTGGATCCGTCCGCGGCCACCATCGCTGCCATCGAGCGGCGGCTGGACCAGCAGATCCGGTTGAACAAGAGCGCGCCGGAGATCGCCCAGACCCAGTTCGCGCTCGCCCAGGTCCTCTGGAACTCGAGCGATGCGGCCGAGCTCCAGTCGCGGGCGCTGTCGCTCGCCCGGCAGAGCAAGGCGGCGCTGGATGCCGTGTCGGTGGAGGACTCGAGCGTGGTGGAGCTCCGGCAAGCGGTGAACGACTGGCTCGTCGTGCGTGAGGGCCCCACGGGCAAGCCGCGCGGTGGAGGCCTGATCCGGGGCCAGCTCCAGCTCAAGAGGGAGTCGCTGGACCCCACCCTCTGACGTGTCTCGCTCCGACGCCACCAGGTCCGAGACCGACGGGCGCCCGTCGTCCCGGCCCGCCCGGGTCAGCCGGCTCGTCGTCGCGCTCTCGTGCGACCGACCGCTCGAGGCGCCACGGGCGCTCGAGCTGACCGGGACCGCGGAGGCGTGGCTCGGCCGGGCGCCGCCCGAGGCCCCTCCGGGAGTGGTCCGGCTCAGCGTGCCCGACGAGCGGATGTCGGCGCTGCACGCGCGGCTCCGTCGGGTGCTGGGCCGCTGGGTGGTGGAGGACGCCGGGAGCAAGAACGGGCTGCGCGTCCAGGGCAACCCGCAGCGCCGGGCGGTGCTCAACCCTGGCGACGTCATCGAGTGCGGACAGACCTTCCTGGTCTTCGACGAGCACCCTGCCGTGGAGGAGCCCACGGCGCTGCCGCCGGATGCAGCCGAGCTCGGCTGCCAGAGCTTCCATCCGGACCTGCTCGCCGCCTGGTCGGCGCTGGCCCGGGTGGCGCCCACCCGCGTCCCGGTGATGCTCCAGGGCGAGACCGGCACCGGCAAGGAGCTCGCGGCGCGGGCGCTGCACGTCTGGTCCGCTCGCACGGGGCCCTTCGTCGCCGTGAACTGCGGGGCGCTCCCGGAGCAGCTGGCCGAGAGCGAGCTCTTCGGCGTACGTCGGGGGGCCTTCACCGGGGCGGTGGAGGACAGGGTCGGGTTGCTGCGCTCGTCGAGTGGCGGCACGCTGCTCCTCGACGAGGTGGGGGAGCTCCCGCCGGGGCTTCAAGTGAAGCTCCTGCGCGTGCTCCAGGAGAACGAGGTGCAGCCGGTGGGCGCGGCCCAGCCGGTCCGCGTCGACCTGCGGGTGGTGACCGCCACGCACCGGGACCTTGCGGCGCTGGTGGAGGAGGGCGCGTTCCGCAGCGACCTCTTCGCGCGCCTCACCGGGCTCGAGGTGGAGCTTCCGCCCCTGCGCGATCGCCGCGCGGACCTCGGACTGCTCATCCCGGTGCTCCTCCGGCGGGCCGGCGCGCCACCCGGCCTCCGCATCTCGCGCGATGCGGCGCGGTCGCTCTTCCGCTGCAGCTGGCCCCACAACGTGCGCGAGCTGGAGAAGGCGCTGGCGCTCGGCGTCGCGCTCGCCGGGGATGGGCGGATCGAGCTCGTCCATCTGCCGGAGGGAGTCCGCACGGCGCCGGAGCCCCGGTCGGACCCGCTGGCCGGGGTCGCCGCGCGGCCGCTCAGCGAGGCGGACGTGACGCGCCGGGCAGAGCTCATCGAGATGCTGCGTGCGCACCACGGAAACGTGAGCGCGGTGGCGCGCCAGATGGGCGTGGCGCGGATGCAGATCCAGCGGTGGTGTCGCCGCTTCCACCTGGATCCGGCGAGCTTCCGCGCCGCGTAGCACCCCGGTCGGTGCAACACCGGAGTGCAACACCTCCCGCGGGGTGCAACGTGTTGCACCCCGGCCTGCTGGTGCCCTTGTCCCAGGCAATGTGGCGCCCGGGACCCGGCACGACGACTGCATTGCACCCTGGCTGAGGTCGAGGCGGCCCGCTCTTCTGGGGGCCACGGGGCGCCGTGGGTTCACTCTCCCCTCCCCACGGCGCCTCGTTCTTTTTTTCAGTAGCTGTCGCTCGAGCCGCCGCCGCCGCCCTCGCCGCCGCCTCCACCGCCGAAGCCGCTGCCGCCCCCGCCGCCGTCACCTCCGCCCCAGCCGCCGCCGCCTCCTCCGCCCCAGCCCCCACCGCCGATGAACGGCGGGCCGCCCCAGTACGTCCGGCGTCGCGGGTGCCGGCTCGACCGGAGCAGGAGCATCACCACCACGAAGAGGATGAAGCCCCAGAAGCACAGGTCGAAGAAGTGGGGCAGGACGACCGGGGGCTGCTGCTGCTGCCAGTCGGCCGGGCGCTGACCACCGACGGGCCGGGAGGTGGTCCCCGCCCCCGAGAGCGCCTCGGCGATGCCGTCGACGCCGGCGAGGATGGCATCGTGGACGCGGTTCTCGCGCATCAGCGGGCCGATGCGGCGCCGGATGATGTCGTTGGACTGGAGGTCGGTGAGCGCCCCGCCCACGCCCTTGCCGGTCTCGATCCGGATCCGGCGCTCGCCGGTCGCGATGACCAGCACCACGCCGTTGTCCTTGCCCTTCTGGCCCGGACGCCAGGTCTGGATGAGCTGGTAGCCCACGTCCTCGATGGGCTCGCCCTCGAGCGAGGGTGTCACCAGGACGAAGATCTGGTTGCCCGACTTGCGCTCGTAGTCGCCGAGCCGGTTGTCGAGGTCCGTCAGCTCCGCTGGCGTGAGGAGCTGCGCGGTGTCGGTGACGTAGTCGGTCTGCTTCGGGACGTTGAAGGCCGAGGCCGAACCACCGACGAGGAGGAGCAGGGTCGCGCAGAGCGGGCCCCAGGCCCGCGCCCGCATCAGAAGGTCACCTTGGGCGCCTGCGTGGCGTCCGCTGAAGCCTGGAAGTACACCCGAGGCTTGAACGTCCCGCCCGTGGCCCGCTTCACCACCGCTCCGCGGATCTTCCCGAGCTCGGTGTTGTAGTCCCGCACGGCGTCGTTGTACTGCTCGCGAGACCGGAGGATCCGGTTCTCGGTCCCCTCCAGCTGCACTTGCAGATCGTGGAACTGGGCATTGGCCTTCAGGTCGGGGTAGGCCTCGTTGGAGACGAGCAGGCGAGAGAGCGCTCCCTTGAGCTGATCCTGGGCCTTCTGGAACGCGGCCACCTTGGCGGGGTCCTGGAGGTCCTCGGCGCTGAGCGTGATGCTGGTCGCGCGGGCGCGGGCCTCGGCGACCTCGGTCAGGGTCTTCTCCTCGTGCTGGGCGGAGGCCTTCACCGTGGCGACGAGGTTGGGCACGAGATCGGAGCGCCGCTGCAGCTGGGCCTGGTAGTCGGCCCAGCGGGCGTCGGCGACCTGGTCCTTGGCGATGAGCTGGTCGTACTGGTTGCAGCCAGCCAGGGCGAAAACTCCCACGGCGGCCATGAGGGTGATGGAGGCGCGGGTCGGCATGGCAGCACCCTAACGCCCACCCTGTGTGCAGGCGCAAGCGAACTTTCGGACGGTGGTCCGCCCGTGGGCCGTCCAGCCAGCAAGACGCAAGTCTCGTCGGGACATTAGGATTCGGGCTGATCCACCGACGATGCGACCTGCTCCTTCCACGCCGACGAGCTCAGCGTGGACGCGCACACCCGTGCCGCGTCCTCCGCGCGCCCGTCGCAGGCGCCGCCGGCGCTGGATCCAGCGGGCGGTGGTGCTGGCGCTCGTGGTGGTGACCGCGATCACCGCGCTCCACTCGGTGCTCAACTCGACGATGGTCCGGACCCGGCTCCGCGAGCGGGTGGAGGCCGCACTGGCGGCGCGGCTGGGCGGCGTGGAGCTCGGCAGCCACAGCGAGGTCGAGTGGAGCATGCGGCTGAGCTTCGGGCCGGTGCGCATCTCCCCCGAGCCGGGCTCCCCGGTGGTCATGGAGATGGAGCGGGTGCGTGTCCGGCCGCGGTGGACGGCGCTCCTGGCCGGCCGGCTCGAGCCCGGGCTGGTCCAGCTCCGCACGGTGGTGCTCCGGCCCGGAACCAATCTCGAGGGCCTGAAGGCGCTCGCGAGGCGACTCGAGTCGAAGCCGGGCGCGCCACCGAAGGAGGGGACCGCCAGCGCCGCTCCCGGGACCCGTCTCCCGAGGCTCGAGATCCAGGACCTGCGCGTCGAGCTCGTCTCGAGCCAGGACGGGCACCCGCTCGACCTCGGGGCGTGGGACGCGCAGGTGGAGGTGTCGGGCGGCGCCGCGGCCCGGGTGCTCGAGCTCGTGGTGCAGCGCGACGGTGGCGGCGAGGCGCGCTCCACGGTGCGCTGGGCGAGAGATCAGCCGTTCCAGGTCGACGTCGGGGTGGAGGGGATGCCCCTCCGCCCGCTGATCGAGCTCCTCGGCCAGCGCGTCGGCCTGCGGGCCACCGCGGGCTCGGTCACCGGGCGAATCAACGGGCTGCTGCCCGCGGATCTCCGCCGCGGTGAGCTCGAGGTCGCGGGCCGCATCGATGGGCTCTTCCTCGAAGGCAGCCGGCTGGCCACCGAGCCGGTCGGTCCGTGGCGGCTGTCCGGCGCGGGCACGGTCGACTGGGACCGGGGCAGCCGCGAGATTCGCCTCCGCGACGGGCACGTCGGCTTCGGGGAGAACGACTCGCTCCGGGTCAACCTGGAGGGCGTCTACGAGGGCACCAGGTCGCCGCGCTTCCGGGCCGAGGCGCGGGTCGACCAGCTCCGCTACCAGGACGCGGTGGACGCCCTGCCGCCGCAGTTCAGCCTGGGGAACGAGGCGCCGCGCATCCCGGGGCTGCTCGATGCGCGGATCCGGGTCTCCGGGCCGGTGCGCGACCCGGAGCAGTGGCTGCTGGACGTGAAGCTCGACCTCACCGGGCTCCGGGCGGCCAGCAAGTCGACGCCGTTCTTCCTCCGCGGACCCTTCATCTACCGGCCGGTCGACTCGGTGGGACACACCCGCGAGATCTCGGTAGGGCCGCAGAACCCGAACTTCGTCCCCATCTCCGACCTGCCCAGGTACGTGTCACGGGCGGTGACCACGAGCGAGGACGCCGGGTTCTGGTTCCACCCGGGCTTCGACTTCGACGAGATGAAGGAGAGCATCATCGACGCCGCCGAGGGCAGCCGGGTGCGCGGCGCGTCCACCCTGACCCAGCAGCTGGCGAAGAACCTGTTTCTCTCCCGTGAGCGGACCTTCGCGCGAAAGGTCCGCGAGGCGCTGTTCACGGTCGCCCTCGAGGCATCGCTTCCGAAGTCGCGGTTGATGGAGATCTACCTGAACATCATCGAGTGGGGCCCGGGCATCTACGGGCTCGGTGAGGCGTCGCGGCACTACTTCGGGGTGAATCCGCGGAGCCTCAGCGTGCAGCAGGCCGCATTCCTCGCGACCATCATTCCCAACCCGGTGAGGTACCACGCGATGTTCGAGCGGGGCCGGCTCCCCGCGGCGTGGCAGCACAAGGTGAGGAACCTGGTCCGGAAGCTCGAGACGAACGGCATCATCGACGCGTCCCAGGCGTTCCAGGCCGAGTTCACACCGCTGAAGTTCCGGAGCGAGCGGCCCTGAGGCCGCAGTCGCGTCCCAGTTCTTCCAGGAGCTTGCGTACCCCCGCGGCTGCGTTAGTTGATCTCTCATGCTGAACGGCACCTTCGATCACCAGGGAGAGATCGCCGACTTCACCCTTCCCACGGGCTGTCCGCTGTGCGGTGGGGAGCTTGCGGTGCGGATGACTCCCGGGACCAGCTACAGCTACTGCGGGCACTGCCACTGGCTTTCGCGCTCGCACGTGGCGGTCGAGCGGAACAGCGTGCGCGTCGGGCATCCGCCCGGCGGGCTCGTCTGACGCCCGAGCCTCGGCGGCGGCCCGCTCACCGGGGCTGACCGCCCGTTCTCACCGGCCGAGCAGGGACGGAAGCAACGTCCCGCTCGGGCCTTCCAGCACATGCTCGAAGCGGCCGGCATTGTCGGCGCGCTCGGCGTTCACCAGCCAGGTCTCGGCGCCGCGGGCCCGAGC
>JADGQZ010000047.1 GCA_017881345.1 Myxococcaceae bacterium | reverse complement strand
CCATCCTCGCGCTCCGGCTGGAGAAGGCGCTGCGCAAGGAGGAGATCCTCTACCTCTACCTGAACGGCGTGTACCTCGGGCACCACAGCTACGGGGTGCAGGCGGCCGCCGAGAACTACTTCCGCAAAGACGTGCGTGAGCTCACGCTCGCCGAGGCGGCCCTCATCGCCGGCCTCCCCCAGGCTCCGAGCAAGTACTCGCCGTTCCTCAATCCGAAGAGTGCGCGTGCCCGCCGCGGCTACGTGCTCGGTCAGATGAAGGACAAGGGGATGATCTCCCGCGCCGAGTACGACGCCGCGATGGCCGAGGAGATCCACGTCTACCCGGTGGAGGACGTCTTCCACGAGTTCGCGCCTTACTTCGTCGAGACCGTGCGCAAGGACCTGGTCCAGCGCTACGGCAACCCCGCGCTGCTCCGGGGCGGGCTCAAGGTCTTCACCACCATGGACTCGGAGAAGCAGCGCGCCGCGCAGGAGGCGATGCTCGGAGGGCTCCTCCAGGTCGACAAGCGGCAGGGCTTCCGCGGCCCGGTGATGACCCTGGACACGCCCGAGCAGCGAAAGGCCTTCATCGATCGCAGCGAGAAGGCCCTCGGGGGCACCGCGATCGAGAACAACCGCTATTACGTCGCGCTGGTCACCGCCGTGGACGACACCCGGGTGGACGTCCAGGTCGGCGCGCACAAGGGCGTGCTGCCGCTGCTCGGCATGCGCTGGGCGCGCAAGGTGAATCCCGAGGCCTATTACCCCAGCGCGATGCTCACCTCGGCAAAGAAGGTGGTGAAGCCGGGCGACGTCATCGTGGTGCGCGCGGTCGCGGCGAAGGACCTCACCGACGATCGCGAGCAGTACGACAGGCGGCTCTTCGACGCGCTCCCCTCGAACGTGCAGCTCTACCGGCTGGAGCAGGAGCCCGAGCTGCAGGGCGCGCTG
The DNA here is from genome assembly GCA_017881345.1 of Myxococcaceae bacterium. GTDB lineage: Bacteria > Myxococcota > Myxococcia > Myxococcales > Myxococcaceae > RPRB01. Next base: position 14,868 of record JADGQZ010000047.1, on the reverse strand, counting down.
GTGTCGATCGATCCGCAGCGCCAGTACCTCTCGGCGATGGTGGGCGGCTACGACTTCGACGCCAACGAGTACAACCGCGCCTTCCAGGCCTGCCGCCAGCCCGGGAGCAGCTTCAAGCCGCTGGTCTACTCGGCGGCGATCGAGAAGCTCGACTGGACCGAGGCCCACGTCATCGTCGACAGCCCCATCGTCGAGAACGACCCCGAGCACCAGGTCCGCTGGAAGCCCGAGAACTACAGCGAGGACTTCCACGGCGACGTGCTGCTGCGCACCGCGGTGGTCAACTCGATGAACATCCCCGCGGTGAAGACCTTCATCGCGGTGGGCATCGAGCCCATGGCGCAGTGGGTGAAGCAGCTCGGCCTCAACACGCCCATGAACCGCGACTACTCGGCGGCGCTCGGCAGCTCGTGCGTGTACCCGTGGGAGCTCGCGCAGGTGTACGCGACCTTCAACCGCCTCGGCGTGAAGCGGCCGACGACGATGCTCCGGAAGATCGAGGACCGTTACGGCCGCACGCTCGAGGACCACAGCGCGTTCGACGACCCCTGGGCCTCGCTCACCGACCGCATCGCCGGCGGCTACGCCCGGCTCTACACCCCGGGGCAGCAGGTCATCAGCCCCGAGACCGCGTGGATCCTCACCGACCTGCTCCGGGGCGTCGTCCGCGAGGGCACCGGCACCCCCGCCCAGCGCCTCGGCAAGCCGGCGGCCGGGAAGACCGGGACCACCAACGACTCGTTCGATGCCTGGTTCGCCGGCTTCACCCGGGACCTCGTGACCGTCGCCTGGGTTGGCTACGACCTGAACCCGCATCCGCTCGCCCGCTACGAGACCGGCGGGCGTGCCGCGCTCCCCATCTGGCTCAGCTACATGCAGCGGGCGCTGGACGGGCGGCCGCAGCCCGAGTTCGCGCCCCCGGACTGGCTCGAGGCTTCGCTGGAGAAGAAGGTGGTCGACACCAAGACCGGGAAGATCGCCTCCAGCGCGAGCCGCACCGCCGCGTTGATGTGGTTCAAGAAGGGCACCGCGCCGGACGAGAAGACGCCGCCCAAGGACAGCGTCGATCCCTCGAAGTTCATGAGCCTGCCGAACTAGGTCAGGGCGGCCGCAATCAGCTCGCCTGGCGCGGCACGCCCGCCTTGCCCATCACCCGGGCGACCACCACGTCCGGCACGAGCCGGGCCGCGCGGGTGGCGAGGACCATGGGCCAGGGATAGGAGAAGCTCTTCTCGCGCCGGAGGATGGCGCGTCCCATTCGCTCGGCAGCGTCGTCTGCCTCGAGCAGGAACGGCATCTTGAACTTGTTCTTCGCCGTCATCTCGCTCTTCACGAAGCCCGGATGGATGCAGGTGACCGCCACCCCGGCGCTCTTGAGGTCGAGGTGGAGGCCATCGCAGTAGACCTCCAGGAAGGCCTTGGTGGCCGAGTAGACCCCCATCTTCGGAGTGACCATCCAGGCGGCGAGCGAGGACATCCCGACCAGGTGTCCCCGTCCGCGCTCGGCCATGCGCGGGGCGAGCGTGGCCAGCGTCGCCGCTGCGCCGGTGACGTTCACCTGGATCATCCGCTCCACCTTCTCCCAGGTGTCCTTGCGCGGGTTCGCCTCACCGCCGATGCCGGCGTTGGCGATGACCACGTCGAGGCCGCCGTCGGCCTGTCCGTCGACCTCCGGGAGCACGTGGCGGATGGCGGCGGTGCTGGAGACGTCGAGCGCGAGGGGGACGATGCTGCCGGGCCGGGCGCCGGGATCGGCGGCGAGCGTGTCGAGCAGCTCGGTCCGGCGGGCGGCGGCCCACACCCTGGCGCCCCGGCGAGCGAACCACAGCGCGAGCGCGCGGCCGAGGCCGCTGGATGCGCCGGTGACGAGGACGTTGCGAGGTTCACTCAAGGCGATGCTCCTCCGACCGACGGCATCGCCCGGGCGCGCCGTCGTGTCCAGAGCGCGTAGACCGGCAGCCCCGCGAGCACCAGCCCCAGGCCGATGAGCGTGTTCATCGGGTACGCCCAGGCCGTGGACAGGACGACCAGCGCCGAGACCGCGACGAACGCCCCGGTGGTGAACGGATGGCCGGGGACCTGGAACCGGATGTCCCGTCCGCCGATTGCGCGGCTGCGGAGCACGAAGAGCGAGGCCGCCGAGAGGCCGAAGAACACCCAGTCCGCCGAGACCACGTAGCCCAGGATCTGCTCGTACCGGCCCGAGAGCGCGACCGCGATGCCGAGGACCGCCTGGAGGACGATGGCGACCACCGGCGCCCGGGTGCGCTCGGAGACCCGGGCCACGGCCGGGAAGAAGACGCCGTCCGCGGCCATCGCGAAGTAGACGCGGGGCATCGTCAGGAGCGAGTGGCTGAGGAAGCCGAGCGTGGAGATGGCGATGCCGAGCGCGATGAAGGTGGCGCCCCGGTCGCCGAGCAGCCCGCGCATCAGGCTCGACGCCGGGGTGCCGGTGGCGGCAAGCCCCTCCGGCCCGAGTCCCCGGAGATAGACCCAGTTGGCCCCGAGGTAGAGGACGACCACCCCGATCACGCCGGCCACGAGCGCGCGCGGCAGATTGCGGCGCGGCTCGCGCACCTCCGCGGCGATGAAGTTCGCGGTCTGCCAGCCCCCGTAGGCGAAGAGGACCGGAACCATCGCCCCGCCGAACGCGAGCGGGCCGTCGAGGTGCGTGCCCGCGGCCGGAGGCGGCGCGTGGCCGAGCAGCAGGCCGAGGACGATGAGCGTCAGGAGCACGCCGATCTTCAGCACCATCAGCCCGCCCTGGACGAGGCTGCCGCTCTTCACCCCGAGGCAGTTGATGCCCGCCAGCAGAACGAGGGTGAGGACGGCGATGAGCTTCTCGTCGAGCGCCGAGCCGGTGAGCTCGACCGCGTAACGCCCGAAGGTGACCGCCACCGCGGCGGTTCCTCCGGCGTTGATGACCACCAGCAGCGCCCAGCCGTAGAGGAACCCGACCACGGGATGGAACGCCTCGCGGAGGTACGCGTACTGCCCGCCGACCCGCGGCATGCGCTCCGCCAGCTCGGCGTAGATGAAGGCACCGACCAGGGCGACGGCGCCGCCGACGAGCCAGGCTCCGAGGATGAGCGGGCCGGAATGGACGTGCCGGGCGACGACCGACGGGTTGATGAAGATGCCCGAGCCGACGATGCCGCCCATCACCACCAGCGTGGCCTCGATCAGGCCCAGGCGCGGGAGCAGCTGACGGTCGGCGGGCCCGCTCACGCTGCCGAGCGTAGCGCCCCGGGGCCCCGGGAGAGGCACAAACCCCCGCTCCTCTCAGAGCTTCCAGTACGCCTTCAGCGCCTCGCGGCTCCCCTCGATCGCCTTCATCGCGTCCCGGCTCGCCCCGCGCGGGAAGTCGTCCCGCCGCCCGGCCATGACCTCGAGGCAGGCGTGGACGCTCCGTGGGAGCCCGAGCAGCGAGTACCCGCCCTCGAGCAGGAGCACCAGTCGCCCCCCGGCCACCTCGTCGGCGAGCGACTTCAGCGCGCTGCACATCGCCGCGAAGCCGCGCTCGGTGGCGAGCATCCCCCCGAGCGGATCGTCCTCGTGGGCGTCGAAGCCGGCCGAGACGATGATGAGGTCCGGCCGGAAGGCCTGCGCGACGGGCAGGAAGATCTCGTGGAAGGCCGCGCCCAGGTCGGCGTCGGTCCGTCCGGCGGGGAACGGCACGTTCACGGTGTAGCCGGCGCCGGCGCGCTCGCCCGTCTCGTGGGAGGCACCGGTCCCCGGGTAGAACGGGAACTGGTGCACCGACTGGTAGAGCACGTCGCCGCGCTCCCAGAACGCCGCCTGCGTCCCGTTCCCGTGGTGCACGTCCCAGTCCAGGATGAGCACCCGCGCCGCGCCGAGCGTCCTCGCCGCCTCGGCCGCCACCGCGGCGTTGTTGAGGAAGCAGAACCCCATCATCTTGTTCGGCTCGGCGTGGTGGCCGGGCGGACGGACCAGGGCGAACGCAGTCCGGTAGGTGCCGCCGAGCACCGCCTCCACGGCCTCGATGGATGCGCCTGCCGCCGCCAGCGCCGCGCCGTGGGTGCTGGGCGAGGCGAAGGTGTCGACATCGATGGCCACGTGCCCGCCTGCCAGCCCGGCGAACTCCTCCAGAAGCTCGGGCTCGTGTACCCGGGCGATCTCGTCGGGCCGGGCCAGCCGCGGCGCCTTGAACTCGAGCGTGGGGAGACGGTGCTGCTCGAGGTAGTCGAGCGTCCGCGACAGGCGCAGCGGTGACTCCGGATGCCCACGCCCGGGCTGGTGCTCGAGGAACAGCGGGTGGGTGAGGACCAGGACGGGCGAGGACACGGGGAGGGTCGGTCAATGTAGCGCACCGCGCCGGCCGTGGCGGTCAGCCCGAAAGGAGCTGCTCGCCGGGCCGGTCCGGAGGAGTACAGTCCAGGACTCGCCCGTGCTGCGGTGGCTCCGACAACTCGGGCTCCGGAACGCGCTGTTCGGCGTCTCGAGCCTGTCGCTCCTGGCCGTGCTGGCGGCCATCTGGCTCTACGTGTCGCACGATGCCCGGCTGCTCGCGGCCATCCACCGGGGGGACGAGGCGGGCGTCCTCAGCCAGCTCTGGCGCACGCTCTGGCTGGCGATGGTGGTCGGCTTCTTCGCCTTCGCCGCGCTGCTCTGGGTCCTGAGCCGGGTGGTGCTGACGCGGCCGTTGGAGGAGATCCTGACCGCCGCGCGCCGGATGGGCGAAGCCGACCTGACCCAGACCGTCACCCTCGGCGGCACCGACGAGCTCGCGGTCCTGGCCGGGGCCCTGAACCGCATCGGACAGGGGCTCCGCGACACGCTGGCCCGGGTCAGGAACGTCAGCGAGGCGGTGGGCACGGTCATCGACCAGCTCTCGCGCTCCGGCGTCCAGGTCAGCTCCGGCGCGACCACCATCCAGTCGCAGGTGACCGAGACCAGCCGCTCGATGGCCGAGGCGCTCGGGGCCCACCGGGAGGTCACCGCCAACGTCGAGGCGCTCCATCAGGTTGCCGAGGAGAGCTCGGTGCGCATCGCGGAGATCACCCGGCGAAACGAGGAGGTCGCCGAGGGCGTGGAGCAGATGGCGGCCAGCGTCCAGGAGACCACCGCCGCCATCGACGAGATGACCCGGAGCATCGTCGAGGTGGCCAAGGCCATCGAGGAGCTCGGCGGCTCGACGGAGGAGACCTCCTTCAGCATCAAGCAGATGGACGTCAGTATCGGCCAGGTCGAGACCAACGCCAACGAGACGGCCCGGCTCTCCGAGCAGGTCTCGGCCGAGGCGGCGAGCGGCGTGCAGTCGCTGCAGAAGACCCTGGTCGGCATCGATCGCATCCGCGAGTCCAGCGAGCTCGCGGCGCGGGTCATCGAGGGGCTTGGCCGCCGGGTCGGTGAGGTGGTGGCGATCCTCGACGTCATCGACGAGGTGGCCGAGCAGACCAACCTCCTCGCGCTCAACGCCGCGATCATCGCCGCCCAGGCTGGCGAGCAGGGCAAGGGGTTCGCGGTGGTGGCCGACGAGATCAAGGAGCTCGCCGAGCGCACCGGCGCCTCGACCAAGGAGATCTCCGAGCTCATCGCCCGGATGCAGGAGGAGAGCCGGAACGCGGTGGAGGCGGTGGAGCAGGGCGTGCGGCACGTCCAGGAGGGCGTGGAGCTCGGCCGCGACGCCGAGACCGCGCTGAAGCGCATCAGCGGCACTGCCAACCGGAGCACGGTGATGGTGAAGGCCATCGCCCGGGCCACGGTGGAGCAGGCCCGCGGGAGCCGCACGGTGACCGCCGCCGTCCAGCGCATCGCCGACACGGTGCAGTCGGTCACCCAGTCGGCGCAGGCCCAGGCCCGTGGAACTGCCCGAATCACCCAGTCCGCCCAGAACATGCAGACCGTCACCGCCGACGTCCAGCGCCGGAGTCAGGAGCAGGCGGCGGGCAGCCGGCTCATCACCCGCGGGCTCGAGGCCATGCGCGAGCGCATCCAGCAGCTCGAGCGGGCGCAGCGCGAGCAGACCCGCGGCTCGGCGGTGGTGCTCAAGACGATGGAGGCCATCCGCGGCGTCAGCGAGGAGCAGGCCCGGACGGTGCGTCAGCTGGAGGAGGCCATTGCCCGGCTGCAGGAGGAGGCCGAGGTGCTCCGCGGCGAGGTGCGCCGGTTCCGTCTATGAGCACCCGCCGGGCCCCGTCCGAGGGCTGGATGGTGTTCCTCGTCGGCGCCGTCCAGTTCGTCAACATCTGGGACTTCGTGATGGTGATGCCGCTCGGGCCGGACTTCGCCACTGCCCTGGGCATCCCCCTCTCGAAGCTCGGCCTCGTCGGCGGCGCCTACACCGCGGCCGCGGCGGTGGCCGGCGTGATCGGCTCCACGTTCCTCGACCGGTTCGACCGCCGACCCGCGCTGGCGGTGACGATGACCGGGCTGGTGCTCGGGACCTTCGCCGGTGGCCTGGCGTGGAACTTCGAGTCGCTCCTCGCCGCGCGGTGCCTCGCCGGTGCGTTCGGCGGCCCCGCGACGTCGCTCGCGCTGTCCATCATCGCCGACGCCGTGCCACCCGAGCGCCGGGGCAAGGCGATGGGCGCGGTGATGGGTGCGTTCTCGGTGGCCTCGGTGCTGGGGGTCCCCCTCAGCCTCCAGCTCTCGGTGTGGGCCGGATGGCGGCTCCCCTTCCTGGTCGTGGGCGGACTCGGGCTCGGGGTCACCGCCGCCGTCGCCGCCTCCCTGCCGAGCCTCCGCGCGCACCTCGGCCGGCGGGCCCCCGGCATCTCTCCGGGACCGCGGCTCTTCCGGCCGCTGGTGCTCACCTCGTACGCGATGACCGCGGTGACCATGGGCAGCGGCTTCCTGGTCATCCCCAACATCTCCTCCTACCTGCAGGCCAACCTCGGGTTGCCCCGGAACCAGCTGCAGTGGGTCTACGGCATCGGCGGGGTGGTGAGCTTCGTCACGCTGCGGCTGGTGGGAAGGCTGGTGGACCGCTTCGGAAGCTTCCGGGTGGGGACCGTGGCCGCGCTCCTGCTGGCGGCCGCGTTCGAGGTGACGTTCGTCGACGTGCCCCGGACCGCTCCGGTGATGCTGCTCGCCATCCTCCTCTTCTTCGCGCTGTCGGCCCGGAACGTGAGCTACAGCACGCTGGTCTCGAAGGTCCCCGAGCCGTCGGAGCGGGCGCGCTTCATGTCCTTCCAGTCCGCCGTCCAGCACGTGGCGAGCGCGCTCGGGGCGAGCGTCTCGGCGCAGGTGCTCTTCGTGCAACCCGACGGCAGCCTGGGCAACGTGCCGATGCTCGGCCGGATGGCCATCGCGCTCACGCTCCTGCTCCCGTTCCTGCTTCTCCGGGTGGAGCGCGGAGTGCGCCTCCGTGCGGCCGCACCCGCGGTGCCGTCCCCGCCCGTGCCCGGGGGAATGGCAACCGCGTCCAAAGAGGTTTAAGAGCCAAGGAAGGATGTTCAACCTCGGCGCCGGCGAGATCGCCGTCATCATGATCGTCGCCCTGCTGCTGCTCGGCCCGGACAAGCTGCCGGAGCTGGCGCGCGGGATCGGCAAGTTCGTCCGTGAGTTCCGCAAGCAGACGGACGACGTCCGTGGCCTGGTGGAGCGCGAGTTCTACAAGATGGACCAGGAGGTCTTCGCCGAGGAGCAGGCGCAGACCAAGCGCATCGAGCCGCCCGCGCCGGCGCAGCCGGTGCCCCCGGCCACGGTCGGTCCGGAGGGCGAGCTCGCGCCGCCGACCTACCCGTCCGTCTTCCCGCCGCCCGAGGGTGTCGTCGCCGCGCGGCCGAGCTCGGCGGAGCCGTTCGCCTCCGAGGCACCTGCGGCGTCGCCAGCAGAGCCCGCCGCCCCTGCCTCCGGGCCGGTGGTCGGCGCACGCCCGGAGGGCGATCCGCCCGCGCATGGATGAGGCGGCACCCCAGCCCGAGCCGCTCCAGGCCCGGATGAGCCTCGCCGACCACCTGCGCGAGCTCCGGTCGCGGCTGCTCCGGGTGGTGATCGCAGTGCTGGTGCTCGGCTGTGCAGGTCTGTACTGGGCCCGGGACATCTTCGGCTTCCTGATGAAGCCGGTGCTGGACGCGCTCCCGCCCGCGGACCGGAGCCTCATCTACACCTCGGGCATCGAGGAGCTGAACGTGCTGATGAAGGTCGGCCTGTACGCCGGCATCTTCCTCGCCACGCCCGTCCTCCTCGCCCAGCTCTGGGGCTTCGTGGCGCCGGGGCTGTATCCGCGCGAGCGCAGGTACGCGTTCCCGTTCGTGCTCCTTGGGACGATCGCCTTCATCATCGGCGCGACCTTCTGCTACCTGGTCGTGCTGCCCACGATGTTCAACTTCCTGCTCTCGAGCGGGAACACCGCCCCGATCAAGGCGCGCATCGAGCGGGCCCGGGCGATGGAGCTGGAGGCGCTCCGGTTCGCCCGCTCGGGGGACTTCGACCGCGCCGCCAACATCGCCGACGGAGAGGCGCAGCGGCTGACCGCGTTCGGGGACGGACGGGTGTCGGCGCCGGACCGGTACGCCGGCGGCGTCGTCGAGCTCCAGGCCCGGCTGGACGCCGAGGGACGGCTGGTGGACGCGACGCGCGACGGGCTCGGCCTCGGTGCCGCCCCGGCGCTGCGCCAGGCGCTGGAGAAGCGGGTCGAGGCGGTGGAGGCGTTCCAGTCGGGCGCGCTGGGAAAGTCCTCCGAGGCGCTCGATCAGTCCGCCTCGCTCCTCGCCGGCGCGGCGGGGAGCCAGGGCTCGCAGGTGGCGCGGCTGTGGAAGATGCAGAAGACGTTCGCCGCCGGTCAGAGCTCGCTCTCCGAGGAGGCCTGGACGCGGCCGCTGCTCACGATGAGCGAGCAGCTGTCGCTGGTGCTGATGCTCCTCCTCGCCCTGGGCGTGGTCTTCGAGCTGCCGCTGGTGATGGCGCTCCTGGCGGCTCTCGGGCTGGTGAAGGCGAAGTTCCTGATGCGGTACCAGCGCCACGCGATCGTGGTGTGCCTCATCCTCGCCGCGGTCATCACCCCGACGGGAGACCCCATCAACATGGCCATCCTCGCCGGACCGATGCTGCTCTGTTACGAGGGCGGCGTGGTGGCCGCGTACTTCATCGAGCGGCGGCGGAACAGGAACGCGGCGGAGACCGCGCTCACGCCCACCTGAGGCTCGCGCTCCTTCGCCGCCCGATCCGGCGGCGGCTCGCCCAGGCGGCGACGGCGAGGAGCGCGACCACCCCACCCGGGCCGCTGCCGGTGCTGCTGCAGCCCGAGGCGCGCGTGGCGACGACCGTGGTGCTCGCGTCCTGGGCCGGAGGAAGCGGGCTCCCGCCGGAGATGCGGAACTCGACCGACACCGTGCGCGGCTGTCCGCTGCGGATGGCGTAGCTCGCGATGGCGGTCCGGACGGTCCCGGGCGGCAGGTCCCCCAGCGTGCAGGGCAGGCCATCCGGGCAGTCCAGCCCGGTGGAGACCAGCGTCAGCGCGGGGTCGGCGCGGGCATCGAGCACCACCCCGGTGGCCGGGGCGGCGCCGCGGTTCACCACGTGCACGATGAACCGCGGAGACTGCGAGTCCGAGAAGTCGGGCCCGAGCGTCGTCGCCCCGATGCTCAGGCCCGCGGGCGGAGACCAGCCCAGGTCCCCCAGCGCCGCAGGGGTGAGGTCCAGGTTCCGCGGCAAGCGGGGGTTGATGTTGGGCTCCATCAGGAGGTCGGGAGTGGCGCTGGGGTCCCAGTGGCCCACGCTCGAGCCCTCGGAGTAGGCGCTGGGCGTGTAGAGCAGCACGTCGCCGGCCAGGTTCTCGCCCGCGCGCCTCCCCTCGCCGTCGACGAGGACCAGGGTCGGGCCCGCGTTGAGCGCCTGCTCCAACGTGGCCCCATCGTCGAAGGAGACGCCCCACACCGAGATGGTGAGCTCGCTCCCTCCATCGCCGGTCTACGAGACGGGCCCCCCGCCCGGCACGCCGCTTCGAACCAGGAGGCCCACGGCCCCTGCCGCCTGCGCATTGAGCGCGCGCTGTGCGACGAGGCAGAGGAGGCCGCCGTCGGAGCGGAGCCGGCGCTCGGCGAGCACCAGCGCGCCCGGGGTCGGGGCGAGGGGCAGGCAGGCGTCGCTGTCCGTGCCGCCGTCGGCGTCCTGCGCGAGGATCAGCGGCGCGTTCACGCTCACCCGCGCCGGGCTGAATCGTGCGCGCGCCACCGGGTAAGCCCCCCCGTCCGGGAGGCGAAGCACCCCGTCGGTGCTGTCGAGGATGAGGTCCTTCGTCGCGCGCACCGCAGGACCGACCCAGCTGACGCCCATCGGCCGGCGGATGGCGGCGTCGTAGTCCCCTCCGCCGAGCTGGGAGAGGAGGAGGCCGCTGCTGGCGTCGCGCGCGCGATCCCGGAACGCGCTGGACGACTTGATGAAGCCCAGGCCGTGCGCGAGCTCGTGCAGGAGGACCGAGGCGAGGTCGGTGCTGCCGGGCGTGGCGACGTTGTCCAGCCCGGTGTACCAGGTGGTGACCGCGCAGTCGGGCCGGCCGAGGCGGGCGTTGAAGCGCGCCTCGATCTCCTCGCGCCCGGTGTCGAGGTCCCGGCCGGCCCGCTCGTTGGCAAGCGCCGCCGGGTAACGGTCCCCGTCATAGAGCATGGTGGGGCCGGCCGAGCCGAGGACGGCGGTTCCCCCGGAGCAGTCCAGGTCGCTGAACTCGACGCGCACCGCGATGGGCACCCGGTTGCCGAGCGTCGCCGACCAGAGCGCCGCGGCGTACTGGGAGGCGATGAGGCGCTGCTCGCCGACCGTCGTCCCCGGGTTGCCGCCGACCGGGGACGCCGCGCTGCGCTCGTTCAGGCCCTGGCCGGAGCCGTTGCCGTTCACGACGCGGACCTCCGCGCCGGCCATCGCGACCCGGGAGACGGAGAGCCCGAGCAGACAGAGCAGCGTCACCCGGAGGGGGGTCATCGCTCCTCGTCGGAGGCGCGCACCAGCGCCTCGGCCCCGTCCTCGCTATCGACGCAGCCGACCCGGAGCGTCCCGTCGGGGGCCTGGTGCCCGAGCACCACCGCCGTGGGGCCTGGCGTCACCGAGGAGCCGGAGGCGTCGCGGGTGGCGGGCGCGGTGAGCGCGTTCCGGGCCACCAGGGGGCGCACCAGTGCCCGGGCAGTGGCCGCGGCGGCGGGCCGGGACTCGGGAACCGGACTTCCCGGGCCACAGGCGGCCAGGGCCCACGTCCCGAGGGTCAACAGGGCGCGGCGCGAGGGGCGGGCGAGCATCGGGAAGCGACCGAGGAGCATCATCGGGCGCCCCCCTTCCGGGCAAGCCGTGTTATCGATGCTGCCCAGAGGGTGACGGCGCGATGACGACGGATGGCGCGAAGACCTCGCGGGAGCGGGCCAAGGAGATCGCCGAGCAGCGACGGGCCGAGCGGCGGCAGCGGAAACGCCACTGCGTCCTCTGTGGGGTAGAGGAAACGGACCGGACGCCGCTGGGTCCACACCCGGACGGCATCGGACCTGCCTGCCGAGAGGAGCCTGCCTGCCTCGCTCGCAGGGCACGCTCGCTGTAGCTTTACAATCAGGTTGATCGCCTCGCGGCATCGGATGTAAGAAACCGCCGCATGGCCAGCGTTCCCTTCACCGGAGTGAAGGTGTTCTCGACGACGCTCGCCCGGGACCGCGAGACCATGGGTGAGACCATCACCAAGTGGCTCCGGGACAACCCCGGGGTCGAGGTGGTGGATCGCGTGGTGACCCAGAGCTCCGACAAGGAATTCCACTGCTTGACCATCACCCTGTTCTACCGGCACCGCGAGGCCGCTGCGCGGAACGGATAGCGGGGGGTTGCGCCGGGGCCCCGGTCGTGGCGACCTCGCGGGATGCGTCCCATGCGCCGTCGATTCCGCCCCGTCCTCCCCGGTCTGCAGGGCGTCGCCGCGTGGCTCGCGGTTGCACTGGTCGGAGGCTCGGTCGTCTTCGCCCTCACCCGCGAGGGCCTGGGCGCGCTGCTCCTGCTCGTGCCCGGCGGAGTGCTCCGCGGGTGGGTCTGGCAGCCTCTCACCTACGGGTTCGTCGAGAGCTCCCCGATGGGCGTCATCTTCGGTGCGCTCATCCTCTGGCAGCTCGGAGGCGCGCTCGAGCAGAGCTGGGGGACGCGGAGGATGGGGCTCTTCGCGGTGGGAACGACGGTGCTGGCCGGCCTGGTCACGGTGCTCCTTGCGCTGGGTGTCCCGGCGCTCCGGGCCATCCCGTACCCCGGTGGCTTCGTCATGGGCTCGGCGCTGTGGGTCGCCTACGGGCTGAGCTTCGGAGGGCGGCAGACCAACTTCTGGGGCCTCCCGGTGAGCGGGAACGTGTTCGCGCTCATCGGCGTGGGCTTCGTCTTCCTGAGCGGCGCGTTCTCCGGCTTCCAGTTCATCGTCCCCTCGGCGGCGGCGCTGCTCCTGACGTGGGCCTACCTGAGGATCGGTGGACCCTCGGACTGGCTCCTCCGGCTTCAGGGCTGGAGGCTCCACCGGCAGCTCCGCTCGAGGAGCAAGCACCTCAGCCTGGTGAGCCCGGACCGGAATACCCCGAGGGATTCCGACCGCTTTCTCCAGTGAGACGGTGTGTTCCACGACGGAATCGTTGAATCTCGGCCTCGGGGCAGGCATCCAAGGGCCGCGTTCGTCAATCCGAACCCTCGATTCCGGAGACACCCCATGCGTTCCTTCGTTGCCCTCGCAATCCTCGTTGCCCTTCCCGCAGCTGCCTCGACCTGGGACATCGACCCGAACCACACCGAGAGCTCGTTCGTGGTGAAGCACCTGATGGTGTCCAACGTCCGCGGTCAGTTCGGCAAGACCACCGGCACCGTCCAGCAGGACGACAAGGACATCACCAAGAGCAAGGCGGAGATCACCATCGACGCGACCACCATCAACACCCGGGTCGAGAAGCGTGACGCCCATCTGAAATCGCCCGACTTCTTCGACGTGGAGAAGTTCCCGACCATCACCTTCAAGTCCACGAAGATCACCAAGGGCGAGGGCAACGCCCTCAAGGCCGAGGGTGACCTCACCATCCACGGCGTCACCAAGCCCGTGGTGCTGAACGTGGAGTACACCCCGGAGACCCTCGCCGGCGGGAAGATGATCCGCGGCCTGACCGCCACCACGAAGATCAACCGCAAGGACTTCGGGCTGAACTGGAACAAGACGATCGAGGCCGGCGGGGTGATGGTCGGCGACGAGGTGACGATCACCGTCGAGGCGGAGCTGCACAAGCAGGGGGCCCCGACCGCCGCGAAGTGAGAGCGGCGCGGCTCAGGCCGCGCTGATCGACTGGACCCCCGCCCGGAAGACGTAGATCCGGGCGGTGTGCGTGCGGGTGTCGGCGGGGATGAGGAAGAATCCCTGCTCGCCCGAGTCGACGTCCTCGGAGAAGCCGACGATCTGCCGCCCGTCGGCGAAGCCCACGCGGATGCGGCGCCCGGCGGAGGGAAGCGCGGCCGTGCCGGGCTCCTGCATGAAGAAGATGGCCTTCACCCGGTCGGCGGCGATCGCCTCGGGGGGACGGCCGGGCTGGGCAAGGCGGATCACCGCGTCCAGGAGGTCCAGGTCCTTCACCGTTCCGCGCCGGACCTGGCCCTCGAGCGTGTGGAGCACCACCCGGTGCTCCCCCTCGACGAAGCTGGGGTTCAGGTAGGCGCCGCCGAAGACCTCGGCCCCGGTCGCCACGTCGGTGGCGGGCGGGGGCGGTGGCGGCGGCATCGGCTCGCCTTCGCCTTCGCCTTCGTCCATCACGTCCAGCGAGGCCGGCGCCATCAGGACCGCCGGTGGTCGCGCGAACGGTCCGCTCTGGCCGAAGCCGGCGCGCCGGGGCGGCTCTGGTCGGGCAGCGCTCAGCGTGGGCGCCCTGGGCGGGGCCGGTGCTTGCGGCGGGGTGGTCTTTCGGACGGGCGCGGCGAGGGCGGCCGCCGGAGCGGGAGCAGGCGGCGATTCGACCGTGAGGGGAATGGGCCGGGGAGCCCGTGCCGGTGGTGGGCCGGGTGGCGGCCGCGGGACGGAGACGCGCGGCGCAGCGGGAACAGGTGGGGGGGGCGGTTCCGGCTCGAGCTCCGGCTCGACGGGCATGGGGTGGAACGCGTGCGGAGCGCTCGCCAGCTCGGCCTCGGTGGCCTGGAGCTCCTCCGCGGCGAGGGTGGGCTGGTCGTCCTGGTCGTCGAAGGCGAGCGCGCGCGGGTCCGCGGGCTGCTCCCCGACGAACTCGTGGAGCGCCGCGAGCGGCACCGGGTCTGCGGGCTCCCCTCCGAGTTCCGGCTCCTGCGCCGGCTCCCCGTCGAGCATCACCACGTCGGCCGAGGACAGCTCGATGAGGGCGTGCGTCTCGGGGAAGCCGGGGTCCACCGCCGGATCGGCGACGTCCAGCGGGATGGCTCCGAGGTCCGCCAGCTCCGCCTGCATCTCCGGCTCGAGTGACGGACCCGCCTCGCCTGACTCCGGGGCGACGGGAACGGCTCCCCAGCCGGGCTGCTCCTCGCCCGGGGTCGGCTCGGTCTCGAGTGTCTCGACGGCCGCGTCGATCCGCTCGGCCAGGCTGGTCCGCGGGGGCGTGACCGAGGGGTCGAGGCCCCCCGGCTCCCCGGGCTCGGCAGACCCGTCAGCCCACGGACTCTCCGATCCAGGGGCTTCGGCCAGAAGCTCGGCGCCATCCGTCGCCGCAGGGTCCGTCCCCTCGGCCGTCGCAGCGAGATCCGGAAGGGTCCTGCTCGGCTCCTGGCCCGCGCCCTCTCCCGGCGTCGTCGCCTCGAGGGCATCGGCCGTGAGCTCGGGGAGGGCGTCGAGCGCGGCGCTCTCGGTCGGCGGGGAGAGGCCGTCGGCCGTGAGCTCGGGGAGGGCGTCGAGCGCAGCGCTCTCCGTCGGCGGGAAGAGGTCGTCGGTGGGGAGCTCGGGGGGTGCCTCGAGGCTGG
>JADGQZ010000416.1 GCA_017881345.1 Myxococcaceae bacterium | reverse complement strand
GATCTCGAGGTAGGAGAGGAAGACGTAGCAGACCGGGTCGGTGGGGGTCAGGTTGCAGCCGTACGCCAGCTGCGGCGCCGTGCCGGAGAGCCCGTTGGTGACGCCGGTGATGCGGTCGAGCTCGAGGTTGTAGGAGGGGTAGATCCGGAAGTTGCTGACGGGCTGCCAGATGATGCCGGTCCGCCCCCGGGTCCCCAGGTAGCCGTAGGCCTGCTCGAGGTTCTTGTAGAAGTCGACGGAGCTCACCCACTTGAAGTCGCGGCCGGGAAAGCGGGGCTGCTCGAACTCGGTGTAGAGGTCGAACAGCGAGCCGTTCTGCTGGATGTTCCAGATGGCCGGGAGGAACGCCCAGCCCACCTTCCCCCGCACCGTGAGCCGGCGGAGGTCGCCGAGGAAGTTCCGGTCCACGTACTCGGCGGTGAGTCGGTACTCCTGCCGCACCGGATCGATGCCGATCCCGCCGCCGTAGCGAATGCTGTGAAAGGGTGATTCCCGGACGTCCACCACCACCGGAATGGTCGCATTGGCCTTGTCAGGCGTGCCGGTGGTCACCTTCACCGCGCCGAACACGCCCATCCGGAAGACGCGGCGCTGGGCCTGCTCGAGGGCGGTGTCGCTGAACCAGTCACCCTTGCGGATCGACCCCTGAGCCTGGTCGATGATGTAGCGCACCTGGACCGAGGGCCTGGGCCCGGTGGCGACGAAGATGTTTCCGAAGCGATAGCGCTCCCCGGGCGCGCACACCAGCCTGACGCGGGCCGTCTGGTCGGTGGTCTCGACGAAGACCTCGCCCCGGACCTCGGCCTCGGCGTAGCCGAGCGCACGCAAGGCGCTGGTCACCTCGCGCTTCACGTTCCTCCAGCCGTCCTCGGTGAGGATCTGACCGACCTTGAGCGAGATGCTCCGGCGAGCCTTCTGCTGGAAGTCCGGCGGAAGCGAGTCGAGCCCCTCGAACTGGATGTGGCGGATGATGGTGGGCTTCCCCTCGCTGACCTGGACGGTGAGGGCCACCCCGTCGTCGTCGGGCCGCACCTCCTCGTCCACCACCTCGGCCTGGTAGTAGCCCTGCGACTGGTAGTACCGCTCGATGCGCCGCATGTCCGCCTGCCAGGCGATGGGATCGAAGTACGGCGTGGCGGAGAACGGCCACCAGGAAGGCCCGGTGGTGAGGATGTGATCCTCGATGACTCCGGCCTTGATCTGCTTCGTTCCCTCGATCTTCAGCGAGTGGATGGGCGGCTCGTCCGGCTTCTGCTTCCCCGCGCACGCGGCGAGGAGCAGCGCGCCCAGCGCCCCGCGACGCCGGAGCCGCCGGTTCATGCGCCGGAGAGTCGGTGAGCCGCCTGGGTCAGCGTGCGCAGCCGTGCGGCCGCCTCCCGGACTTCCGGCTGCGCGTCCAGCTCCTCCACCGGAGCCGTGATTCGATAGGCCCAGTTCGCGTCCTGGACCGACCCGGGCAGGTTGATCCGCTCGGTCTCGCCGAGCACGTCCTGCCAGGGCACCACGCACAGCCGCGAGGCGGCGTTCTCCGCGGTGGCCAGCAGGCGGGTGTGGACCTCGGGCGTGAACTCGGCGGGCGGCGGCCGCATCCCCTCGAACTCCGGCCAGGCCTCCGCCGCGGCGAGCCTCTCGGCAGGTTCCCGTGCCTCCCACCACTCGCGCAGCGTCTCGGTGTCGTGCGTCCCGGTGGTGACCAGCGACACCTCCGGGAAGGCGTGCGGATCGCGGTAGACCTGCTCGTCCTTCTCCCAGCGGAGCACCCGGTAGCCGGGAATCTGCAGCTCGGCGAGCGTCTGGCGGACGAAGGGCGGAATGACCCCCAGGTCCTCGGCGACGATGCCGCTCCCGTCGGAGAGGAGCCGGAAGATGTCCGTCCCGAGCCGGCGCTGCAGCGGCTCCTCCAGCGGGAGGAAGCGCCCCCGCGGCGTCTTCTCGTCGCGGATGTATTGCCGGAAGTAGCCCACCGCGTGGTCCACCCGGCGGAGGTCGTAGACCGCGGCGGCGTGCAGCGCGCGCAGGCGGAGCCAGCCCCAGTCGTCCTTCTCCATCGCCTGGAAGTCGAAGTACGGCAGGCCCCAGTCCTGCCCGGTGTCGGAGAATTCGTCCGGGGGGACGCCCAGCCGCGCGTCGCGCCGGAGATAGTGGGGGTTGGCCCAGGTGTCGGCGCTGTCCTGGCCGATGATGAAGGGCTCGTCACCCGCCAGGAGGACCCCCTGCTCCCGCGCAAAGGCGCGCGCCGCGTTCCACTGCTCCTGGGCCACGAACTGCAGCCAGGCGTGGAAGCGCACCCGGTTCCCCAGCCGATCGACGGCCGCCGAGAGGGCCTGCGGCTGCCGCTCGCGGACCCCGCGCGGCCATTCCCACCACGGCCGCTGCTCCTGGTCCTCCGCCAGGGCGGCATAGAGCGAATAACTGTCGAGCCACACCGCGCTCTGCTTCCGGTAAGCCTCGAACCGCCCACCGGGGTCCGTTCCCCGCTCCTCGAAGCGGCGGAACGCGGTCCACAGCGCGGCCCACTTCACCCGGAAGACCGAGGCGTACTTCACCCGGTGGGCAGCCCGGGCCTCCTCCAGGAGCCATCGCTCCTCCTCCGAGAGGGTCGACACGCCGCCGGCGTCCCGGTACTCCGGGATGGACTCGAGATGGATGAACAGCGGATTCAGCCCGAAGGCGCTCCGGGTGGCGTAGGGGCTCACGTCTCCCCGCGCCGTGGGGAGCAGCGGCAGCGTCATCCACAGGCGCTGGCCGGCGCTGCGCAGGAAGCGGAGCCAGGCGGGGATGGCCCCGAAGTCCCCGATCCCGAAGTCGTCGCGGCTCCGCAGCGAGAACAGGGGAAGGAGCACGCCCGAGACGCGACCGGTGTCCAGCATCGTCGCCCGAATCTGCACCCAACGCACCTCGACGCAATCGACCCCGCGCCGGAGAGCAGAGCGTGGCCTGGACAGTGAACATAGCCGGGCGTCCCGGACCTCCGCTGCCTCATTCCTTCTACGAGCGCCCCGCGAGGGTGGTGGCGCGCGCGCTCCTCGGCAAGGTGCTCGTCCACGGGGGCCGGAGCGGCCGGATCGTCGAGACCGAGGCCTACGTCGGCGCGCACGACCTCGCGTGCCACGCCGCGCGGGGCCGGACCGCGCGCACCTCCATCCTCTGGGGACCGCCCGGCCGGGCATACGTGTACTTCGTCTACGGGATGCACTGGTGCTTCAATGCCGTCACCGGGCGCGAGGGCCACCCCGCAGCGGTCCTGGTGCGGGGGCTCGAGGCGCTCGAGGGGTTCGACGGGCCGGTGCGGCTCGACGGGCCCGCCCGGCTGTGCCGGGCGCTCGGCATCACCGGGGCCCAGAACGGGGCGGACCTCGCCGCCTCGGCCGTGCGCATCCTCGACGCCCCCGCCGTCCGGGGGCGGGACGTCGCGCGCGGGCCACGCATCGGGGTGGACTACGCCGAGGAGTGGGCCGAGACGCCCCTGCGCTTCTGGGTACGGGGAAGCCCCGGGGTGAGCCGCGGCCGTCCCTCGCGCCGAAGAGGTCAGGCGGACTCCATACGATGACCGTCCCATGGCGAACCCTCGTCGGACGAGCGGCGCGGTGGACGATGTGGACGAGCTCGAGGTTCCGCAGTGCAGCCACTGCGGGGTCAGCCTTCTCACCCCGGATCAGCCCGAGGCGAGCCTGGTGGTGGCGCCGGACGGGTGCGTGCTCCACTGGTTCTGCGCCTATCCGGATGGGCTCACCGAGGAGCGGACCCCTCCGGACCTGCCACGCTGCCCCTCCTCCCACGAGCACGTGGACGTGGGCTAGCCGCCGGACCCTGGAGTAGACCCTCGGGCGCAGGCTGCATCCACCCTGGAGTCGCCCCCGTGCGTCCGTTCCAGCTCGTTCCTCTCCTCTGCGCGCTCACCCTGCTCGGCTGCGAGCGCAAGCAGGCTCCTGCCCCCGCCGCCGGGCCGAAGGGGTCAGGCTCCGCGCAACCCACGAGTGGCCCGCTCCCGGTCGGCTTCGTGGGCGCGCTCACCGGCCCCGAGGCCCACTTCGGGCTCGAGAGCCGCAACGGCGTCCAGCTCGCCGTGGAGGAGACCAACGCCGCCGGAGGGATCCAGGGACGGCCGCTCGTGCTTCGCTCGTACGATTCGCAGTCCCGCCCCGAGGAGGCGGCCAACGCCATGACCCGGCTGGTGACCCAGGACCGGGTGCTCTTCGTCGTCGGTGAGAACCAGAGCAGCAACAGCCTGGCCATGGCGCCCGCGGCCGCCAGCGGGGAGGTGCCGATGATCGCGCCATCCTCCACCAACCCCCGCGTCACATCCGAGGGAGGGCCGTTCGTCTTCCGGGTGTGCTTCACCGACACCTTCCAGGGCCAGCTGCTCGCCCGCTTCGCCCGCGAGACCTTGAAGGCGGAGCGGGTGGCGATGCTGGTCGACCAGAAGAGCGATTACGCGGTGGGGCTGGCGAAGGTGTTCGCCGGACGCTTCACTGCGCTCGGGGGGAAGATCGTCTCCGACGAGGCCTACGCCAAGGGCGACACCGACTTCCGTGGTCAGCTCACCCGGGCCAAGTCGACCCGGCCCGACATCCTCTTCATCCCCGGCTACTACAGCGACGTGGGCCCGCTGGCCCGCCAGGCGCGCGAGCTCGGCATCCGGGCCACGCTGCTGGGCGGCGACGGGTGGGACTCGGGCGAGCGGCTGGGGCAGCTCGGGGGCGCGGCCGTCGAGGGCGCGCTCTATTCCACGCACTTCGCCGCGGACAACCCCGGGGCCCGGGTGAAGGACTTCCTGGCGAAGTACCAGGCGCGCTTCGGCCACCTCCCGGACGCGCTCGGGGCGCTGGGCTACGACGCTGCGCGGGTGGGCATCGACGCGCTCCGGCGGTCGGGCGCGGTGGGCGGCCCGACGCTCCGCGAGCAGATCGCCCGGACGCGCGACTTCGACGGCATCACCGGCCGGATCACGATCGGACCGGACCGCGACGCGGTGAAGCCCGCGGTGATCGTGAAGCTGGTGAAGGGACAGCCCACCTTCGCCGCCGAGGTTTCCCCGTAGCGCGGAGCGGACGGTCGGAGCGACCCCTCCCGAGCGGGCGCTTGACCTGGGCGCGCCCCCCTGACACACGTCGCTCGAGCCCATGACGGACACCACCGTCCAGGACGACCGGACTCTCCTGGCCCGCGCGCAGGGCGGGGACATGTCTGCCTTCGAGGAACTGGTGGGCCGGCACGAGGACAAGGTCTACGGCCTGGCGCTGCGGATGACCCGCAGCGAGGCCGACGCGGCGGAGATCACCCAGGACACGTTCCTCTCCGCCTACCAGCACCTGGCCGAGTTTCGCGGGGAGGCCGCGTTCGGCAGCTGGGTACACCGCATCGCGGCGAACAACGCGCTGATGCGGCTGCGGCGCCAGCGCGTGCTGGACATCGTCAGCGATGATCTCGCCGGCCCCGAGTTCACCGAGCGTGGCAGCCTCGCCGAGACGCCCGAGACCGACTGGAGCCGCCGGGCGGACGACAAGATCCTCGACGAGGAGCTCGGGCGGGCAATACAGGAGGCCACCGACGCCCTTCCCGAGGGGTACCGGGAGGTGTTCCTGCTGAAGGACGTGGAGGGGCTCTCCTATGAGGAGATCTCGGAGATGGTGGGAATTTCCGTACCCGCGGTGAAGAGCCGGCTCCACCGCGCCCGGCTCGCCCTGCGGGAGGCCATCGACGCGTTCTACAAAGAAGTGTGAAACCGGGACCCGTCCCGAGCATCATTGGGGGAACGCCGGGCATACATGGTCAACTGCAAGGACGCCATCGAAGCGCTGCTGCCGTACCTCGACGGTGAGATGTCGCCCGAGGAGGAAGAGCACCTCCGGGCTCATCTGAACGGCTGCCCCCCCTGCGTGGAGTTCGTGCGCACCTACCGGGCCACCTCCGGCCTGTGCCGGAAGGCGCTGGTCCGCTCGATGCCGCCCGAGGTCGCGGGCCGGCTGAAGGCGTTTCTCCGCAGCAAGCTCGAGACGAAGTGAACCTCCGAGGGATGGAGCTCGCGGACCTGGTCCGCGCGCTCGCTCCGCTCGAGCCGTCCCCGCTCGCGGTGCGGAAGCTCTTCGCGCGCGTGCACGCCCATGGGGCGGAGACGCTCGAGGACCTCCGGAGGACGGAGCAGGTGCCTCGTGCCGTGCGCGACGCGGTGCTGGCCCAGGCCGAGCTCCCGTCACTGGAGATCGTCGAGCGGCGGCGCGCGGACGACGGCTTCGTGAAGTACCTCTTCGCGTCTCCACTTGGCGGACGCGTGGAGGCGGTGCGGATTCCCCTCTTCGACACCAAGTACGTCGTCTGCGTCTCGAGCCAGGTGGGGTGCGCGCTGGCCTGTGACTTCTGCGCCACCGGGCGGATGGGTTTTCAACGGAATCTTCTGACCTGGGAGATCCTCGAGCAGGTCCGGCTGATCCGCGCCGAGGCTGACCGGCCCCTGTCCGGCGTGGTGTTCATGGGGATGGGCGAGCCGCTGCTCAACCCCACCGAGGTGCTCCGGGCGGCCCGCATCCTCTGCCACCCGGCCGGCTACGCCATCTCGGGGAAGGCGATCACGCTCTCGACCGCGGGCTGGGTCCCGGCCATCGACCGCTACGTGCGCGAGGGGCACCCGTACCGACTCGCGTTCAGCGTCACCTCTGCCATCCCGGAGAAGCGGGCGCGGCTCATGCCCGTGGAGCGGACGCATCCCTTGCCCGAGCTGGTGCGCGCCATCGGCGACTACGCGCGTACCCGCCGCGAGCGCGCCATGGTGGCCTACGTCTGCATCCGGGGCCTCAACACGGGCCAGGAGGACGCCGAGGCGCTCCGGGACGCGTTTGCCGGGGTTCCCATCAAGGTGGACCTGATCGAGGTGACCGACCCGACGGGCCGCTACCAGCCGCCCGATGCCCTCGAGCTCGCCCGGTTCCGCGACGCCCTGCAGATCCTCGGCGCTCCGGTGGTCCGCCGGTATTCCGGTGGAAAGGACATCGGTGCCGCCTGCGGGACGCTCGAGGCCTCCTCGTACGGGGGGACGCTGATTCCCCCGCCGGCTCGCTTTCCTCGGGTCAGCGAGGCCGGGTAGAACACGACCCGGCGGCGGGGAATGACACCCCGCCCACATTTCTACACTTCCAACTTTCCAGCGGCAGTGGCACAGTCCGCGGCCCAACACAGCCATTCTCCACTGGTCCTAGCCGACCCAGGGTCCATTCGATGTCGCAGCAGCGCAAGAGCTCGCGTGCCGCGCCGGAGGCAGGCGTCCCGCCCCCCAGTCCCGATCCTCGGACTCAGCGCTCCACCTCTCGCCCGCTTCACGAACGCACGACGCCGGCGCTCACGCGCGAGGCCCCGTGGTTCGCGTTCAACGCGACGACCGCGCCCGTTCACGCCGAAGGGCCCCCGTTCGGTCCGAACCGGTTCCTCCTCGGCGCCAACGTGCCCTGGGTTCACCACGGCGTGGACATCGGCGCCTCTGCCTGGCGGCCCGAGGGCGGGCTGCACGCGCACCCCGAGGACGCGGCGTTGCTCCGACAGGTCTTCGAGCGACTCCAGGGCGACGGCGTGCGGACCGTTCGCTTCTTCCTCCTCGCCGACGGTCGCGCCGGTGTCCGCTTCGCCGAGGACGGAACGCCCGATGCTCTCGACGGCTCGGTGTTCCCGGACATCGACGTGGTCCTCGAGGCGGCGCGCGCCGCGGGCGTGCAGCTGATCCTGGTGCTCCTCGATGCGGGCTGGCTCGCGCCGGCCTCGATCGCCGACGGTCACCCGGTGCGCGGGCACGCCGACACGATTCGCGATCCAGTGAAGCGCAGCGCGCTGCTCGAGCGGATCCTGCGTCCGATCCTCATGCGCTACGCCGACCATCCGGCCGTCATCGCCTGGGAGGTCCTCGCCGGCGCCGATGTCCACGTCGCGGGGCTCGGTCCGGCGGTTCCCCCCAGGCGCGGCCCTGGCGCGGTGCTGCGCCGCTGGCTCGGCCTCGGGGAACTCTCCGCCGCGTCGGCCACCCGGGTCACCCTCGAGGAGATGCAGGCCTTCCTCTGCGACGCGGTGACCCTCGTCCGCCGGCACACGCGGGCGCTGGCCACGGTGGGGGTCTCGCGCTGGAGCGGACTCCCGCTCGTGCGCGGGGTCGGGCTCGACATCTACAGCGTGTCCTGGCCGGCCGACGGGGACGAGCTCCGGGTCGCCGTCTCCGACCTCCGGCTGGACCGCCCGCTGCTCCTCAACTCCTTCCCCGGCAGCCACCCGAGCAGGAGCATCAAGACGATGCTCGACACCGCGCGGTGCGCCGGCTACGGCGGTGCGTTCGTCTGGTCCGTGCTCCGCCACGACGCGGCGTCGGGCTACGACGGGCAGGTGCCCCAGTGGGCGCGGAACCACGACGGGCACCTCTACCGCAGCGACATGGTCGCTGCACCGGCGTCCGAATCCGCCGAGCCGCGCGAGGAGACCGCGCCGGCCTCGGTCCCGCCGATCGCGCTTCGGCGCTAGACGGCGCGGCGCCGCGCTACGCCTCGGCGCTGTCGAGCCAGAGCTCGTCGAACCGGACCTGCGGCGGCGTCGAGTGAAGCCGGAGCCCCTGCACCCGGGCGCTGGCCGCGGCGTAGATGCGCTCGTGGTACAGCGGGATGACCGGGCACTCCTGCGCCACGATGCGCTCGGCTGAACGGTAGAGCGACATCCGCAGCTCCGGATCGATGCTCACCCGCGCCTCGGTGGTGAGCCCGTCCAGCTCGGCGCTCCGGAAGCCCAGGCCGAAGACCGTCTGCGCGCCGGAGTGCAGGAGGAAGTGCAGGAAGTTGTCCGCGTCGGGGTAATCGGCGATCCACCCCGCTCGAAACGCCGGGAGGCGCCCATCGCGCGCCCGCTGCCAGAACTCGGTCGGGTCGATCTCCACGTGGGACAGCTCGACCAGACCGGCGTCCACCAGCGGGCGGAAGAGCACTGCGTCCTCGGCCTCGGTGTTGCGCCCGGGCGGATACGAGAGCTCGAGCCGGACTCGCCCGACGCCGGCGTCGCGGAGCAGCTGCCTGGCGAGCGCGATGTTGCTCCGGGGCGGCGCCGGCAGCTCCCCGGTGAGCAGCGCGGGCGGGGTGAGCGTCGAGGCCACCCGCGCGCCCGGGTGATACCGCTCCACCATGCCAGCCACGTCGAGCCCCGCGCGGAGGCCGAGACGGACCCGGGCGTCGTCGAAGGGCGGCGTCTGCACCTGGAAGCCCATGAACCAGCACGACGGCTGGCTCCCGGCGATGACCTGCTGCGGATCCACCTTCGCGTCGCGGACGTGCTCGGCGTACAGACCCGAGACCACGTCGAGCTCGCCGGCCTTCAGACGCTCGAGCGCCGTCTTGCGGTCCGGATGGAAGACGAACTCCAGCCGGTCGACGAACGGGCGCTCGGGGCGGAAGTAGGCCGGGTGTCGCTCCAGGACCACGCCGCTCGCGGCGATGGTGACCGGCCGGTACGGTCCGGCGCCGAGGAAGGTCCCGCTCGCGTTGCGCCGGGTGACCAGCGTCGCCGGGAGGGTGACCAGGTGCAGGAAGAACGCCTTGGGCTCGTCGAGGCGGATCTCCAGCGTGACGTCGTCGATGACCTCGAACCCCGACACGTCGCGCGCACGGCCCGCGAGGTAGTCGCGCGCGCCCTCCACCTCCTTGAAGATCCACTGGTCCGGCGAGTCCACCTTCGGGTCCAGCAGGCGCTCGAAGTGGCGCTTCACGTCCGAGGCGCGGAGCGGCACGCCGTCATGGAAGGTCAGGCCGGGCCGGAGGAAGAACCGGTAGCTGCGTGCGCCGGGTGAGGCCTCCCAGCGCTCGGCCAGCTCGGGGAGCATCACCCCGTCCTCCTGGCGCAGGAGCCCGGCGTACATGCTCGCGCCGATCTCCACCATCTGGTTGTCGAGCGTGAAGAGCGGGTCCAGCCCCCGGGTGGAGGCGAACATCGCCGACTGGTGGATGCCGACCTTGAGCGTGCCGCCCCGCCGCGCCTCGGGCAGCCGGAAGCGGAACACCTCGGCCTGCAGGCTCGACGCCTCGCGCGACAGCTGCTCCACGCTCCGGCTGAGCCCGTCGCCGATCCGGAGCACGGTCTGCGCGTCGGCGCGTACCTGCCCCACGTCCTCGGAGATGGCCGCGTCACCGCGGGTGAGGACGGCGTGGGCCGCGCGGATCTCCTCCAGGGCGTCCGTCAGCCGGCGAACCGCGTCGCTCAGCGCGCGCCCGGTGCGTGCCTGCCCCTCCGCCTTCGCCGAGGCGCCCTGGGCGAGCCGGGCCATCTCCTGCGTCTGGCGGACCAGCTCGCGGCCGGCCTCGGCCTGCTCCACCGAGGCGCGGGTGAGCTCCACGATGCGGTTGGCAACCCGGGTGGAGGCCTGCACCACGTGGGCCCCCTGCGCCTCGAGCCGCACCGTCTCGGCCACCGTCGCCTCGATCGAGGCGAAGGTGCGCTGGGTGGTGGCGCGGATCTCCTTGAGCGCCGAGGCGGCCCGGTCGCCGAGCGCCACGCCGGCGGTGGCGCGCTCCCGCCCCTCCTGCACGTGGGTGACGGCCGCGTCCACCTGTCCCCGCGTCTGGCGGATGATGGCGCCGATCTCCCGGGTGCTGCGGGCGGTGCGCTCGGCCAGCGAGCGGATCTCCTCGGCCACCACTCCGAACGCCTGGCCCTGCTCCCCGGCCTGGGCGGCGATGATCGCCGCGTTGAGCGACAGGAGGTTGGTCTGGTCCGCCACCTCCTGGATGACGTCGACGATGCGGCCGATCTCCTGGCTGCGCTGGCCCAGGGCCTCGACGATCTCCGCGGCGCGGCGGATGGACTCCTCCACCCGGTACATGCCCTGCACCGAGTCGTTGACCAGCGACTCACCTCGCTCGGCGGTGCTGGTGACCACCCGGGCCAGATCGCCGGTCTCCCCCGCCCGGCGGCGCACGGCGTCGATGCCCTCCTCGACGGAGGTGACGAACGCCGCGGCCTCGCCGGCGAAGCGGGCCAGCACGTCGCCGCTGCTGGCCACCGCCGAGAGGCCCTCGCTCATGATCTGCACCCGCTCGGTGGTGCGCAGCGCGAAGCCATCGAGCGTGCCGAGCGCCGAGGCGACCTGCTCGATGCGCACGGTCATCTCGGCCAGCGCGGTGGTCGTCTCCTCGGCGAAGGCGGCCACCTGGGTCAGCCGCTCTCCCGCCACCTGGAGCGAGGCGCCCATTCCCTGGACCGACCCGAGCGAGCGGTCCACCGCCGCGCCCTGACGGCGGGCCGAGTCGAGCAGCGCCTGCGACTGCTCGCCCACGCCCTTCCCGGTGCGCTGGAGGCTCGCGGTGACCCGCTGGACCTGGAAGAGGGCGCGGCGCAGCGACAGGATCAGCCGACGCACGTCCTCCTGGCTCTCGCCGGCAGTGACCTGGGTGGCGAGGTTGCCCACCGCGAGCTGGGCGATGACCCTCGCCCGGGCCTGCTGGCGCGAGCGTGCCCAGCGCAGCCAGGTGAGCCAGCCGCCCACGGTGAAGCCGATCACGTTGATCGCCAGCACCACCGCGTAGAGCACCAGCGGGAACGGGCCTGGGGACAGCGCGTCGAGCAGTGCCGCGGTGACCAGACCCGAGGCGATGCCGCCCAGGAGACCGAACACGTAGAGGAATCGCTTGCCGCCCATCCGCCGAGGGCCCGAGCCTAACAGGTGGTGCCGGCGGCGAGGCTGCTACGCACCTTCGAAGGGGATGAGCGACACCTTCACCCCGCTGGTCACCCCGAGCAGTTCCTTGGTCTCCCCCGGGAGATAGACGACCTGATCATCGATGCGGACCTGGCTCCGGACGGCGCGGAACCGGTTCCGGCCGGACTCGCGCTCGAGGGCGACCAGCATGTCCTCGGCCACGTCGAGCGCCAGGTCCTCCGGCGCCACGCGCGCGGTGCGAAACTTCCTGACCAGCGACACCTCGGAGGTCCTCGCCTCGAAGTGCGGGCCACCATCGAACGGGTCCACCCGCTCGACGTAGCGAAAGCCGATGCGCTCCAGCATCCGCTGCACCCCTTGCGTCTGGGGTCCGACCTGTCCGAGCACCTTCTGCACCCGCTCGGGGAAGAGCGTCACGAAGATGTCCGAGGAGGGGAACAGCTCCTTGATGAACTCCTTGTTCTGCCGGGACAGGAGATCGGCCTCGGAGTAGGTGAGGCCGGTGAAGCGCTTGCCCACGCACTCCCAGAGGACGCTCCGCCCGTCCGGCATCAGCGGGGGCATCAGCTCGGCGAGCACCCGGTCGCGGAAGTTCGCCCGGTGCATCGCGAGGTACAGGAAGCGCACGTACGAGAGCTGCTTGCCGGGCTTGTCCGGCCCGCTGCGGTGCAGGGGATCGACGACCAGGCCGCCGATCTCCGTCGGGCCCTCGTAGTTGTAGGCGATGGAGAGCACCTTGTGCCGGAAGTGGCGGTCGATGCTCGCCGAGTAGTGCTCGCGCTCGCTGACCTCGTAGTAGATGTGCGGCGCGTCGTATGTCCCGTGCTGGGCGATGACCATGCTGGTGCCGATGACGGCGCCGGTGCGCGGCTCCTCGAGCACGAAGAGGTACTCGCGCTCGAAGGGGTCCTTCAGCTTCCCGGCGAAGCTCCGGACCGAGACGTCGATCAGCTTCTCCAGCGTCTCCTCGTCGTTCGGCAGATTGACGGTGTTGAGCACCGCCGCCAGGCGCTTGAGGTGCGGGAGATCGCTCTTCTGGACGTCGCGGAGCAGGAGCATCGGGGAAGGCCCTCCTGTACCACAGCCCGTGGATGCCACCGCCAGCGCGGTCCCTGGTTCGTGGACAGGTGTTTGTCCGGCAGGGGTCAAGGAGCCGCGGGGCCGCGGACTGCGCTCTGGCCACTGCGCTAGTGTGCCGCGCTCCAGCTCCGGGAGAGCGACATGGCGAACATCGGTCGCGTCTGTGTGGTGGGTGCCGGTCCGGCCGGCCTCTCCCTGGCCCGCGCGTTCCTCGCGCACGGCGTGCCGTTCGACGTCTTCGAGCGTCACTCCGACGTCGGTGGGCTCTGGGATCCGTCGAACACCGGCTCGCCGATCTACGAGTCGGCGCACTTCATCTCCTCGAAGACGCAGTCGCACTTCCACGACTTCCCGATGCCGGAGGACTATCCGGACTACCCGTCGCACCGGCAGGTGCTCGCGTACATGCGCGCGTTCACCGAGGCCCATGGACTCCGGGAGCACATCCGCTTCGGGACCGGGGTGACGTCCGCCGTCCCGGAGGGCACCGGATGGTCGGTCACGCTGTCCACGGGAGAGGTTCGCTCCTACGCCTCACTGGTCTGCGCCAACGGGACCAACTGGCACGCCACGATGCCGGCGTACCCGGGCGTCTTCTCGGGCGAGATGCGCCACAGCCAGACCTATCGCTCGCCCGAGGAGTTCCGGGGCAAGCGGGTGCTCATCATCGGCGCGGGCAACTCCGGGGCCGACATCGCCTGCGACGCCGCCCGGACCGCAGCGAAGGCGTTCCTCAGCGTGCGGAGGGGCTACCACTTCATCCCCAAGCACATCCTCGGAAAGCCGGCGGACGTCTTCGCCGCCGAGTCACCGCCGATGCCGATGTGGCTCCGGCAGCGTGTGTTCGGCGTGCTCCTGCGGCTCCTGAACGGAGACCTGGGGCGGCTGGGGCTTCCGAGACCGGACCATCGCATCTTCGAGACGCACCCCACCCTCAACACCCAGGTCCTGCACTACCTCGCGCACGGCGACCTGAAGGCGATGCGCGACGTGGAGCGGTTCGCGGGGAGGACGGT
This sequence comes from Myxococcaceae bacterium, assembly GCA_017881345.1. Lineage (GTDB taxonomy): Bacteria > Myxococcota > Myxococcia > Myxococcales > Myxococcaceae > RPRB01. The sequence continues at coordinate 1,442 of JADGQZ010000416.1, read as the reverse complement.
GCACTTCGTCGATGGGGCGACCGAGGAGATCGACCTCGTCCTCTGCGCCACCGGGTACGCCTGGAGCATCCCCTACGTCCCCCCGGATCAGTTCCGGTGGAAGGGGCAGCGGCCGGACCTCTACATGGCCATCTTCAGCCGGGAAAATCCGGGGCTGTACGTGATGGGCTTCCTCGAGACCAACAACGGGGCCTACCGGATGTTCGACGACATGGCGGACCTGCTCGCCCGGGTGGTCGTGGCCAGGGCGCAGGGCGGGGAGGCTGCCCGCGCGGTCGACCAGCTCATCAGCACCGATCGGCCCGACCTCACCGGAGGCATTCGCTTCGTCGCCACCGACCGGCACGCGACGTATGTCGACGGGACCACGTACCGGAAGCACCTGCATCGGATGCGGAGGACGCTCGGCTGGCCCGAGCTGACGCCGGGGTGCTTCGATCGGGTCCGTGCGAGCCGGCCGGCGAACGCCGCCGCCTGACGGGGTGCCGGGCGAGGGCCCGACTGTGCTGATCCGGGCTGTCCGGCCGTGGTGGAGTGTGCGGCATGACTGCGCTCCCGCTCCTCCTCGTCGATGCCTTCACCGATCGTCCGTTCGCCGGCAATGCCTGTGCCGTGGTGCTCGACGCGGGCGGCCTCTCGCGCGAGCTGATGCAGGCCATCGCCCGGGAGATGAACCAGAGCGAGACGGCGTTCGTGCTCGGCGGGAGCGCGACGCGATTCGACGTGCGGTACTACACACCGGGCGAGGAGATCCCGCTCGCCGGCCATCCGACCATCGCCACCACGGCAGCGCTCGCCGATGCGGGCCGGCTCGTGCCGACGGGGCCGCGGACCGAGGTCACCTTCGTGCTGCGGGACGGGCCCATCTCCATCGGTTACGAGCAGCCCGCCTCGGGTCGTCCACGCGTGGTGATGACCCAGCGGCGCCCCGAGTTTCGCCAGACGCTCGACGGCGCGGCGATCGCTCCCATCTTCCGGCTCCAGCCGTCGGACCTGCGCACCGATGCACCGGTGCAGGTGGTCAGCACGGGGACTCCGCAGCTGATGATCCCGGTCACCTCGGTCGAGGCGCTGCGGCGGTCGCGGCTGGACGTGCCGGCGTACGAGGCGCTCCGGGCGAAGGAGAAGTTCTTCAGCGTGCACCTCTTCGTGCTCGGGGGCGTGACGCCGCGGGGCCAGACCTTTGCCCGGCACTTCGGAGTTCCTCCGGATCAGACGGAGGACCCGGTCACTGGCTCGGCGACGGGCGGGATGGGGGCGTACCTGTTCCACCACCGGCTGGTCCGCGAGCACGACTTCGTCGCCGAACAGGGGCACTGGATGGGGCGGCCGGGTACGGTCGAGGTGCACGTGGAGGGGACGCCGGAGGATGTCCGGTGGGTCTCGATCGCCGGACCGGCGGTGGTCGTCGCGCGAGGCAAGCTCGAGGTGCCGAGCTGATC
>JADGQZ010000415.1 GCA_017881345.1 Myxococcaceae bacterium | reverse complement strand
GTCGTCATGATGGCCGTCGCCGTCAGCTCGGCGAGGAAGCGCGCGAGCGAGAACCTGGACTACTCGTTCGGCCGCGCGGCGATCGAGGCCAAGGCCGGCAAGACCCGCAAGCTGCTCGAGTTCCTGGCGCGCGTGGACGCGACCATGGCGCCGGAGCGCCTGGCGGAGGCGGCCCGGTCCACCTTCGTCAAGCTGCAGGAGTGCTGGGGGGCCCGCGCCTACGAGCCGATGCGGCCCCTGCTGGTGCCGGACCTCTACGCCGCCCACGTGGCGCAGCTCGCCGGCCTCCGTGCCAACCACGAGATCGACCGGATCGAGGACCTCTCCGTGGAGGCCGTGGACGTGGTGAACGTGCGGTACACCCTGGACCCGGCGCACCGCGAGTTCACCGCCCTCCTCTCCGCCCGGGCCCGCGACTACTACGTCGACGATCGCACCGGCGGGTTCCTGCGGGGCGACGCCCGGCCCGCCCCGTTCCAGGAGTTCTGGACCTTCCAGCGGCAGGGCGACGGCTGGCTCCTGCGGGAGATCGAGCAGACCCGCGAGTCGGACGCGCTCCGGGAGGAGAACTTCTTCGAGCAGTTCACCGACCTGGGCCGCGACCAGGTCTACGGGCAGGCGGCGGGCCAGGAAGGCCCGGCCGGCCCGTGGCTGGAGAAGCCCACCGAGACCAAGGCCACCCGGACCGAGCGGCTCCTCGGCTTCCTCGTGCAGACGGACAAGCTGTGGAACCGCCAGGCGATGCTCGAGCGAGCGCGGCAGGTCTTCCTGCAGGTGATGCTCGCCCAGGAGCGGGGCGACCCGGACGCGATCCCTGCCGCTGCCCTGTTCCCGGCGCTGGCCGAGGACCTCCGGGCGGAGCTCCAGCGGCTGCGCGCCGAGCAGACCCGCCGCGAGTTCCGGAACCTCTGCATCCGCAAGGTCGAGCTGGTGCTCGTCCGGAACCACGCCGACGACACCCGGGACGACTTCACGGTGCGGATCAGCGCACACGCCCAGCGCATCGTGACCCGCGCCGGCGTCGTGGTCGGCCAGGACGCCGACGTGACGCCCTTCACCCAGTTCTGGACCTTCGGCCGGCTGGACGACGAGTGGAAGCTCGAGGAGGTGCTCCCTCCGGCGCGTGGCGAGGAGGCGCTCGCCGCGGAGAACCTGGACGAGGACAGCTCGCCGGAGCAGGTGCAGTGGTATTACCGGCAGACGCGACCGGGCTGAGGTGGCGTTCCGGCCGGCCCGGCCCCGAACGAGAGGAGTCACCCCATGAAGCTCCTGGGCTCCGACACCAGCCCCTACACCCGCAAGGTGCGCCTCGTGCTCATCGAGAAGCGCCTGCCCCATGCCTACGTGGTCTCCCCGCCCCGCGAGCCCGGCGGTGCGGTGCAGCAGGCCAACCCGCTCGCTCGGATCCCGACGCTGCTCCTCGACGACGGCACGCCGGTGTTCGACTCGCCCGTCATCTGCGAGTACCTCGACGCGCTGAACGACGACCCGGTCCTCATCCCGCGCGCCGACGCCATGGCTCGGATGCGGGTCCGGCGCTGGGAGGCGCTGGCGGACGGCATCATGGACTCGGCGGTGGCGGTCCGCGTCGAGTCGCAGCGGCTCGCCGAGAAGCAGGACCCGGGCCTGCTCGCCCTGCACGGGAACGCCATCGACCGGGCCCTTTCGCTGGCCACGAGCCAGCTCGGCGCCCGCACCTGGTGCGAGGGGAGCTCACTCACGCTCGCCGACCTCGCCCTGACGAGCGCCCTCCTCTACCTCGACCTCCGGCAGCCGGAGCGGGACTGGCGGGGCCTGCACCCGGCCCTGGCCAACTGGGCGGCGCGCTTGATGGACCGCGAGAGCGTCGAGTCGACCCTGGCCTCGGCGCCGCAGCATCGGTGAACGGCCGGGCGCGCGGGCCGGTGGCACGCCGACCGGGACCCATGTATACATGATGGTCGTCAGGAGAGACCCGCGTGCGCGTGAGACCGAAGGAGAAGGAGAGCCTCAAGGATCGGGCGTACCGGATCATCAAGTCCAAGATCGTCAACTGCGAGTTCCCCCCCAACGCCTTCCTGAACGAGCTGGCGCTCGTCTCGGAGATCGGAACCAGCCGCACCCCCATCCGGGAGGCGATGAGCAAGCTCGAGAACGAGCGGCTGGTCCGGATCCTCCCGAAGAAGGGCGTGGTGGTGACCGGCATCGCCTTCCACGAGGTCGACGAGGTCTACCAGCTCCGGGAGCTGCTCGAGCCGTTCATCATCCGGACCTGGGGCGGCGAGATCGATCCGGGCAAGCTGAAGCACTTCCGGGGGGCCATGGCCGCCCTGGACGAGTCGGTCAGCAACGCCCGGAAGTTCCAGCTCGACGACGAGTTCCACCGCCTCATCGTCGGCCACTCGCACAATCGGTTCGTGATGCAGGTGCTGGACTCGGTCTACGACCAGACCCAGCGGATCCGGATCATCTCCGGAAACCTGCTGCGGCGCCGCCTGGAGGACACCTGCACCGAGCACCTCCGCATCATCGATCTGCTGCTGCAGAAGCGCCTCGCCGACGCAGCCCAGGCGATGGAGCGGCACCTCCGCAACGCCCGCCGCGCCGCCTTCACCAGCCTCGCCGGCGTCGCCTGATCGCCCGACCCGGCCTCCGGGTCCCGGCGTGCGCGCTCAGAGCGTGACGCCGCCGCGCCAGATGGCGAAGTCCCGGGAGCCCATGGTCTCGCTGGCGGTGCGGCGCCCCGAGGCCGCCTCGACGCAGAGGCGCAGCAGCTCGTCCGCCAGCAGGGGCAGCTCCTCGCCCGAGAGCAGGCGGCCGGCGTCCATGTCGATCCACTCCGCCTTCTTCCGCGCCATCGAGGTGTTGGTGGCGATCTTGATCACCGGCACCGGCCCCCCGAGCGGGGTCCCGCGCCCGGTGGTGAACAGGACCAGCTGGCCGCCCGACGCCGCCAGCGCCGTCACCGCGACGATGTCGTTGCCCGGTCCCTCGAGGAGGCTCAGCCCGGGGGAACGGATCGGCGCCCCGTACCGGAGCACGGCCGTCACCGGCGTCCGGCCGCCCTTCTGCGTGCAGCCCAGGGACTTCTCCTCCAGCGTCGTGATCCCGCCCTGGCGGTTCCCCGGGGACGGGTTCTCGCTCACCGGGTGGCCCGCCTCGAGGTAGTGGCGCTTGAACCCCTCCACCACCTTCACCGCCTCGTCGAAGACCTCGCGGGACGTGCACCGATCGAGCAACGGCCCCTCGGCCCCGAACATCTCCGGGATCTCGGTCAGCACCGTGGCGCCCCCGGCGGCGTTGAGGAGGTCGCTCACCGCCCCGACCAGCGGGTTGGCGGTGATGCCCGAGAAGCCGTCGGAGCCGCCGCACTTGAGCCCGATGCGCAGCGCCGGGAGCGGGCTCCGCACGCGCCGCGCCCGCCCGGCGTTCGCCGCCAGCTCTTCCAGCAGCGCCGTCCCGACGGCCAGCTCGTCGCCCACCTCCTGCGCGCCCAGGAACTTCACCCGCCCGGGGTCTGCCGCGTCACCGACGCGCGCGCGGAAGGAGGACATGGTGTTGCTCTCGCAGCCCAGCCCCAGCACCAGGACCCCGGCGGCGTTGGGATGCCTGCACATCGCCGCCAGGAGGTCGCCGGTCCGCTCGTGGTCGTCCCCCAGCTGCGAGCAGCCGTACGGGTGCGCCAGCACCGCGACCGCGTCCACTCCGGGTGGAGGCGGGCGGAAGCGGGCCGCCAGCCGCTCGGCGATCCCGTTGACGCAGCCGACGGTAGGGACGATCCACAGCTCGTTCCGGATCCCGACCTGTCCGTCCGGGCGGCGGTAGCCCTCGAAGCCGAGCTCCGCCGGCGGCGCGCGGAGCGAGGCCCGCGGCGCGGGACGATAGGTGAACCGCTCGTCGCCGGCGAGCTGCGTGGCCAGGTTGTGCTCGTGCACCCATTCCCCGGGCCGGATGGGCGCGGTGGCCGTCCCGATCACGGCGCCGTACTTCACCACCGGCCGTCCGGCCGGCACCTCGACCAGCGCGAGCTTGTGACCGGCGAGGATGTCCGTCTGCGCCGCGACCCGGTGCCCACCCGCGGCGACCACGGTCCCGGCCGGCACCGGCGTCAACGCCACGGCCACGTCGTCCACGGGCTGGAGCTGGAGCACCCGCGGTGAAGCCGCCCCGGACAGCGCCTCCAGGGCAGCGCGCATCCCGCGGGCCTCGATGCGCTCGAGCGCCTCGACCACGTGGGCGAGGAGCCCCGGGATGGCGCACAGGTCCTTCCCCCAGAGCGCGCCCTCGGAGAGGATGGTCCGGGCATACGCGGCGGCGGGGAGCCCCTCGGTGGCCGCGAAGATCCTCAGGGCCGCCGGCTCGTCGCGGATGGGGTAGGCCGCCTCGGCCCGGCGGCCGGTGCGCTCGCCCTCCCGGCCGGCGTCGCCTCGGTAGAAGTGGAGCAACGCCGCCAGCGAGAACGTCAGCGCCGGAGGGAGCGCACCGGTGCGAGCCAGCCCGGCCTCGAGGCTGGGGAGCACCCGCAGCCTCCACTTGGAGACCGAGTTGAGCGAGATGGCCAGCAGCTCGTGGCGGATGAAGGGATTCTGGAACCGCTCCAGGACG
>JADGQZ010000414.1 GCA_017881345.1 Myxococcaceae bacterium | reverse complement strand
GCTCGCCGGCTGGCCCGGCAGCGACGTGAGGAAGAGGACCTCCCGCGACCCGAGCCTGCGCCGCGCTGACCTAGTCGTCCGTGGGGCCGGCCGCGGGGGTTCCGCGTCCGAGCGCCGGCGTTCTCCCCAGGCCCCCCGTGGCGTGGCGCGCGACGAAGTCGTCCGCCGCGGAGATGAGCTCCTCGGCGGCGAAGGGCTTGCGGAGGGTCCGCAGGACGCCTGGCACCCGCTCCAGCCACTCGCCGTTGACCAGCGCCGACATGGCGAGCACCTCGAACTCGCCATGGTCGGGCCGCTTGCGAAGCTCGTGGAGGAACGTCACGCCGTCCATCACCGGCATCTGGAGATCGAGCACCACGAGCGCAGGCCGGGAGAGGCGGTCGAGCAGGGCGAGGGCCTCCTCGCCGTTCCGGGCCACGGCGCTCCGGTGCCCAGCCTCCTCGAGGGCGTCCTGGAGCGAGTCACGTAGGGTGAGCTCGTCCTCGGCGAGCAGGATGTGGGGCGCAGGACGCACGGGGGCGTGAAAAGGTGGGGCCGGGTCGGAACCGGCACATCTTTCCGGTCCGGTCAGGACCTCGGGCATTGAACAGAGGAAGTGGCTCCGCTCATGGCCCAACAGCGGACGGTGCGTCCGCAGGACGTCCGTCGCTCGACGCTCCCGACGCGCCGAGGATCGGTCGGCCCCCACGCCGGCGCGCAGGCGAGCCACCGGCCCGCGCATCGAGGGGTCTGTCAGCGCTGCGCGCGCAGCCAGGGGCGAAGCCCGCTCCGTGCAGCATCGTGTCGGGGGGTGGAAGCCGGGAAGAGACTTTCACACTCGCCCGCCATCCGGGGGCTGCTGGCTGCGTCCGGAATCGTCCCGTCGCTAGCGCCCCCGGGCGCCACGGAGTCACCTAACCGAGAGCAAGGTCGTTCTCGAACTCCAGGCCGGTCAGTTCCTCTGCGGCGAATCGGCTGAACCGGGTCGCGCCCGCCCGGACCGTCCTGAACCCGGCGGCGCTCAAACCTTCTCCTTCGTCCCGCGCCAGGGTATGTCGGCAGCCAGCCGCGAGCGATTGCCTTCCGGCAAGGCGGCCAGCTTGTCCTTGAGGCCGCGGACCTCCTCCTCCAGCTCCGACATCCGCCGAGAGAGCACGGGATCGGCTCCCGCCCGGGCCGTCCGGGACTCGAGGAGTGCCCGGAAGGTGGGCCTCACTGCCAGACGCCAGGCGATCGCCGCCGCGACGAGCAGGATCGACGAGCTGATCATGAGCGCGACCATCACCTCTGCGAGCTTCTCGAGATCCAATGGCATCGCGGCCTCCTCTGCGGAGGAGAATACGTCGGTCGCCCGAGCCGATTGCCCTGGAAGTCGTAGGCGGGGAACCAGCTCATTCTCAAGAGGGAGAAACACGCTTGACGCCGAGCTTCTTCATCTTGCTCTGCAGCGTGGACGGCTTGAGACCGAGGATGTCCGCGGCTCCGCCCGGTCCGTAGATCCGGCCGCGGGTGGCCTGGAGCACGCGGGCGATGTGCTGCCGCGTGGCATCGGCCAGCGTGGCGAGCTCGCCGTCACGGAGACGGCTCTCCCGGCGCCTGCGCCCCGGCAGGTCGATGACCTCGGGGCCCAGCTCCTCGCCGGGGGCCAGGATGAGCGCCCGCTCGAGCACGTTGGCCAGCTCGCGCACGTTCCCCGGCCACTCGTGCGCCTCGAGCCGGGCCAGCGCCTCGGGAGTGAGTCGCCGGACTGCCTTCCCCGTCCTGCGACCCAGCTCCTCGAGCAGCGCTCCGGCGAGCACCGCCACGTCCTCGCGCCGCTCGCGCAGGGGCGGGATCTCCAGAGGGAAGACGTCCAGGAGGTAGAACAGATCCTCGCGGAACCGTCCGTCGGACACGGCCGCCTCGAGGTCGGCATTGGTGGCGGCGAGCAAGCGCACGTCCACCCGCACCGGGCGGTCGCTCCCCACCGGCTCGAACTCGCCGTCCTCGAGGAAGCGGAACAGGCGCGTCTGCAGCGACAGCGGGAGCTCCGAGACCTCGTCCAGGAACAGCGTGCCCCCGTTCGCCACCACCAGACGCCCCGCGCGGGCCCGGCCAGCGCTGGCGAAGGCGCCCTCCACGTGGCCGAACAGCTCCAGCTCCAGCGCTCCGTCGGGGAGCGCGGCGCAGCTGAGCGAGACGAACGGCCGGTCGGCCCGCGCAGACCAGGCATGGATGGTGCGCGCCAGCCGCTCCTTTCCGCTGCCCGGCTCGCCGCGGATCAGGACGGGTGTCCGGGCCTGCGCGACCTGGCGCGCCCGGCGGAGCAGCGCCTGCATCTCTGCGCTGCGCATCCGCGGGTCGAGCTCGGGCGCACCGCCGAGCTGTTCCTCCAGGAGCCTGGTGTGGGCGTGGTTCTGCTGATGCAGGCGCTCGAGGCTGAGCGTCTTCCCCGCGCCCTGCATCGCGATGGCCAGGAGCTGGGCGTAGACCTCGACCAGGTTCACCACCGGAGGCGGGTAGACCTCGCACACGCTGCGGTCGAGGGTGAGGACGCCCAGGGACTGATCGCCGGCCACCAGCGGGGCGACGAGACAGGCGTGGCCCGGCGGGAGGTCGAGCACGTGGTCGAACGGATCTCCGTCGCCGTGCCGGTGGTCCTCCTCGAGGAAGGTCCGCGCGCGGCGGGTCTCCAGCGCCTCGCGCAGCGAGGGGAACTGCTCGAGCGCCAGCGCGTGCTGCCGGACGCGGTCGTCCGCCAGGGGCCCACGGGCGGCGCGTACCACCAGCCGCCCCTGCTCGAGCACGAACACCGTGGCGAGGTCGTAGGGCGCGACCCGGGCCAGCCAGTCGAGCCCCCGGCGGAGCACGTCGTCGACGGCCTGCTCCGCGCCAACGAGCGTGGCGAGCTCCTGGAGATCGCGGGCGAGGTCCACCGGGCGAAGGGGAGTGACGGCGGTCATGGGCGCGACTCTAACGCCCCGTCCACCGAAGCGCCGGTGTTAACGCTCCCTCGGATCGCGACCTGACTACCGATATATCGGTGTCACGACGCGGTGCGTATGTCTGATAAGTCAATGATTTGCTTGCGATTTGTAGTCGAGCGAGGCATTCATTGGGGCGCTGGCGGGCCCGCTGGGCCACGCGAAGCCTCTGAGACATCAAACCACCCAAGGAGCACACACGATGCTGACTGTCGGCGACAAGTTTCCCGAGTTCAACCTCAAGGCTGCGGTGAGCCTGGAGAAGGGCAAGGAGTTCAAGGACGTCACCCACAAGGACTACCCGGGCAAGTGGAAGGTCGTCTTCTTCTGGCCCATGGACTTCACCTTCATCTGCCCCACCGAGATCGGCGAGTTCGGAAAGCAGAACGGGCAGTTCATCGAGCGCGACGCGCAGATCCTCGGCGCGAGCACCGACACGCACTTCGTCCACCTCGCGTGGCGGAAGGACCACCCGGACCTCCGGAACCTTCCGTTCCCGATGCTGGCGGACACCAAGCGCGAGCTGGCGACCCAGCTGGGCATCCTCCACAAGACCGACGGCGTGCCGCTGCGCGCGACCTTCATCGTCGACCCCGAGGGCATCATCCGCTGGGCGAGCGTCAACGACCTCAGCGTGGGCCGGAACATCCCCGAGGTGCTGCGCGTGCTCGACGGCCTGCAGACCGACGAGCTTTGCCCGTGCAACTGGAAGCACGGCGAGGAGACCCTGAGCCAGAAGATGAAGAAGGCCGGGTGATGAACGCGCTGGAGACCCTGCGCAGCGCCATCCCCGACGCGGCCAAGGACCTGCGGCTGAACCTCGGGTCGGTGCTGCAGCCGGGGACGCTGAGCAAGGAGCAGGTCTGGGGGACGGCGGTGGCCTGTGCCATCGCCAGTCGCAACCCCCAGCTGCGCCAGGCCACGCTCGAGGACGCGCTGAACCACGTCTCCGCCGAGGTGGTGGAGGACGGGAAGGCGGCCGCGGCGCTCATGGGGATGAACAACGTCTACTACCGCTTCCGGCACATGGTCGGACGCGAGGAGTACGCGCAGAAGCCGGCGCGCCTGAGGATGCAGCGGCTGGTGCAGGTGGCGACCAACAGGACGGACTTCGAGCTGTTCTGCCTCGCGGTGAGCGCGATCAACGGCTGCGAGAGCTGCATCCGCTCCCACGAGCGGGTGGTCCTCGAGGGTGGTCTCACCGTGGACCACGTCAACGACGCGGTGCGCATCGCGGCGACCTTCCACGGCGCGGCGGTGGCGCTGGAGATGTAGCGGTCAGGTGACGGGGCGTGGGGCATGCGAGGCTGAGGGCGGATGCCCACGCCGCCGTTCATCGGGATGCCCCGCGCGGTCCGGGCCGTCGTGGCCCTCGCCCTGGTCACGCTCGCCGGTGTCGTCGTCGCCCGGTATGTCCGGCCGGTGCGCATCCGGCCCGCTCCGACTGCCGCCGTGGTGGTGACGTTCGGTGACTCGTTGACCGAGGGTGCCGGCTTCGCTGCTCGCCCCTGGCCGGAGGTGCTCGCCGGGCGCCTCCGGGCCCGCGGGGGCGGGACGCCCGTCGCGGTGGTTAACGCGGGGCTCAGCGGCAACCGCCTCCTCCGGGACGGGTACGGGCCGAGCGGGGTGAAGCGCTTCGATGGCGACGTCCTCGCGCGTCCGGGCGCGCGGTGGGTCACCGTGCTCGAGGGGACCAATGACCTCGGGTTCCCGGGCTCGGTCGAGCCGAACGCACCGCGAACCACGTCCGAGCAGCTGGTCGATGGGTACCGGCAGCTTGCCAGGCGCGCCCATGCGGCGGGGCTGAAGCTGTACGGCGTGACGCTCCCGCCCTTCGAGGGTGCCGAGGGCGGATACTTCGCGCCGGACAAGGAGGTCGTCCGCCAGGAGGTGAACGCCTGGATCCGGACGTCGGGCGAACTCGACGGGGTCCTCGACTTCGACGCGGCTCTCCGCGACCCGCTCCATCCGACGCGACTGCGACCGGCATACGACAGCGGCGACCACCTGCACCCGAACGACGCCGGGCACCGGGCGATGGGAGAGGCAGTCGACCTGCGTCTCTTCGAGGAGCCCGGCTAGCCGGCGGCGCGAGACGGAGCCAGCAGCTGGGGCGCCGCGTCGCCGCGTTCCAGCGCGCTCATCGTCAGCGTCTTCGAAAGCCCACCGCGAGGAACCGGCACCCCTCCGCGCCGGCGCGGCCCCAGTGCGACTCGCCCAGCCGGACTCCGTGGGCGTCGCCCGGGTGCAGCGTCGCGCCGACCTCGCGGCCGTCCGGGAGCACCGTGGTCATCGAGAGCTGGCCCTCGAGCACGTAGTAGACCTCCTCGGTCGCCGAGTGCCGGTGCAGGCCGATCGCCGCGCCGGGCTCGAGCCGCGCGTCGATCATCAGCTCGAGACCGCCCTGAAACAGCCCCTCCTCGAGCCCCGGCTCCTCGGAGAAGACCCACGTCGCGTGGTCACGGCCATGCCCGCGCCGATCATCCCCCTCGGGGTAGGCGGTGTTCTCGTGGACGGCGGTGTAGAGCACCCGCGCCATCCCCCAGGCCCGCTTGTGGATCGCCGGCCCGAGCGGCGCCGCGTACACCCGTGCGCCCGGGACGTGGAACTGTGCTCCGCTGTGGACATCCGGGAGGTCGTGCGCCATCGGCGCTGCCGAGTCTAGCGATCAACGAAGGACGAGCACCGGGAACATCGACCGGGGCCAACGCAGGCCGGACGCAGTCCGTCCTAACCCTGCTGACCGGCGCGGACTGGTCTGCGGGGCCGGCCCCGGTGTTTCATTCGACCCTGGCTCACAGGGGAGGAGAGATGGGATTCCTCGACCGGCTCTTCCGGGGCCGCCGTACACCCGAACCGAGTGAGGCCCGGCCGCCGGTCACCGGGCCCGAGGCCCTCGCCCGCTGGCGCTACCTGCTGGTCACGGCGCCGCCCGAGGCGCTCGCGGCGGCGCACGCCGATGGCCTGGCCCGGATGGACACCGACGCCCAGGCGGGGGTGCTGCACCGGATGAGGGCCGCCCTCTCCGCGCTCGAGCCCGGCGCCGTCTCGCCGCGCGAGTCCGAGGTGCTGGTGCGCGCCGCCGCGCGGGCCGAGCGCCGTGCGCCCGGCTTCCTCGAGCGGGCGCTCTCCATCGACGCGGCCGGGCGCCGGGCGCTCGATGGGCTCGCAACGCTGGTGGTGGCCAGCTCCGCCGCAGCCCCGTTCCTCGCGGGGTTCGAGCCCGGAATGGGTGCGGACGCGCTGGCCGATCGTCGCGCGCCGGAGTTCGAACCCGATGCGTCGGGGGACGGCCCCGGGCCCACACACGACGACGAGCTGGCCGACGAGGACTAGGTCAGGGCGGCCGCAGTCAGCGAGCGCGTCGTTGGCTACGGAGCGGCCGCGGCAGGGAGCTCGGGCTGCGCGGTTGCCGCCTTCGGGCGGAGGATCGCATCGCCCACCGGTGCTCCGGCGAGGGTCTCGATCCGGAACCGGTGCGGCTCGCCACGCCAGAGCAGGTTGTGAAGCCCGCCGATGAAGTGGAACCCGTCGGAGACCAGGTCGATGTCGACCCGTCCCGTACGCCAGGACACGCGGCGGGTTCCTCGGACCGGGTAGGTCAGGCCGTCCAGCGACACCTCGCCGACGGTCTCCATCGCGCCCGACTCGAGCAGCCGCCGGGCGCTCGCTGCCTGGTGGCGCAGCAGGAGGTGGATCGGCCGGTCCAGCTCCTCCCCGTCACGGCGCCAGGTGCCCTGCAGGGTCTCGGTGAAGTCCACCGCCCCCTTTGCGGACAGGCGTCTAGCCCAGTCCGGCAAGAGCATCAGCGCCTCGGCCCGCGATGATGTCATCAAGACAGCGACCTCCCCTGGGTCACAGCAGGAGCAAGGAGACCACCTCAGGGGTGTGTGTTGTCAACGGTCGCACCCCCCGTGAAAGGTCCGGGGACGCTGGTCCGGGGTGCCGCAGTGCGGAATGCCAGTGACTCCCATGTGTTGCGGGGCCAAGCACCAGGACCCTACAGTCCGCCGCCCGTCCAACCCCAGGAGACACTTCTGAACATCGACATCCGTGCTCTCACCGAGCGGGTCCGGGAGGAGAGCGCCTTCGTGGACCTCCTCTCCGCCGAGGCGGGGAAGGTGATCGTGGGTCAGCGTCAGATGATCGAGCGGGTTCTGATCGGCCTTCTCTCCAACGGCCATGTCCTGCTCGAGGGCGTGCCCGGGCTCGCCAAGACCCTCACCGTGCGGACCTTCGCCGATGGGATCAGCGGGCGATTCCAGCGCATCCAGTTCACCCCGGATCTGCTCCCCGCCGACCTGGTGGGCACGATGATCTACAACCAGCAGTCCGGCGAGTTCACCGTTCGCCACGGTCCCATCTTCGCCAACGTCATCCTGGCCGACGAGATCAACCGCGCCCCGGCCAAGGTGCAGTCCGCGCTGCTCGAGGCGATGCAGGAGCGCCAGGTCACCATCGGCGAGCACAGCTACGCGCTGCCGAGCCCGTTCATCGTGCTCGCCACCCAGAACCCCATCGAGCAGGAGGGCACCTATCCGCTCCCCGAGGCCCAGGTGGACCGCTTCATGCTCAAGGTGGTGGTGGGCTACCCGACCCGGGAGGAGGAGCGGATCATCATGGACCGGATGTCCGGTGTGGAGACGCCCCGGGCGGCGCCGGTGGTGAGCCCCGAGCAGATCACCGCCGCCCGCGAGGTGGTCCACCAGATCTACGTGGACGACAAGGTGAAGGACTACATCCTCGACGTGGTGTGGGCCACGCGCGAGCCCGAGCGCTTCGGCCTCTCGGAGCTGAAGGACGCCATCGACTTCGGGGCCAGCCCCCGGGCGACCCTCTTCCTGTCGCTCGCCGCGCGGGCGCACGCCTTCCTGCGCCACCGCGGATTCGTCACCCCGGAGGACGTCAAGGCAGTGGGCATGGACGTGCTCCGTCATCGGGTGACGCTCACCTACGAGGCCGAGGCGGAGGAGCTCACCCCGGAGCAGGTGGTGCAGCGGGTGTTCGACAAGGTCGAGGTGCCCTGAGGGGGCCCTGGATGCTTCCCCGGGAGCTCATCCGGCGCATCCGCCGGCTGGAGATCGCCACCCGCCAGGTCGTCTCCGCGCTCCTGGCGGGGCAGTACCACTCCGTCTTCAAGGGACGGGGGATGGCGTTCAGCGAGGTCCGGCCCTACCAGGCGGGTGACGACATCCGCTCCATCGACTGGAACGTGACCGCCCGCACCAGCGCGCCGCACGTGAAGGTATTCACCGAGGAGCGCGAGCTGACCGTGGTGCTCCTGGTGGACGTCTCGGCGTCCGAGGAGTTCGGCTCACGCGGCACCCGCAAGTCCGAGATGGCGGCCGAGGTGGCGGCGCAGATCGCCTTCTCCGCCATCGCCAACAACGACCGGGTGGGTCTGCTGCTGTTCAGCGACCGGGTGGAGAAGGTGATTCCTCCGCGGAAGGGCAGGAAGCACGTCCTCCGCCTGGTGAGCGACATCCTCTCGTTTCGCCCGCAGGGGAAGGGGACCGACCTCTCGCTCGCCCTGGCCTGGCTGTCCCGGGTGACGAAGCGGCGGACGGTGGTCTTCGTCGTCTCCGACTTCCTGCTCGATGGATACGAGGCCCCGCTCCGGACGGCCCGGATGAAGCACGACGTCGTCCCGGTGGTGCTGCGCGATCCGATGGAGGAGGCCTTCCCGGCGCTCGGGCTGGTGCAGGTCGAGGACCCGGAGACCGGAGAGCGCGCCGTCGTCGACACCAGCTCGCCGGTGGTGCGCCGGGCCTTCCAGGCCGCGATGGCCCGCGCCCGCGCCGAGCGAACGCGGATCTTCCGCAAGCTCGAGCTCGACTCGGTGGAGCTCCGCGCCGGCGAGGACCACGGCGAGGCGCTGGTACGCTTCTTCCGCGCCCGCGCCCGGAGGCTCGCCGCGTGAGGACGCCGTCGCTGCTGCTCCTCCTCGGCCAGCTCGCCGCCGCCGCTCCGGGCGCGCAGCCCGTTCCGCCACGTGCCGGGGCGGACGCGGGCGTGGAGGTCGAGCGCACGGTGCAGCCGATGGCAGTGGACCGCCAGGTGACTCCGGAGGCGGTCCGGCTCGGCGAGCCGTTCGTGTACCGGATCACCATCCACCACCCCGCGGCACAGCGCTGGGAGCTCCGGACCCCGCGCGAGCTCGGCGGCTTCGAGCTGCTCGCCCAGAGCCGGACTCGCTCCGACGGCAAGGGCGAGAGCACCACCACGTATCTGCTCCGGATGTCGCTGTTCGCGCTCGGCAGCCACGTGCTCCCCACCCTCACCTTCGACGTGGTGGAGCCGCAGGGCGGCGGGGTGGCCCACATCGACGGCCCGGACATCGAGGCGAAGAGCAGCCTGCGGAAGGACGCCGACCAGCTCGGCGCCAAGCTCGAGGACATCAAGCCCAACGAGGACGTGCCGGTCCGCAGCTGGCGGCTGCTCTGGTGGGTCCTGGGGCTCGCCGCCGTCGTCGCGCTCGCCTGGTTCGCCCGCCGCGCGTGGCTCGGCAGGCCGAGGCGGCTTGCCCCGGTCGCGCCGCCGCCCTCGCTCGAGGAGCGCACGCGGGCAGCGCTCGACGCGCTCGAGTCCGAGGGCTTGCCCCAGCGCGGGCTGCAGCGCGAGTTTCACTTCCGGCTGAACGGGCTCCTCCGCGGGTACCTCGGAGAGCGGTTCGGATTCGACGCGCTCGAGTGCACGAGCGGCGAGCTGCTCCGCGAGGTGGAGCGCCGGGCGCTCCCGGGGGTGGACGAGCCCGGGCTGCAGCGCTTCGTCGACCAGTGTGACGTCGCGCGGTATGCCCGGGCCGAGGTCCCGGTGCCGGCCTGCGCCGGCGCGCTCGCCTTCGCCCGGGAGCTGGTGGAGGCCACGCGCCCGCGGCCTCTGCCCGGGCCCCCCACGCCGCCCGCGACCGGGGCGGAGGCGGCGCCGGGGTGACGCCGTTCATCTGGAAGAACCCGGAGGCGTTCTGGCTCCTCCTGCTCGTCCCGCTGGTGGGCGCCTGGTCG
This sequence comes from Myxococcaceae bacterium, assembly GCA_017881345.1. Taxonomy (GTDB): domain Bacteria; phylum Myxococcota; class Myxococcia; order Myxococcales; family Myxococcaceae; genus RPRB01. The sequence goes on along the minus strand of JADGQZ010000414.1, from coordinate 16,858 downwards.
GTGTGGACCGCCCGGCACCGCGTGGCGGCGCTGCGCTACCCGGTGGCGCGGGTGCTCGCCGCCGGCGGGACCGGCCTCCGCACCGTGCTCCGCCGGGGGCTCCCCCTGCTCCGGATGGCGGCGGTGGGGCTGGCGGTGGCGGCGCTCGCCCGGCCGCAGACGGTGGGCGCCCGGGTCCGCGACCTCTCGGTCGAGGGCATCGACATCATGATCGCCCTCGACCTCTCCACCTCGATGGAGGCGGGCGACTTCCGGCCCCAGAGCCGGATCTACGTGGCCAAGGAGACGCTGAACGAGGTCATCGGCTCGCGGGTGAACGACCGGATCGGCCTGGTGGTGTTCGCCGGCGCGGCCTACACCCAGGCGCCGCTCACGCTCGACTACGGCGTGCTCCGCGAGGTGGTGAAGCAGCTGCGGACCCGGGTGCTCGAGGACGGAACCGCCATCGGTGACGCGCTGGCGGTGTGCCTCAACCGGCTGCGCGATTCGGACGCCAAGAGCAAGGTGGTGGTGCTCATCACCGACGGCGACAACAACGCCGGCCGCATCTCGCCCCTGGACGCGGCGGCGATGGCGAAGGCGCTCCACATCCCGGTGTTCACCATCCTGGTGGGGAAGGGCGGCAAGGTGCCGTTCCCGGACGGGACGGACCTCTTCGGTAACCCGAGCTACCGCGAGCTGGAGATCGCCATCAATCCAGCGCTGCTCCAGCAGATCTCGAAGATGACCGGGGGCGAGTACTACCGGGCGACCGACCGCGACTCGCTGCGAGCGGGCCTCAACGGCATCCTCGACAAGCTCGACAAGAGCAAGCTCCTCGAGGGCGGGGCGAGCGCCAACTACCGCGAGGAGTTCTCGCCCTTCCTGCTCGCGGCGTTCCTCTGCGCGGCCCTGGAGCTGCTCCTCCGGTCCACCGTGCTGCGGGTGTTCCCGTGAACGCGTCGGCCTGGCGCTTCAGCGTGCTCGGCTATCCCGTGGGCCTCGGCGCTCCCGGATGGCTCCTGCTCGGGCTGGCCGCGGTGCTCGTCGCCGCGGTGGCGGCGGCGGTCGCGCTCCGGCGTCGGGCGGCGGTCCGGCGGCTCCTCGGCGAACGCCTCGGCGACAGCCTCGCGCCAGGCGTCACCTCCGGTCCGCTGGTGGTGCGCGCGCTCTCCACCGGCCTGTCGCTTCTCCTGTTCGCCGTGGCCCTGGCCCAGCCGCAGTGCGGGAGCCGTGCCGAGCTCACCAAGCGCCGGGGCATCGACGTGGTGGTGGCGCTGGACGCGAGCAAGTCGATGCGCGCCCGCGACGTGCTTCCCAGCCGGCTGGACCGGGCCAAGCTCGAGCTGTCCACGCTGCTCGACGAGCTCAAGGGGGACCGGGTGGCCATCGTCGCCTTCGCCGGCGAGGCCTTCATCCAGTGCCCCCTCACCTCCGACTACGCAGCGGCCAAGCTGTTCCTCCGCGCCATCGACCCGGACCAGATGCAGGAGGGCGGGACGAACATCGGCGCGGCGCTCCAGATGGCCAAGCAGGTCCTCGACGGCGCGGACCGCGGAGCCAAGGACCGGGTGGTGGTGCTCCTCTCGGACGGCGAGGACCTCTCGGGCGAGGTCGGGGAGGCGACCGAGGCGCTCAAGGCTGCCGGCATCAAGGTCTTCACCGTCGGCATCGGCAACGCCGGCGGGGAGCCCATTCCGGTCCTGGACAAGCAGGGCGATCGCACCGGGTACCTGAAGGACCCGTCGACCGGGCAGACCGTGCTCAGCCGGCTGGACGAGGCGGGCCTCGAGGCCATCGCCCAGGCCACCGGGGGCGAGTACTTCCACCGGACGGGCGCAGTCGCCGTCCCCGAGGTGGCCGCCCGCATCGACCGTCTGCAGAAGTCCGAGCTCGAGAGCCGCATCACCGTCCGCTACGACGAGCGCTTCCAGGCTTTCCTCCTCCCCGGGCTCGTGCTGCTGGTGATGGGCATGCTCGTCGGCGCGAGCTGGCAGAAACGGGGGTCCGCCGGACTCCTCGGCGCGCTCCTCCTCGTCGTGTCCGGGCCGGCGCGCGCGGTGGGCCCGTTCGAGACCAACCCGCCCCTGGTGGAGCGGGGGCTGAAGGCCTACGACGAGGGCCGGTTCGAGGACGCGCTCCGCGACTTCACCGCCGCCGAGCAGGAGGCGCCCGGGCATCCGGCGCTGGAGTACAACCGTGGCAACGCGCTCTACCGGCTGGGGCGGTACGACGCGGCGCGGGACGCGTACCGGCGGGCCGCGGACGCAGCCGGCCCGTCCCTTCGGGAGCGAGACCTCTACAACATGGGCAACGCGCTGGCGCAGCTCGGTGACACGCAGGCGGCCATCGGCGCCTACCGCAAGGCGCTGGTGATGGAGCCCGGGGACGAGGCCGCGCGGCACAACCTCGAGGTCCTCCTGCGCAAGATTCCGCCCCCCAAGTCGCAATCCGGTGACGGAGGAACGGACGGCGGGCGTCCCGACGGTGGCCACGCGGACGGAGGCTCCGACGGCGGCCAGGGCGACGGGGGCCAGTCGGGGGACGCCGGGACCCAGCGCAACGACGCCGGGACGGCCCCGAACCCCGACGGCGGCCAGACCGACGGAGGCTCACGGGGCGAGCAGCGCCGCTCTCAGGGCGCCGAGCAGGACGGGGGGATGGACGCCGGCCAGCAGGCGGACTCGCCGGATGCCGGGGCCCCCGAACCGGAGCTCCTGCGGGATGCTGGGGTGGGCCGGACCGGGGGGCTCGACCGGGGCGACGCCGAGCGGCTGCTCGATGCCATGCGGCAGAACGAAAGGAATCTCCAGCTCTGGCGGTTCCAGCAGAAGAAGAGGCAGAAAAAGCCCGATGAGAAGGACTGGTAACCCCCTGCTCGCCACCGCCCTCCTGGGGCTCGCCACCGCTGCGCTCGCGGCCGAGGCTCCCGTGGTCACCCAGGAGGTGGACCGGAGCGAGGTGGGCACTGACGACATCTTCGTGCTCACCGTGCGGGCCATCGACGCGCCCTCGGGCTCGTCGCTCCAGCTGCCAGACTTCCCGACGGTGGAGACCCTGGGGACGAGCCGGGCCACGCAGAGCAGCATCCGCTTCGGCGCGAGCGGGCCACGCGTCCAGCAGGTCTCCACGCTCACCGTCCGGATGCGGGCGCAGAAGCCGGGAAAGCTGGTCCTTCCTCCGGCCGAGCTGCACGCCTCGAGCGGCGTCTTCCGCTCGCAGCCGGTGACGCTCACGGTGAAGGCCGGTCACGTCCCCGCCCCGCAGGGCACCGCGCGTCCCCGCCAGGACCCGTTCGGGATGACCCCGTTCCCCGAGGACGACGAGAACCCCTTCGACGCCTTCCGCCGCAGGCAGCAGGCAGCGGGCGAGAAGGACCTCTTCCTTCGCGGCGAGCTGGACAAGAAGGAGGTCTACCAGGGCGAGCAGGCCACGCTCTCGCTGTGGATCTACGCCCGGGTGGACCTCAGCCGGGTCGACGCGGTCACCATGCCCAAGCTGGACGGGTTCTGGACCGAGGACGTCGAGACGCCCAAGGAGCTCACCGGCGAGACCCGCACCGTGGACGGGGTGCCGTACCGCGCGTACCTGCTCCGGCGCCTGGCCCTGTTCCCGGTGAAGTCTGGCCAGCGGGAGATCGGCTCGGTGGAGGCGGACATCACCACCGGCTTCCTCTTCGCCGGCCGCCGTGAGCACCGGGCCTCGCCGCCGATCACCTTGAAGGTGAAGCCTCTGCCTCCGGGGGCGCCGCCCGGGTTCCAGCCCAGCGCGGTGGGCACCTGGACGCTCTCGGCGGAGCTGACCTCCACCCGCACCGAGCTCGGCAGTCCGGTGACCCTCCGGATCTCCGCGGATGGCCGCGGGAACGTGAAGGACCTCGCGCTGCCCCGGCCTGCGCTCCCCGCCGCGCTGAAGCTCTACGACCCGAGCACCGCCGACAAGACCTCCACCGCCCGGGGCCGGATCCAGGGCCGGCGGACCCAGGAGTTCCTGGTCCTGCCCCAGCAGACCGGCACGTTCGAGATCCCCGCGCTCGAGCTCGTGTACTTCGACCCGGAGACGGGCCGGTACGAGCGCAGCCGGACCGCCCCGATGAGCCTTGCCGTCGTCCCGGGCACGGGTGCCGGACCGGTGGCGTCGGTGCCCGGCCGCGCAGACGAGTCCCCGGCGCGCAACGTGCTCAGCGGCACCGCGCTCCGGCCTCTTCGGGTCTCGGCGGCGCTCGATCGGCCGCCGCCGCCATGGCGTCAGCCGTGGTTCGTCGTGCTGCTCGGCCTGCCGCCGCTGGTGTTCGCCGCGGCGCTGGCGGGCCAGGCGGTGCAGCGACACCGGGCAAGGTCGGACCCGGGGAGCGAGCAGCGCAGGCGCGAGCAGCGCGCGCGGGGGCGGCTCGCCGCGCTGAGGACCGCGGGCCCGGAGATGGACGACGTGGCCTTCTCCGCCGAGCTGGACGGGGCCGTGGCGGAGCTCCTCTCGCTCCGGCTCGGGACGCCGGTCACCGGGCTCACCCGCGAGGCCTTGCGTCTCCGCCTGGCCGAGGCCGGCGGCACCGCTGACTTCCAGGCCCGTGTGGCGCGCGTCCAGGATGCCTGCGACGAGGTCCGGTTCGCCCCCGGCGCAGCCCGGATCGACCGGAGCGCCGTGCTCGCCGACGCCGAGGCCCTCGCCGGCGGATGGGAGAACGCCTGATGCCCGGCGACTCCGAGCTGCTCTTCCAGCAGGGACTCGCGGCCTACGGGCGGGGCGACGCGGCCGCGGCCGAGGGCGCGTTCCGCACCCTGGTGGAGCAGGGGCACGACGGCCCCGACGTCCTCTACAACCTCGGCACCACCGCGCTCGCGCAGGGGAAGGTCGGCGAGGCGGTGTTCGCCCTCGAGCAGGCGCGCCGCGAGGGAGGGGGCGCGGACGTCGAGGCGAACCTCACCATCGCGCGGGGGCGGCAGCTGGATCAGCTGGTCGGGTCCCAGGGCGAGGAGCCGTTCGTGGAGCGCGTGGCGGCGGCGACCTCGCCGGCGCTCGCCGGTGGCCTGTTCGCCGGGCTGTGGGCGCTCGGCTTCCTGCTCCTCGCGCTCCGCGTCGTCCTCGGGCGATGGCGCGGATGGCTGCTCGGAGGGGCTGCCTCGGCGCTCACGCTGTGCCTCCCGGCAGCCGCGGTGCTCGGGGCGCACCTGTACAGCCAGGAGGCGGTGCAGGAGGGCGTCGTGCTTGCCCGGACCCTCCCGGTGCACGAGGTGCCGGAGGCGCGCAGCAAGGTGTCATTCGAGCTCCACCCCGGGGTGAAGCTCCGGATGCTCGACCGGTCGGGGGACTTCGTCCGGGTGCGGCTGCCGAACGGGCTCGAGGGCTGGACGGACCCCGCGGGGGTGTCTCCCCTGCGCTGAGACCCTCGCGGCCGCAAAGGACGTGCTACATCTCGTCCTTCGACCCGCCGTGGACCCCCGCTCTCAGTTCCGGATCCTGGTCGTGGAAGACGAGCCCGTCATCCGGGAGCTCGTGCGGAGCATGCTCGACGACGGCCCGGTCGTGGTCGAGACCGCCGGGAGTGGCGCCGAGGGGCTTCGCCGGGCGCTCGAGTCTCGCTTCGACCTCATCCTGCTCGACGTGGTGCTCCCGGGGATGGACGGGCTGACGGTGTGCCGGATGCTGAAGGCGGAGCCGGCCACCGCCGCGGTGCCTCTCTACATGCTCACCGCCAAGACACGGCGGAGCGATCTCGAGGCCGCGCTCGCGGCAGGGGCGAACGGCTACATCCACAAGCCGTTCCGCGGCGCCGAGCTGATGGAGCTGGTGGAGCGGCTCCGCTCCGCCGAGGGCTGAGGCGACCCCTCGCGCTAGGGAAGGCGCGGGTGGAGGAAGCGGGCCAGGGCGAACAGGTCGTCCCAGTCCAGCCCATCGAACTCGAGCGCCACGCCGGTGGGCTCGATCCGCACCACCGAGCAGCGCAGCTGGAGGAGGCGGTCGCCCGGAAGCGGCAGGGCCACGGTGAGCGACTCGCCCACGGGGGCGCGCAGGCCGAGCACGCGCAGCCCGGCGAGCGAGATGTCCTCGGCCACTGCCTGCCGGAGCATCCCCGGCGCCCGGACCTCCACCGGGAGGTGTGCGGCCACGCGCGGGTGCTGGCGTTCGCGGATGGAACCGAGATCGGGCGAATCCGGCATGTCGGCGATGGAGTCTGAGGGGTGTCCGGCGCTCCGGCAACTTTCGGCGCGTCTCCACCTCCGGCCGAACCGTCCCGCTGCGCGGAGTGGCCTCGCCCCGGCGCGCGACCGAGACGGCGTGGGCACGATCCGTGAATTCTCGCCCGCGCCGAACAGGCCCGGGGGTCGGGGGCTCGGAGGTCAGGATGGACACGCCGGTCGTCACGGGAGCGGGAGCGCCGCAGCCAGCGCAGCGGAAAGGGTTCGGAGACATCCTCGGCGCGGCGCTCGGGGGCTTCGTCCGGGGGGCGGCGGGTCCGCTCTCGGTGCTCTCGCCACCGGCCGGGCTCCTCGGGGGCATCGTCTCGGGGGTGGCGTCGGCGGTCTCGGCGCTGACCAGCAGCGGAACCACCTCCGGGCCCATCCGCTCCGACGCGGACCTGCTCGCGCTGCTGTCACAGCCGGGCGAGCTGAGCAGCCAGGACTACCTCCGCATCCAGCAGTACATGCAGGCGGAGGCGCAGCAGTTCACCGCCGTCTCCAACATCCTCAAGGTGCGGTCCGACTCGGCGAAGGCCGCCATCAACAACATCCGCTGAGTCATGGCCATCGAGCGTATCGGAACGGCGCGGCTCGCTCCCTCGCCGTCGCCCACCCGGAGCACCTCGCCGGTCAGGTTCGAGGCGCGGCTGAGGGAGCGGCCAGCCCCGGCGCCTGCGCGGGGCGAGGCGGAGCCGCGCCGGGCAGCGCCGGCGCATGGCCCCCGCGTCGACCCGGGCGCCTGGCTGGGCCGGGTGGCAGCGGCGCAGGCGCGGATGGACCGCATCCTGGCGCTCGCGGCATCGGGACGGACGTTCTCCCCGGCGGAGCTGCTCTCGCTCCAGGCGGGCGTGGCCGAGGCGAGCCTGACGGTGGACCTCGCAGGCAAGGTGCTCGACCGGGTCAGCGGCGGAGTGAAGACGCTGCTGCAGACCCAGGTGTAGCGATGCGCACGCGCGCGCTCGTGCTCGGGGTGCTCTCGGTGGGGTGCTCGGCCCAGGTCCAGCACGGGCTGGACGAGCGGCAGGCGAACGAGATCCAGACGGTGCTGCTCGAGCGCGGCTTCGGCGCGCGGAAGCGGGTGGAGGAGGGCCGCCCGCCCACCTGGGCGGTGGAGGTCGAGCCGGCGGATGCGGCCGACGCGGTCCGGGTGCTCGCCGAGCTGGGGCTGCCGAGGCCACGTCCGGCGGGGGTTCGCGAGCTGCTCAAGCCGGGGCTCGTGCCCGACCCGGTCGAGCAGCACGCGCTCCTGCTCGAGGCGCAATCCGGAGAGCTGTCCCGGACGCTGGAGGCCGTGGACGGCGTGGTGTCCGCCCGGGTCCACCTGGTCCGACCACAGCCCACGCGCGCCGGCGTCCCGGCCGCTCCGACCAAGGCGGCGGTCTATCTGCGGCTGCAGCCCGCCGCGGCGGCGCACCTCGCCGTCCGACGAGACGAGCTCCGGGCGCTGGTGGCCGGGTCGGTGGAGGGGCTCGAGCCGGCCGCGGTGACGCTCGTCCTCTCCGAGGTCGTGACCACGGTGCCTCCGCGGGGCACGGCGCCCGAGTGACCCGGGTGGCGGCCGGGACTATTCGTCCTCGGGCTCCTGGTGCTCGGCGCGGGCGCCGCGGCCGCGGTGGTGCGGATCCGCCGCCGCGGTCGACGCGAGGCTTCGCCCGCCGCGGCCGCGGGGAGCATCGCGCTCCGACCCGTGGTGCAGTCCCCGCTCGCGCGACGGGAGGCGGGTTGAGCGGGGCGCGCGCACGGGGAGCGGTGCGGCGGTCGCGCGCGGCCGACCGCGCGCTCGAAGGGCTCGTGCTCGCGGTCTCGGTCCTCGACGCCGGACGCGCGGCCATGCTGCTCAGGTGCCTCGCAGACCCGCTCCGGCCCGCGGCGCTCGGGCTGCTCGCGCGGCTCGAGGGGATGGACCGCGCCGGGCGACACGCCGCGCTGGTGAGGGTCTTCGGCCAGACGGGCTCCGGGACCATGGGCGCCGCGAGCATCCCAGGCGCGCTGGGCGCCGAGGTCCAGAAGCAGCTCGGCCCGGGAGCTGGCCCGATGGGGGCGAGCGGTCCCCGGGCGATGGAACGCTGGGCCCGCCGCCTGGCGCTCGAGCTCGGCGTTTTCGACGGCGAGGGCGGACGGGGCGTCGCGACGGTGCTCCCGCCCAGGTCGGCCATCGAGTCGTAGAGGAGCTCCCGGCGAGCCGGCCCGGTGCACCCGCGTGACGGAGACCGTCTCGCTCCGCCGTCGATCCCGTCCCGCGGTCGGGACGGCCCGTTCGCTCGCACGGTCGGATGGCTCGTGGCCCGCGCCTCGCAATCGCGCCTCCGGGTGATGCGTACGCGCCCCGCACCGAGCCCTCACTGCTGGAGCCCCGCCCGGCTCACCACCCGGAGGGTGGGCCGGGCCCGCGTGCTCCTCGGCCGGAGGCCGGCGCTGGTGAGCGAGCTGGACAGCCTCCGGGTTGCCGCTGCCGGGGCGCTCTCGGGCGCGCTCGGGGGACCGGTCGTCCTCGAGGCGCGGGCCGGGGACACGCCGCTCGTGCCCGGGCGTGCGCTCGGCCACTCCGCGCTGTTCTCCATCCTCGCGCTGGCCGGTCCGGGCTCGGAGGCGGTGCTCGAGCTGGATCCACGCCTCGCGGCCGCTCTCGCCTCCGTCCGCACCGGTGCCCAGGTGCCCGACGTCCCCGTGCTCGCGGTCACGCCCTTCGAGCGCGCGCTGGTCGCCGAGCTGCTCCTCACGGTGCTCACGGCGCTGCGCGAGCTGGGGACCGCCGAGTCGCGATGGAGCCCGCGGCTCGTGGGCGTCTGCGCCGGACGCGGCGAGGTCGAGCAGCGACTCGGACCGGGTCCGGTGGTCGCGCTCGCGCTCGACCTCGCTGCATCCGCGGTCCGCGGGAGGGCGGTGCTGTACGTCCCCGAGCTGGCGTTGCGCGCCATCGCGCTCCAGGTCCCCGTGGCGCGCGTGGATGCGATCGCCGGGGACGGTCCGGGGCGTGCACGGATCGACTTCTTGCCGCGTCTCCGCTGCGGTGCGGTCTGGCCCCAGGAGCTGGCCCGTCTGGTCATCGGGGCCGCGGTGGTGCTGCTCGGCGCGCACATCGCGGACGGTGCGGTGCACGGGCGGCTGGCGCTCGTCCGCCGTGGCCTCGCGCTCGCCGGCACCCTCTCGTCGGAGGGGTTCCGTCACGCCAGCGCCGAGCAGGCCGTTCCCTCCCAGGAGGTCACCGAGGTGGATCCCGTGCTGTCCGAGTTGCCGCTGGAGCTCGAGGTGGAGCTCGCCCGCGTTCCGCTCTCCCTCGCGGAGATCGGAGCGCTCCAGCCCGGCACCGTGCTCCCGCTCCGGGTGAGCACCGGCGACCCGGTGTTCCTCCGGGCGGGCGATCGCCGCATCGCGCGGGCGGAGCTGGTGGAGGTCGAGGGTGAGGTCGCCGCCCGCATCCTGGAGCTCCTGCCGTGAGCCTCGCCGCCCTCGTCCGGCGTCCGGTCGATCTGCTCGCCCCCGCTGGAGGGGCGGCGCTCATGCTGCTCGTGCTCGGCCCCGGAATCCGCGGTGCCGCGGCCGCGGTGCTCGCTGCAGCCGCCGCGCTCGCGGTGCGGCTGCGCCCCCGGGTGATGACATCACCCGCCGCCAGCCCGGTCCGGGTCCTCGATCGGCTCGAGGTGGCCCCGCGCGTGACGGTGGTGCTGCTCGAGACCGGTGGGCGCCGCTACCTCGTCACCACCGGCGCGAGCGTGACGCCGCTCCCCCTCGAGGACACGCCGTGACCTGGACACCGGTGCTCCTCGCCGCCGCGCCCGTCGTGCTGCCGGACCCGGGCGCCAACCCCGTGGGGCTGCTCCTCGTCCTTGCGGGACTGAGCCTGCTGCCGTTCCTCCTGGTGACCTTCACCAGCTTCACCAAGATCAGCGTCGTCCTCTCGCTCACCCGCTCCGCGCTCGGCACGCAGCAGGCGCCGCCCACGGTGGTGCTGACCGGGCTCGCGGCCGTGCTCTCGCTGGTGGTCATGGGTCCAGTGGCCGAGGCGATGCTCGCCCGCGTCCGGGCCGAGCGGCTGCCGGCAGCCCCCGGACCGGAGATGCTGCGCGTCCTCTCCAGCGCCGCCAGGCCCCTGCAGGCGTTCCTCCTCGAGCACGGCAGCCCGGAGCTTCGCGGGGAGTTCGCTGCGCTCTCGCGCGAGCTGCGTGGCGGCGCGGAGGTGTCGGAGACCGACCTCGCGGTGCTGGCGCCCGCCTTCGTCCTCACCGAGCTGAAGCAGGCCTTCCAGATCGGCTTCCTGGTCTTTCTTCCGTTCCTGGTCGTGGACATGGTGGTGGCCAACGTCCTGCTTGCGCTGGGGATGCAGTCGCTGTCTCCGTCGCAGGTGAGCCTGCCCTTCAAGGTCCTCCTCTTCGTCGCCGTGGATGGCTGGGCGCTCCTTGCCCGGAGCCTGGTGCAGGGATACCGGGCATGAGCACCGAGGCGCTGCTGGCGGTGGGGCGCGAGGCCCTGCTGCTGATGGTGCTGGCCTCGATGCCTCCCGTGCTCGCCGGCCTCCTGGTCGGCGTGGCGATGGGGCTGCTCCAGGCGGTGACCCAGGTCCAGGAGGCGACGCTCTCGGTGGTTCCACGGCTGTGCGCGGCCCTGCTCGCGCTCGCCGTTGCCTTCCCCTGGATCGGCGGTCAGCTGCTGCGCTTCACCTCGGCGCTCCTCCAGGCGGTGGGGTCGGTCCGGTGATCCACGCGCTCGCCGAGCTCGGTGCGCTCATCGAGCCCGAGCTGCTCGGATGGCTCCTCGGCACTCTCCGGATCCTGCCGGTGGTGCTGCTCTGCCCCGTGCTCGGCGGACAGCTCATCCCGGCCAGCGTCCGCCTGGTGCTGGCCGGCGCGCTCGGGCTCGCCGTCCGTCCCCTCGCCGGTCCGGTGTCGGGTGTCCCGGTGGAGATCTGGGCCCGCTGCGCGCGTGAGGCGGGCGTCGGGCTCGCGCTCGGGCTCGGGGCCGCGCTCCCGTTCGATGGAGCGCGCATCGGGGGCCGCCTCATCGACCTGGTGCGTGGCACCTCGGCCGAGGCGGCGCTTCCTGTGGCCGGTCACCGGGAATCGGCGACGGCAGACCTGATGTACCAGCTCCTGGTCTGCCTCGCGCTGGCCGGGGGCGTGCTTCCGGCGACGCTCCGGGCGCTCGGTCGGAGCTACCTGCTCCTCCCGCCCGGCACCGCCGCCCCGGGCTCCGGAGGTGCGCTCGCGCTGGCGGGGCTCGTGGGCACCGCGCTGGCCACGGGACTCTCCATCGCCGCGCCGGTCGTCGCGCTGAGCTGGGCAACGGACGCTGCGGTCGGCCTCGCCCTGCGCGCCGCCCCGGGGCTGCCGATGAACGAGCTGGGCACGCCGGTGCGGATCCTGGGCGGGGCGACGGTGCTCTGGCTCTCGCTCGGCGTCGTGAGCCACCGGCTGCTCGCGTGGGTACTCTCGGCGGAGGGAGGCTGGGTGCAGGCGGTGCTGGCGCCGTGAGCGGCGACCGGACCGAGGAGCCCACGCCCCGGCGGCTCCGCCAGGCGCGCGAACGGGGACAGGTCCCACGGAGCAGGCTGCTCTCCGGGAGCGTGGTGCTGGCAGGTGCCAGTGCTGGCGCGGTGGTGGGACTCTCCGGCCTCACCGGCGAGCTCCGGGCGTGGACCGCCGCGCTGCTCCTTCCGGGGGCGCGCTGGCCGGCCGCGCTGCACCAGGCGTCGTTCCTGCTCGTCCGCGCCTGTGCGCCGGCGCTCGCAGGCGCGCTGCTGGCTGCCGCGCTGGCGGGGCTCGCCACCTCCGGGTGGGCTCCGTCCAGCGCGGTGCTCGTCCCGCGGCTCGCCAGGCTCGATCCGCTCGCCGGGCTGCGGCGGATCGTCAGCTGGCGGATGGTGGGCGAGCTCGCTCGCAGCCTTCTCGTCGCTGGCCTGCTGCTCGGCGTCCTGACGGCGGGCGCCTGGACGCTGCTCCCGTCCGCCCTGCGGTTACCGGTCGTGCCGGCCGCCTGCGGGGGGCTGCTCCTGCTCGCGCCCGAGGCCGCGCGGATCTGGGTGCGCGCGCTGCTGCTCGCCGTGGGGCTCGGGCTGGTGGACCTGCTCCTCGCGCGGCGCCGCCATCGGCGCTCCCTCCGGATGAGCCGGGACGAGGTCCGGCGCGAGCACCGGGAGCAGGAGGGCGACCCCCGCCACCGCGCGCACCGCCGTGCCGCGCATCGCCAGCTGCTCCTCTCGGGGCGGGCGCGGGGGGTGAAGGCCGCCTCGGTGGTGGTGGTGAATCCGACGCACGTCGCGGTGGCGCTCCGCTGGGCGCCCGAGGAGTGCGACGCTCCTTACCTCGTCGCCAAGGGCCGCGAGGCCGATGCCCGGGCGATCCGGCAGGAGGCGCTCGTGCTCGGCATCTCCGTCGTGCGCGACGTCGGGCTCGCCCGGGGCCTCGTCCAGTACGACCTCGGCGAGGAGGTGCCCGAGGAGCTGTACCGGGCCGCGGCCGTCGTGCTCCAGCTCGTGCTCGACCGCAAGGAGCCCACACCGTGAAGGCGCGCCTCCGGTCCATCCTCGCCACCGTGCTCCGGAATCGCGAGCTCGTCCTCCCGTGCCTCGTGGCGGCCATCCTCGGGGCGCTGGTGGTTCCTCTCCCGACGTGGCTCCTGGACCTGGGGCTCGCGCTCAACCTCGTCGCCGCCGCGGCGTTGCTGGTGGCCGCGCTGCAGGCCGGCAGCCCGCTCGAGCTGAGCGCTTTCCCGACCCTGCTCCTGGTCACGACGCTGTTCCGGCTCGCGCTCAACGTCTCCTCCACCCGGCTCGCGCTCGCGGACGGCCATGCTGGCGCCATCATCCAGGCGTTTGGCGAGTTCGTGGTCCGCGGCGACTACGTGGTGGGCGGGGTGGTGTTCGCCGTGGTGACCCTGGTGCAGTTCCTGGTGGTGGCCAAGGGCGCCGAGCGGGTCAGCGAGGTGGCCGCGCGGTTCACCCTGGACGCCATGCCCGGCAAGCAGATGGCCATCGACGCCGACCTCCGGGCCGGTCTCATCGACCAGACCGCAGCACGTGAGCGTCGCCGCGCGCTCGAGCGCGAGTCGCAGATGTTCGGGGCGATGGACGGGGCGATGAAGTTCGTGAAGGGCGACGTGCTGGCAGGGCTGGTCATCGTCCTGGTGAACCTGGTGGGCGGCGTGCTGGTGGGAGTGCTGCAGCGCGGTCTCGAGGGCCAGGAGGCGCTCGCCCGCTACGCCCTCATCGCCATCGGCGACGGCCTGGTGAGCCAGGTGCCGTCGCTGTGCATCGCGGTCGCGGCAGGGCTGGTGGTGACCCGGGTGACGCCGGGGGAGGAAGGGCAGGGGCTCGGGGAGGACATCGGCCTGCAGCTCCTCGGGAGCCGCGGCGCGCCCTGGCTCCTGGCCGGCGTGGCAGGCGCGCTCGCGCTCGTCCCCGGGATGCCGCGAGTCACCTTCGTTGCTCTGGGGCTGGCGCTGCTCTGTCTTGGCCACTGGTGGCGGCCGGGGGAGCCCCGGGAGCGCGCCCTTCCCGACCTCCCGCCCGAGATGCCGCCTCTACCCGCGCCGCCCGACGCGGTGCCCGGGCCATCACCGCTCGCGCTCGAGCTCGCCCCGGGGTGGACCGACGGCCCGGGCGGGGCGCGCCCGTTCCAGGAGGCGCTCCGGAGGATGCGCGCGGCCCTCGAGGTCGAGCTCGGCTTCCGGCTGCCGGGCGTGCACGTTCGCGCCGGGGCCGCTCTGCCCGAAGGCGTCTACCGCATCCTGGTGGACGACGTGCCGGCGGCCACCGGTCGGCTCCCGACCTCCGGCGTGCTCGTCCGGAGCGCGGCCGTCGAGCTCGGGTTCCTCTCCGTCGACGCCGAGCCGGTGGAGGATCCGTCCACCGGCCGCGCGCTGGCACGGGTGCCGGAGCCGGCCCGGGACCGCATCGTCCTGGCCGGGCTCGACGCGCTCGCCCCGGCGGAGGTCGTCGTCGAGCACCTGGCCGGCGTCGCCCGGCGCCACGCTCCGGCGCTGCTCGGGCTCCAGGACGTCCAGCTGCTGCTCGACGGGCTCGAGGCCAGAAGCCCGGCCCTCGTCCGTCCGGTGCTGGAGAAGGTCCCGTTGCCGGTGCTCACCGACGTGCTCCGACGGTTGCTCCAGGAGGGAGTCAGCGTCCGCAACCTGCGCGGGGTGCTGGAGACGCTCGCCTCACCCGGCGTCGAGGGCGACGCCGCCGGCCTGGCCGAGCGATGCCGGCAGGCGCTGGCGCGGTGGATCAGTCACCAGCACGCGCCGTCGGGCGCGCTCTTCGCCTGGCTGGTGGACCCGGCGCTCGAGGAAGCGCTGCGCACGCGCACCGTCGATGGCATCCCCGCGCTCGAGCCCGAGCGAGTCCAGGCGGTACTGGAGGCGGTCGGAGGGCTGGTTCAGGACGGGCGGGCCGTGCTCCTGGCCTCGGGAGACGTCCGCCGGACGCTCCGCGCGCTCTGCGAGGGGGCGTTTCCCGAGGTGGCGGTGCTGGCTTACGCCGAGCTGGACCCGGCGCTCCGGGTCAAGCCGCTGGGGAGGCTCTCTGCCTAGGCCAGGGCGGCCGCCTTGACCTAGGCCGCGTCCTCGTCACTCGACGATCCATCCGCGCGGGTGGTGGGCGTGGCACGGTTGACCCGGTCCCGCAGCTCCTTGCCCGTCCGGAAGAGGAGGCCACGTTTGGGCTTCACCGGGATGACCTGTCCGGTCTTGGGGTTCCGCCCCTGGTAGCCGTCGTAGTGCTTCACGTGGAAGGCGCCAAGCCCGCGGATCTCGATGTTTTCTCCACGGCAGAGGGCATCCTTCATCGACTCGAAGATCGTCTCGATGGTCGCTTCGGCCTGCTTCTGCGTGATCCCGCGCTTGGACACGAGGATGTTGATGAGATCGCTCTTCAGCATCGCCGGGACGCTCCCTCGGCAGGTCGGCGAACCCGCCAGTGGTTCTGGACACTTGCAGAATCCTGGGCGCAAGGCAAGCGGGGGCCTGCGACAAGTTGCGGCAATGCCTCAGGATTTTGGTGGGGGCGGCCGACGCTCGAGAGCGGCGAGGTCCAGCCAGCTCCAGGAGCCCAGGTTCCGTGCGGACTCGATGTCGGCCGCCAGGAGGACCGAGTCGATCAGCGCGAGGTCCTTCGCGGGGAGGGAGGTGTCCAGCCCGTCCGCGGGACCGAGGCCGTGCCCGCCGAGCGCGGCGGTGACCTGGCCGAGCGTGAGCTGGGCCGGATCCCGTGCCGGGCTCCAGCCGGAGAGCTTCCCCTCGTGGACCAGCTCCGCGTCCCGGAGCGCCTCGAGGATGGGCTGCACCACGTGCTCGGGGAGCTCGATCTCCCGGGACAGCGTCGCCCGGTCCGGCGAGCGGCTCTCGTCGACCCAGGCCCGCGTGAGGTGCTGGACGATGCGGACCGCTGCCAGCTCCCGTCCGCGCGGATGGCCCACCAGGGCGGGCCACACCGACTGGTAGCGGGCGTTCTGCAGCGCATAGGCCAGCCGGGAGCCAGCGAGCACGATGAACCAGCTCAGGTACAGCCAGAGCAGGAAGAGCGGGATGGCGCCGAGCGAGCCGTAGAGCACGCCGTAGCGGAAGGTCTCGGCGGCGAACCCGGCGTACCCCGCCCGCAGGATCGTCCAGAGGAGCCCCGCCACGCCGGCGCCGATGAAGGCCATCCCCCAGCGCACCCGGCAGTTGGGGGTGACGACGTAGAGCAGGGTGAGTGACCCGATGGCCGTCAGTATCGAGACGACCGAGAGGATCTCCCCGCTGAAGGGGACACCGGCCTCGTGGAGGAACCGGCGGAGCACCGAGCTGGCGGACACGACGGTGCCGAGCAGCAGCGGCACCGCGAACAGCGCAGCCAGCCAGACGAGGAACCGCACCGCCCAGGGCCGGTTCTCCCGCACGTTCCAGACCTCGTTCAGCGACTGGTCCAGCATCCGCACCAGCGGGATGGCCGACACCACCAGGGCGACGAAGCCCACCGAGCCGGCGACGCGCGCGGAGGCCTCGTTGAGGATGCCCCGCAGCGTCGCCAGCGCGCTCTCGGCAAGTCCGGGTGAGAGCAGGCGCAGGATGAGGTGCTCCATCCGGCGCTCGAAGGCCTCCTCGCCCACCGCGCGCAGGAGGACCAGCCCGACCACCGCCATCGGGACCAGCGAGAAGATGCTGATGTACGTGAGCGCCGAGGCGCGCAACCCGAGGTGCTCGCCCCGGTATCCGGAGAAGACGGCCCGGATGCGCCGCGCCGCCTCGCCGGATCTCCTCGGGGTGAGGGCCGTCGCCGTCACCTGCCGCCCTCAGGCCCCCGGCGCCTTGTCCACGCTCGAGCCGCCCGGAGCCGGCGCGGCACCGCCGCCGCCTCCTCCTCCGCCGCCTCCGCCCTCGCGCCGGTCGCGGTCACCGCGGTCACCCCGGTCACCGCGGTCCCGGTCCCGGTCACGGCCGCCTCGGCGGTTGCGGCCGCCACGCTGGCCCCGCTCCCGATCGCCCCCGCCGCCGCGCTCGCGGGCCACTGGCTCTGCCCGCTCGATCGGCAGGCCCACGCCCTCGGCCGCGCGGAGGGTCGACGACGACGAGGCCACCTTGTGGTCCTCGCCGTGCGCGCTGCGGCCGTAGATGTCGTACTGCTCCCGGTGGTAGGTGACCTGGGGCTTCACCTGGATGGTCTTGTTGTAGCGGTCCATCAGGTGCCGGAGCTCGTCGCGCTCCTCGCTCTGGAGGAGCCGGGCCACCTC
>JADGQZ010000046.1 GCA_017881345.1 Myxococcaceae bacterium | reverse complement strand
TGTCGGGCGAGGCGTACCGTCGTTACCGGGCGGGCCTGAACGGGACGGGCAGCGACGCGGAGCGGGCGCTGGGCAGGCTCGGGGAGGATCCGCGTGGCACGGACCCGCTGGATGGCCTCGCCGCGCGGCTGACGTATCTCCGCCGGTGGTATGACGCTCTCCATGCCGCGCTCGCGCCGCACGGCGCGCCGGCGGGAGGCCCGGACACGCACCAGCGCCTCGCGTCCCTCGTGGCCAGCCGCTTCCCGGCGCTGGTCCTGAAGGAGAGCGAGTTCGCGAGGCTCGACGCCGAGCTGCAAGCCGCCGGCAACGGCCCCACCGCCCGGAGGGCACAGGACCTCCGCGCCGAGCTCGCCGCGCTGGCGGACGGGTTCGGGACCTTCAGCCGCGCCCTGCTCGCGGCGCGGGAGTAGCCGCCGGTGCGGGCGGACCGTCTGGAGCAGCTCCGGGCGAGGTTCGAGCGGCTCCGCGCCGACGGGCCGCGCCGGAGCCTCCTTCGCCCGGGCCAGCCGCCGTCGCTCGAGCCGCTGGAGACCCTCGATGCCCGGCTCACCCGGGCGGGGGTGCACACCGCTGCGGACCTTCGCCTGCTCCTGCGCCTGGCGCGGCGCGAAGGCAGCCAGGCCGAGCTGGCGAGGCGCTTCGGGGCGCGGGCGGATGCCGCGCTCGCAGCGCTGGAGGCGCGCCTCGCCTGGAGCCGGCGCACGCGCGATGGCCGGTGGGCGGTGGGGGAGCGGTCGCGGCTCGAGCGGGCCTTCCTCCGCGCCGAGCGGGTGGTCCGGACCGCGGATCTGCTCGAGGGGAAGGCAGAGGTGCTCCCCGAGTGGCCGGTGCAGCTGCCACAGCCTCTTCCGCAGCGCCGATGGGCCCGCCCCCGGACCGCGGTGGCGAGCTTCCTCCTGGAGCGGGGGCTGGGCGAGGTCGCCGACCCTGAGCGCCGCCGCCTCGACGTGCAGCGCGCACACGCCCTGCTCGAGGCGGGCGCGCTGGACGAGGATGCGACCGAGCTGCGCCTCCGCGCGGCGAGAGATCGCACCTGGGATGCGGCCGTTCCAGCGGACGTGCGGGGCTGGCGCCGGCAGGCCGAGTGGGCGATGACCCGCGCCCGCACCGAGCCGCGGGAGGCGTACGCGGCGCTTCGCATCCAGTACCTCCGGGCGGTGGAGTCGGGCCGCACCGGGGCTGCGCTCGAGCTCCGCGCCGCCCTGGACGCGTTCCGTCTCGAGCTCCCGGTGTCGGGGCCGGTCTCGTCCCGCCCCGACCCTGCCGAAGCCGCCCGTGAGGACCGCCTGGTGGATCTGCTCTTCGAGCCCGGCACGCACGACCGCCCGCTCCTCGATCTCGGACGGGCGGCGGCGCGACTCGTCGCCTGGGACGACGCTCCGCTCGCGGCTGAGCGCGTGGCCTCGGCCGATGTGCGGCAGATCGCCCCGGACCGGCGGCTCGAGCTGGCCGTCACCTCGAGCGTGACCGACGTCCGTGACTTCGTGGTGGAGGACCCGCGCCGGCTGGTGCACGATCTCGCCTCCGGCGCGCAGCGGGTGCGGCGGCTGGTGGGAGGCACGTCGCCCCGTCCAGCCCGCCGGGTCCGGGCGCGGGTGTACCTGGCCGACGCCTCGGGCTCGATGCGCGGGGGACGGGCGCGGCTGCGCGACGGTCTTCTCCTGGCCGAGCTGGACGCGATCCGCCGCGCCGCGCTCGGGGGCGTCCCGGTGGATCCGCTCGACCTCTGCTTCTTCGGCGACCGGACCCTGGCCTTCGAGCGGATCGAGACCGCCGACTCCGCGCGGGCGTGGATCGGCCGCCTCCTCGGCGGGGGCCCCAGCGCGGGGATGACCGAGCTCAGCGCTGCGCTCGCCGGAGCGGCGCGGTGGCTGCACGAGGCGCGGCGCGACCCGGCCCTCGCCTCGGCGCTCCTGGTCGTGGTCACCGACGGCGAGGACGCGATCGACCTGGAGCGGATCGACGCCGCGTGGTCGGCGCTCCGGGGGCTGCCGGTCTCGCTCCGGGTGGTGTGCCTCGGAGACGAGAACCCGTGGCTGAAGGGGTGGGTGGCCCGGCTGCGCGCGTCGGGCCGGGACGCCGGGTGGCTGCACCTCGATGACGCGAGCCTCGCCGGCATGCCCGTGGACTTCGACTTCCGGCCGGCCACGCTCCTCCCGGGGCCCGAGCGCGTGCAGGGGGTGGACCTCGAGCAGCTCCGGCCACACCTCGAGGCGCTGGCCCGGCTCGCAGCGGGGGAGGAGCCCGGTCCGTCGCCGGTCGACGCGCCACGCTTCGATGCCATGTTCCCCGAGCCCACCCAGCCGGATGCCACCGACGATGCGTGGACGGTGGATGCGCTCGAGGCCATCGCCGAGGCGGCCTCGCTCGCTCCGTTCGAGCAGCGGGCGAGCGAGGCGGTGCTGCTGCTCGAGCATCTCCTCGCGCAGCGCGAGGTCCCCGTCGCGGCGCACCTCACGCGGCACGCGCGGCCCGGCCCCAGGACGGCCGAGGCGCTGCGCCGGCTCCGATTGCTCTGCCGGCCGGTGCGCTAGAGTCGGCGCGCCCCATGGCCTTCCGCTGGTTCCGCCGGCGTCCGGCTCCCGTGCCGGACCCGATCGCTGCGTACGACGACCTCGTGTCGGACCTGTCCGGTGAGGCGGCCGAGCTCCGGCGCGCGACCGCCACCCTGCTGACGGTGCGTTCCCGGCTCGGGCGCGAGCTCTCGGGGATGGAGCAGGTGAGCCGGACGCTGCAGGATCGCGCGGACCGGGCGAGGGCCGCCGGCGACGCACGGACCGCCGAGGTGCTCCGGGCCGACGCGCTCCGCGAGGACGGCCGCGCGAGCGCGCTCCGGGAGGAGCTCGTCCGCACCGGGTCGGACGTCGAGCAGCTCGAGCAGGCGGCGCGCCGGGTGGGCGATCAGGTGGACCGGCTGCGCTCCGAGCGCGACGTGGCCGTCGCCCGGCTCGTCGCGGGAACGGCGCTGGCCTCCGAGGCCCAGCGCTCCCGGGCGGACCGGATCCGACGACTGGTGGCGGTCGATGCCGCGCGCGACGAGGTGGAGCGGGCCCACGCCCTGGCGGAGGTGTGGCGCGAGGACCGGGAGGGTCCGTGACCGACGAGCGGCGCGATCAGGTTCTGCGGGCGCTCTGGTGCAGCTCGAGCAGGATGGTGCCGTCCTTGAAGAGGCGGACCGCGCCCGAGGTCTGGCTGACCACCAGCGCCAGGCATTGCGTCGCGGCGGTGATGTTGGCCGCAGCGGCGTGGCGCGCACCGAGACCGAGCGGCACCTTGGCGTCCTCGTCACCGGCGGACAGGTAGCGGCCGGCGGAGAGCACCACTCCGTCCTCGCGGATGACGAAGGCGCCGTCCAGGACCGAGAAGTTCTTGATCGCCTCGCGGATGCGCGGGTCGAGCACGTTTCGCTCGCTCTCGCCGAGGCCCTGGAAGGGGTTGATGGTGATCTGCCGGCTCTTCTCGAGCACGCTGTTGTGATCGCCGATGGTGATGATGGTGCCGACCGGGTGGCCCTCGTAGCCCTCCTGCCCGATCTGCAGCGCCAGCTGGATGAGCGCGTCCACCACCTGGCTGTTGAACTGGTCTCCCAGCTTGATGCCCTCGATGGCGACCCGATCGTCGAGCGAGCCCCCGATGCGCATCTGCATCAGGGTGTCCGGCGCCCGGCCCACCCGGCCGGTCATGCACAGCACCAGGTCACCTTCCTTGAACGCCCCCTGGGCGAGCGCGGAGACCAGTGCCACCTTCACCCGCTCCACGCGGCTGTAGTCGTAGGCCGGGATGACCAGCGCGTGCTGCTTGCGGCCCTGGAGCTCGGCGGCGATCTGCTCGGAGGTGACCGCGTAGACCAGCTTCGCCTTGGCCTGCTTCCGTCGCAGGTCGTCGGCGGCGATCGGCGTGTCGCAGATGTAGAGGAAGTGATCGATGTCCGGCTTGCCCGCGAGCGCCAGAGCGGAGCGCAGGAACTCCCGGTCGAACCGGGTCATCTCCTGCCGCTCCTGCCGCGCGCTCTTCTCGGGATCCACCATGGGGCACGCCAGGTTACCTTGACTTCGCCGCGGCGCGAGATAAGACTCACGGCCTTTTTTTCCGAGGTGACGGGACGTCCGCTGGACGGCCCGGACCCACCCCGGCGACGGCAGGGTCACGGAGTCGCACCTTTGAATCAGAAAGATCTGAAGCGCTACAAGAAGATGCTCGAGGACAGCAAGTACGCCCTCCTCGAGAGCGCGAAGAAGACCCTCATGGAGGAGTCCAACTTCGACACCGACGACCTCCCGGACGAGATCGACCTCGCCTCCAGCGAGTACGCCCAGTCGATGGTGTTTCGTCTCCGGGACAGGGAGAAGTTCCTGCTCAAGAAGATCGAGAAGGCGCTGATGCGCATCGACGACGGCACCTTCGGGGTGTGCGAGCGGTGCGAGGAGCCGATCGCCGCCAAGCGCCTCGAGGCGCGCCCGGTGACGACGCTCTGCATCCGTTGCAAGGAAGAGCAGGAGAAGAAGGAGAAGTCGTACGGCTGAG
>JADGQZ010000413.1 GCA_017881345.1 Myxococcaceae bacterium | reverse complement strand
TGCAGGGCGGCCCGGCGCAGCGCTTCACCAGCCCGACGCTTCGGTGGCGGGCCACTCCTCGAGCGCCACGGCATCCTCGACCACGCGGTGGGGCTCGTCGGGAGACGGCCACTCGAACGTCGCGAGGTGCCGCTCGAGCACCGCGCCGATGATGCCGGGGCGAGCCGGACGTCGGACGCTCTCGGCGAGCAGCGCGCGGGATTCTCTGGCATCTTCCCCGCCCGTGAGCGTGGCGCTTCCCTCCCGTCCACTGGGCAGCACCGGCCTGGCGGTCTCCGCGCTCGGGCTCGGCGCCGGGCGGATCGGCGGGCCCGAGACCACCGATGCGGATGTGGACCGGCTGCTGGGCACGGCGCTCGAGCTGGGCGTCACCCTGGTCGACACCGCGCGAAGCTATGGCGCCTCGGAGGAGCGCCTCGGGCGCAGCCTCCAGGGTCGCCGTCGATCGGTGGTCCTTTCCACCAAGCTCGGCTACGGCGTGCCCGGTGTCCCGGACTGGACCGGTCCCTCGATCGAGGCCGGCGTGGACGGCGCGCTGGAGCGGCTCCGGACCGAGATCATCGACCTGGTGCACCTTCACTCCTGCCCGCGCGAGGTGCTCGAGCGCGGCGAGGTCATCGAGGCCCTGCACCGGAGCGTCCGCATGGGCAAGGTACGCGTGGCCGCGTACTCCGGCGAGAACGAAGCGCTCGACTGGGCGGTGCGCTCGGGCGCCTTCGGCGTCGTCCAGTGCTCGGTCAGCCTCGTCGACCAGGGCGTCCTCTCCGGCGCCCTGCCCGAGGCCGAACGCCGCGGCGTCGGAGTCCTCGCCAAGCGACCTCTCGGCAACGCCCCGTGGCGGTTCGAGACCCGACCTGATGCCCCTGACGTCGCAGAGGCCTGGGAGCGGTTCGGCGTGCTGCAGCTCGACCCCGCAGGCCTGGCCTGGGACGCGCTCGCCGCCCGCTTCGCCGCCTTCAGCCCAGGCGTCAGCGCCATCCTCGTGGGGACGGCGAGCCCGGCCCATCTCGCCCTTGCTGCCAGGGCCATCGCCGAGGGTCCGCTGCCGGATGTCGTGCTCGACCCCATCCACGCGGCCCATGCGCGGGCGGGCCAGGGCTGGCCGGGCCGCATCTAAATCGTTGCAGCGCGCACTGGCTCGGGCGTTCTATCCGGCCATGCGCCGCCTCCTGCTCGTCCCGTCCGTGCTCGTCCTGCTCGCCGGCTGCAGCAACGGGGCGCCGCAGGCCTCGGCACAGATCCCCGCCGAGGGCGATGCGATCATCGTCCGGAACGTCCTCGACGGTCGGCTCGACCCGGACAGCGGGCTGGCGGAGGTGGCACGCTCCGGCGGCTGGCCCATCTCCACCAGCCAGGGGTTCCTGTTCGCCATCCGCGATCAGGGTCAGGGGCCGTACGTCCTGGAGAGCACGTCGGGAGCCTTTCCCAGCGTCAAGCTCACGGCGAATGCCGGCCTGGCCTGGGCGGTGGTCCGCATCCCGGCACCCGCCGGCGTCGAGTACCGCTTCCTGACCGGCGCCGGAGACCCGTTCAGCGATCCGCTGTCGCGTTACTTCTCGTACTCCGGAACGGCGACTCTCTCCTTCGTCTCGCTCGGCGGCGTGCACCTCGAGCGCTGGCCAGGAATCGGTGACACGAAGCTCACCTCGCGAACGCTCCGCGTCCTCGTTCCGGCCGAGGCGCCGACGCACACCATGTTCGTGCAGGACGGGCAGAACCTCTTCGGTCCCTCACCGTTCGGCGGGTGGGGCCTCCAGCAAGCCGCCGGGCCGAGCACGCTGGTGGTGGGGATCGACAACACCCCGGACCGGATCGCCGAGTACACGGCGGTGCAGGACGTCATCACCAGCCAGACGCTCGGCGGGAAGGGGCTCGACTACGCGGACTTCGTGGAGCTCACGGTTCGACCGTTCGTCGAGGCCCGCTACGGGAAGACCGCCCGGGTGGGCGTGATGGGCAGCTCGCTGGGCGGACTCATCTCCTACGTCATCAAGCGGCGCTATCCGGATGCCTACCAATTCGTGGCCAGCCTCTCCGGCACGTTCGGCTGGGGATCCATCGGCACGGGCGTGCACAACCTCACCGAGATCCAGGCCTGGGCCGCGATGGGGACCTGCCCGACCGGGACGTTCTACGTCGACTCGGGAGGTGGTCCGGGAAGCGGATGCGTCGACAGCGACGGCGACGGCATCCAGGACGACACGCCCAATTCGGCGGACAACTTCTGCGAGAACGCCCAGATGCGCGACGTGCTGACGGCGCTGGGCTGCGGCGCACGGACGAGTTACGTCTTCAGCAGCGGCTCGCCCCACAGCGAGCCGGCGTGGCGCGGACGCGCTCCGGGCGTCTTCCGGCTCTTCGAGGGCGACTGATGGGCGACCCCCCAGAGCGACAGGGTCGACCGATTCCCGGAGACTGCGCCCGGATGTGCTGTGCATTCGCGGCACAGGGTCACGCGCGCCTCATGGCCGATGAGCCATCGAGGGCAATAGCATCCTCGTCGTGCGTTGGATCGCGCTCGGTGCGCTCCTCCTCCTCCCTTGCCTCGACACCTCGGCCGCGCCCGCGCCGGTGGTCCCCCGCTTCGAGGTCCGTCCCTTCCAGCCGCCGGACGGCGGACAGTCGGTGACCCCGCCGGGGCTCTATCCCATCCCTGGTTCTCTCAACGCGGTGCTGACGGCGGACGCGCTCGACGGAACGCGCACCCGCCTGGTCGCGCTCGACGGCCCCGATGCCGGTCAGATCGTCCAGGAGCTGACCCCGGGCGCTCGAGGCGCGCTCGTGCTCAGGGTCCACCAGGGGCAGGGTTCCGAGAACTGGTTCCTCGCCGGTGCGGCGAACGCGACCGGCTTCGACGTCCCCACCTCGTGGTACCGGCTCGACACCGGCTCGCTCACGCTCCTCAGTCCCGGCCAGCCGTACGGCTTCTGGGGGCGCTCGCGCCGCGACGAGCTGCTGCTCGTCGAGGCCCGCGACCCGACACTGTGGTTCATCGACACGGTGCACCGTCTCTCGGGCGGGCCGATCACCACCACCGCGAGCGTCCGGGTGCCCCCACCCGCGGGCGCCTTCCCCCTGGGCAGCGCCAATGCCGGCGTCCCCGGACCCTTCGCGGGAGGCAAGTTCTACACCGTGGCGGACGCGGGGAGCTCGCCGGCGCTGATGGCGCTCGATCTGGCGACGCCGGACGGTGGCTTCGCGATCGTCACCCGACTCGACGCGGTTCCCCTCGGTGGCGCCTTCTACGACGGGCCGCTCGCGCACTATGCGCTGCTCATCGATCGCAGCGGGCAGACCCTCTCCATCCACGACCTCGACGTTGCCGGGGCGCCCCTCGTGGGCACGATGACGGTCGCCACCGACGCTGGCGTCTGCGCCGGACGGGTCGACTGCCTGATCGAGAACCTGGTGGTCAGCAACGAGGCCTTCGGCAGCTTCGACGCCGGAGTCGTCCTCGTGCCCATGCGCTTCGATGGACGGCAGTTCACGGCGGTCATCGACTGGAGCAGCGTTGCCAGCGCGCTGACGCTCCGGAGCGACGGAACCGCGCTGCCAGCGGCCAGGCTGTTCGAGGACGTCGGTGGTGGCGGCGGCGGCGGCGGTGGCAGTCCGAATCCTCCCCTCGGCCCGGGCCTGTCGGGCGGTACCGGCAGTGGTTGCTCGGCCTCCACCCATGGCTCCGGGGTGGCCCTGCCGCTCCTGGCGCTGCTCGTGGGCCTGGGCCTGTCCGCCGCTCGTCGAGGGCTCTAGCGCCGAGCTGACGCCCGGCATTGCCATCGAGTTGCAACGATAAGTGGCGTCGAATCCCTCGCGGCGCGAGCGGTTAACCTCTCCCGCCCGCGTGTTCGATCGGTGGATTGCCTTCTGTTTGCAGAATCGGGCCGCCGTGCTCGGTGCAACCGCCGTGGTCGCGTTGCTCGGCTGGGTTTCCTTTCGACAGCTGACGGTCGAGGCCTTTCCCGATCCGACGGACACGCAGGTCCAGGTCATCACGCTGTACCCCGGCCAGCCCGCCGAGGAGGTGGAACGCCAGGTTGGCCTTCCCCTGGAGCGGGCACTCAACGGAACCCCGGGCGTCGCGCGCCTGCGGAACCTCTCCCTCTTCGGCCTCTCGTTCGTGACCCTCACCTTCCTCGACGGCGTCGACGGTCTCGCGGCCCGGGCCCAGGTCCTGGAGCGACTGCGCGCCGCCGAGCTCCCCGAGGGTGTCGTTCCCCAGCTCGGTCCATTCGCCACGCCCATCGGCGAGGTGTACCGCTACACGCTCGAGGGCGCGGGCGGCGACCCCCGCCTCCTCCGCACGCTCCAGGACTGGGTGGTGCGACCGATGCTGCTCCGGGCGAACGGTGTCGCCGACGTCGTCAGCTACGGCGGGCTGGTTCGCGAGATCCACGTCCAGCCCGATTCGCTGCGACTGGCGGCCTTCGGCCTCACCCTCGACGACCTCGAGCAGAGCATCCGGGCCGGCTCGCTGAACGCCAGCGGCGGTATCCTGGAGCGGGGCGCCGAGCAGTTCGTCATCCGCAGCGACGGTCTGTTCCACGGCATCGACGACGTACGCTTCGTGAGCGTGGCGAGCCGTGACGGCACCCCGGTCTTCGTCAAGGACGTGGCTGACGTCGCCGAGGGCTGGGCCCCCCGGCAGGGGGTGGTGAGCCGGGGCGACAACCACGACACGGTGGAGGGCATCGTGCTGATGCGCCGCGGGGAGAACCCCTCGGTGGTCCTGGCCCGGGTGCGCGAGGCGGTGGCTTCCATCAACCGTCGGCTGCGGGCCGACGATGTGCACGTCGAGCCGTTCTACGACCGGACCGAGCTCGTGGGAACCACGCTCCGGACGGTGGGCCGGAACCTCCTGGAGGGCGCGGCGCTGGTGACCCTGGTGCTCTTCGTCTTCCTCCTGGATCTGAAGGCGGCCCTGATCGTCGCGGTGCTCATCCCGCTCTCGCTCCTGACGTCCTTCATCTACCTGCGCCTGCGCGGAATGAGCGCGAACCTCCTCTCGATGGGGGCGGTGGACTTCGGGGTGATCGTCGACGGCGGGGTGGTGATCATCGAGGCCATCCTGGCCCGCCTGGCCCTGTCACACCGGAAGGAGACAACGGTCACCTCCATCCGGGCCGCGACCGGAGCGGTGGTGCGTCCCACGGTGTTCGCGCTCCTGATCATCATCGCCGCCTACCTTCCCATCTTCCTGCTCGAGCGCGTCGAGGGCCGGATCTTCGCGCCGATGGCCAACACCGTCGTCGCCGCGCTGTCGGGTGCCCTGTTCTTCTCGGTGACCCTGGTGCCGGTCCTGGCGGCGATCGCCTACCGCGGACCGTTCCACCCCCGCGAATCCCCCGTGCTGCGGGTGGCAGCACGGGCCTACGACGCCACGCTGCGCTTCTGCCTCGCCCGGCCGTGGCGGGTGCTCGGGGCGGTGGCGCTCCTCCTCGCCGCGGCGGCCCTGACCCTGCCCCGCCTGGGAAGCGAGTTCCTCCCCGAGCTCAACGAGGGGGCGCTCTACGTCACCTTCACGCTCCCGTCGAACGTGTCGCTCGACCAGGGTCGGCGGCTCGTTCCCCGCATCACCCAGCTCCTCTCCCAGAAGCCAGAGGTGGAGAGCATTCTCTCGCAGCTCGGTCGGCCCGAGGACGGGACCGACGCGACGCTCACCAACACCCTCGAGTTCTTCGTCCGGCTGAAGCCGCCCGAGCAGTGGCCGCGCGGGATCGACGACCTCTCCGATGTCATCGCCGACCTGGGGCACGACCTGGACGCGATTCCGGGGATCGAGGCGAACTTCAGCCAGCCCATCCGCGACAACGTCAACGAGAACATCAGCGGCCAGTTCGGACAGATCGCGGTCAAGCTCTACGGCTCGGACCTGGTGGCGCTCCAGGGGCAGGCGGAGAAGGCCAAGGCGATCATCGCCAAGGTGCGCGGGGTCGCCGACCTGGGGATCGTGAAGAGCGGCGAGGTCCCCCAGATCCAGATCACCCCCGACCGCAAGGCGCTGGCGCGCTACGGGATCCGCCTCGGCGACTTCCAGCGCGTGTTCCAGACCGCGGTGGGCGGCCGGCCGGTGGCGGACTTCTGGGAAGGCGAGCGCCGGTTCGACGTGGTGATGCGGCTTCCACTCTCGGCGCGCGACGACCTGGAGAAGCTCCGGAGCCTGCGGGTCCCGGTGGAGGGCGGGAACCTGGTCGCGCTCGGAGCGCTGGCGGACGTGGGGACGGGCGTGGGACGGGCGAGCATCAATCGGGAGAACGGTCGCCGCTACATCGGCATCCGGATGAACGTCCGGGGCCGGGACCTGGGTGGCTTCGTCTCGGAGGCCAGGGCGAGGCTCGAGCAGGAGGCTCCGCTTCCCGCGGGGATGGCGATCGAGTGGGGCGGCGAGTTCGAGAACAAGGAGCGCGCCATGGCTCGGCTGGCGATGGTCGTCCCGGTCGCGCTGATCATCACCCTGGTGCTCCTGTTCAAGGCCTTCGATTCGCTGACCCTGGCCCTGCTGACGCTCCTCAATGTCCCGCTGGCCCTGGTCGGCGGAGTCTTCGGCCTGGCCCTCGCCGGCTTTCCGCTGAGCGTGGCCGCCGTGGTGGGCTTCATCGCCCTCATCGGACAGGCGGCGCTCAACGGGGTGCTCGTCATGTCTGCCATCGCCGACCGCCATCGCCGCGGCGATCCGGTGCAGGTGGCCATCCTCGAGGGGGCACGGGAGCGGCTGCGCCCGGTGCTGATGACCGCCTCGCTGGCAGCCCTGGGGCTCGTCCCCGCTGCGCTGTCGAGGGCCATCGGGAGCGAGACGCAGCGACCGCTGGCGGTGGTCATCGTGGCGGGCACCGTCTCGGCGTGCCTCCTGACGTTGCTCGTTCTTCCGGTGATGTTCCAGCAGTGGACCGGCCGGGTCACCAGGTCCGCGGAGGCCCCCGAGCCCGAGCTCCCTCCGGACGCTGCGCCCGCCGGGAGCTGACTCCTACTTGGCCAGGGACGAGGCGGTGTCCCCGAGCGCGGGGTTCACCAGCGTCGTTCCGCTCGGTCCGTAGCCGACGATCTGGAGAATGACCTGCTCGTCCTTGGCCCGGTCAGACCGACAAGTCCAGGGCCCTCGCCGAGATGGTTCGACCGCCCGACGGATCCGCCGCCATGCGCGGCCGCGATCGCCTCGCTCGAGTTCAACGGTTGACGTGCTCGTTCGTCGAGCTTCAACCGCAGGAGGATTGCGAGTCGCGCAAGGTAAGAAGCGCTTCCCCCCGGAGGACCTCGACCATGTCCGAGCCCACCAACCCCGGTCGCCGTCGGTTTCTCGCGAGTGCGACCACGGCCTTCACCGCCAGTTCCCTCGGGCTACTTTCCTCCGCTCGAGCTCGATCGAGCGGACCGGCGCCGGCCAGTGCCCCGTCCGGCAAGGGCCCGTCCCAGACCTCGTTCGGCTCTCTCAAGCAGATCGACGCGGGCCTGGTGAACGTCGGATACGCCGACGTCGGCCCGGCAGGTGGCCGCCCGGTCCTGCTCCTCCACGGCTGGCCGTACGACATCCACAGCTACGTGGACGTGGCCCCGTTGCTGGCGACTGCCGGCTACCGGGTCATCGTCCCCTTTCTCCGCGGATTCGGATCCACGCGCTTCCTCTCCGCCGAGACCGTCCGGAACGCGCAGCAATCGGTCGTCGCCCTGGACATGATCGAGCTGCTGAACTCCCTCAAGATCGAGAAGGCGATCGTCGCCGGTTTCGACTGGGGAGCCAGAACGACGAACATCATCTCGGCGCTCTGGCCGGAGCGCTGCATCGCCACGGTCGCGGTCAGCGGCTATCTGATCACCAGCCTGGAGGCGAACCTCCAGCCGTTGCCTCCGGTGGCCGAGTACGGCTGGTGGTACCAGTATTACTTCGCGACCGATCGCGGCCAGCGCGGCTACGACAAGAACCGGCACGACTTCAACAAGCTCATCTGGAAGCTCGCGTCCCCCCGGTGGCACTTCGACGACGCCACCTACGACAGGACCGCAGCCTCCTTCGAGAACCCGGACCACGTGGCGATCGTCATTCACAACTACCGGTGGCGACTCAGTCTCGCCAAGGGCGAGCCGAGGTATGACGACCTCGAGAAGAAGCTCTTCGCGCGGCCGACGATCTCCGTTCCGACGATCACCATCGCCAGTGACTTCGACGGACCGCTCGCCGATGGAAAGGCCTACGCCAGCATGTTCACCGGGCCGTACTCGCACCGGATCCTGAAGGGGATCGGCCACAACGTCCCGCAGGAGGCGCCCAAGGCCTTCGCCCAGGCCGTGATCGACGTCGCCAGATCCTCGAGCTGAGGCCGAGGGCCACGGTTCGCCCAAAGGGACAACGCCGCGCGTCATGAGCGGGACCCGCTATTTCGCAGCGCGTTGCTACAGACATGTCGTTGCACCTTGCAAGCAAGCGAGGGCAAAGTCGCGCCCCCAAATCACGGTGAGGTGCGGTGTGTCTTCGAGGCTTCTGCTCCTGGTGGTGGCGCTTTTCGTCGTCCTCTCGGCGTGCGGCCAGGGAGGCGGCTCTTCACCAGCTGCACCTTCCGCCAGCCAGACCGTGGCGAGTGCGGGGCCGGTGCGAGCCCGCGTCAGCTCGACCGATTCCGTCGCCAGGGTCCCGACCTTCCTCTGGGCCGACCGCGACTCCCAGCTCGCGACCCGCCCGGCGAGCCCCGAAGCTGCCGCCCGCCAGCACATCGCACGGTACGCAGCCCATTACCGGCTCGATCCGGCGCAGGTCGGTGCGCTGCAGCTCCGCGACCTCCACGACACCGGCCGGGGCGCGATCATCGCTCGCTTCGGCCGGAGCATCGACGGCATCGAGGTCCTCGGAGAGCAGCTCTCGGTCGCCATGGACCGCAGCTGGAATGTGGTCGCGATGACGGGGTTCGTCACCGGCGATCTCCCGGCAGCGGCCAAGCTTCGCGGATCGCGGGCCCGTGACGCTTTCAAGCTGAGCGCTCCCGACGCCATCGTCCGTGCCTACAGCGACCTGTCCGGCGTCCACCTCGACGCGAGCGACTTCGAGGGGCACGGGGCCGCTGCGGGCGGCTACCACCAGGCGCGGATGCGCTCCTCGAGTGCTCTCCGGGTCGGGGCCAACCTGAGGGCCGAGCCCGCGCGTGGCAAGGAGGTCCTCTTCCGTCTGGCCGAGGACAGCCTCGTGGCCGCCTACTACGTGGAGGTCGACCTGGGGAACGACGCCACCCGCGAACCTCGCTTCTATTCCTATTTGATTGCCGCGGACGACGGTCGGGTTCTCTCGAAGAACAACCTGGTCGCGTACGACAACCCGGTCACCTACCGCGTCTACGCGGACAGCAGCGGGCTGTTCATGCCCTGGGATGGTCCGCAAGGAAACGACAACACGCCTTCCGCCACGGGAGTGCCCGACGGTTTCCAGCCCCCCTTTGTCCCGGCCCAGCTGGTCACGCTCTCCAGCCTCGGCGTGGTCGGGGTCAACGATCCCTGGCTACCGCCGGGCGCGACCGAGACCCTGGGCAACAACGCCGATGCGTACCTCGACATCTCCCCTCCGGACGGCTTCACCCCGGGGACGAACGACCGCCGCGGCACGACCTCCTCGCCAGCAACCTTCGACTACGTCTTCGACACGAGCCTCAGCGCCGACGCCAAAGGCACCCAGCAGAGCGCCGCGTTGACCCAGCTCTTCTACAACGTCAACTGGTTCCACGACTGGTACTACGCCGCCGGATTCACCGAGACCGCCGGCAACGCGCAGTTCTCCAACTAC
>JADGQZ010000412.1 GCA_017881345.1 Myxococcaceae bacterium | reverse complement strand
TCGAGGTACTGGTTCCCGCGCTGCCGGAGGGTATCCAGGAGGAGGATGGAACGCTGCCAGGCATCGACCCAGTACTCCTGGAGCGGGCCTCCGGAAATCCAAGTCGAAGTCATGATTGATTACCTCCCGGCCGCGGGTGCGCAGCATTACCGCGCCGCGGGCTGTGCGGACGCAACATCTGCGCAGCGCACGGGTGGCGTGCGGCTTTCCCCTGCAGGGGGTGCAACAAGGGGTCCAACCAGCGACGCCGGAGCGCCACGACCGGACCCCGAGCGTCTCACCTGCCGGCGGCTACTGCGCCTTCTGCATCGTCTGCGCCTTGGCCTTGGCCTGGGCGAAGACGTTCTTGCAGCCGGCGCTCACCTGCGCCTGGTTCTTCTTCAGGCACTGGATGATCTTCCCCTGGCCGGGGGTGACCGTGGAGCAGAACTTGTCGACGTCTCCCTTGCAGGCGTCCATCACGATCTGGACCTTGGCCTTCACCTCTTCCTTGCAGGCGTCGGAGATCTGATCCTGCTTGCCCTCGAGGCAGTTGAGGATCGCGCCGTGTCCGGCCTTCACGCCTGGGCAGAGCTTCTTCACATCCGCCTGACAGGGCTTGCCCGGGTCCTGGGCGAGCGCAGGTGAGACGACGAGCATCAGCGCACCGAGCAGCGCGGACGAGACGAAGTGACGGTCGAGCATGGTGTTCTCCCCGGGGACCCCAGGTCCCCACCGTCGGTGGCGCCGGAGAAGCCCGGGCCTGCACGACGGTCATCCGACCCTACGCCCTCGCGGGGAACCGTGCATTGGAACCCTTGCGAGGCAGGCGCGCTAGGGTGGGGCTGGACGACCGGAAGGAGGCCCTCGTGACCGGACTGTGCTGGACGAGATGGGTGGCCATGGCAGGGGTGCTCGGGTGTGCCTCCACGCCGCCTGCGCCGCCCCCTGCGGAAAAGATGGTGCCCGGGGCCCCGTACCTGCTCGGCTCCGGATGGGAGCTGGTGGACCTGGGCGGTACGCCGGTGCTGGACGACCGGAGGCCCACGCTCGAGTTCCCCGAGGCCGGCCGCGTTGCGGGCAATGCCTCCTGCAACCGCTACTCGGGCTCGGTGGAGCTCGGGGACGGGACCATCCGCGTCGGGCAGCTGGCGACCACACGGATGGCCTGCACGCCCGAGGTCGACGCGCAGGAGAAGGCGTTCCTGGTCGCCCTCCAGAACGCACGGCGGACCGAGGTCGTCGGCGGGCAGCTCGTGGTCCAGACGGAAAGTCTGGAGAAGCCTCTCGTCTTTCGTCGCAGCCGGTGACGGAGCCTCGCCCTTGGCGGAGGTGACCGTCGTCGGGGCGGGCGTGGTGGGGCTGACCACGGCCCTCGCCCTCCGGGAGGTCGGGCACCGAGTCCGGGTCCTCGCGGCCGAGCGCCCGGAGCGAACGACCTCGGCCGTGGCCGGCGCGGTCTGGTACCCGTTCGAGGTCGGACCCCGGGAGAAGGTGAACCGGTGGGCGCGCACGACACGAGCGTGGCTCCTCGCGCTCAGCCGCGCGGTGCCCGCGGCGGGCGTGGACGTGCTGACCGTGCTCGAGTGTGCGTCCGATTCACGGCCCCCCTGGTGGTCCGAGGCGGTCGAGGACCTGAGATGCGTCGATCGCCCTCTGCCCAGGGGCGCGCCCTTCGCCTGGGAGTTCGAGGCGCCCCGGGTGGAGCCGGCCTTGCACCTCCCCTGGCTCGAGTCACAGCTCGACCGGCCGATCGAGATCGCCCGCGTCGAGCGCCTCGAGGACGTGCCGGGAGACCTGGTGGTGAACTGCACCGGGATCGGCGCACGGCGCCTGGCGGGTGACACGACGCTGTCCGCGTTGCTCGGGCAGACGGTGGTCGTCGCGCCCGGCGAGGTGGACCTCCGGAGGATGTACGGCGACGAGCGCGACCTCTCGGCGATGTTCTACGTGATTCCGCGGCGGCGTGAGCTCGTCATCGGCGGATGCGCCCTGCCCTTCGAGGGCGACGTGCCACCGGCGGCGGACCCCGGTCTGCGCAACGCCTTCCTCGAGCGCGCGCGCGCCGCAGGGTTCCGGCACGGGCCCGTGCTCCGGGACGCGGTGGGGCTCCGTCCCTTCCGGCCCGAGGTGCGGCTCGAGCGCGCGGGCCGCGTCATCCACCACTACGGGCACGGCGGCGCGGGATACACGCTCGCCTGGGGCTCTGCGAACGACGTCGTGGCGCTCCTGGGCGCCGGACCCGGGAGACGCGGCGGGTGACGGGCCCGGGCCCGCCGGCGCGCCCCGGGCCTAGCCGCGCTGCGGCTCGGTCTGTCGTGGCCCGGCCCCGTACGTCACCTCGACCAGGGTGAGCCCGTGCGCCGGCGCGGTCGGCCCGGCCAGCGTCCGGTCCTGGGCCGCGAGCACCTCGCCGACCCAGCCCGGCGGGCGCTTCCCCCGGCCCACCTCGACCAGCGAGCCGACGATGTTCCGCACCATGTGCTTGAGGAACGCCGTCCCCTCCACCTCGATCCGCATCGCCTCGCCGTCCTCGTGCAGCGAGAGCGTGCGCAGCGTGCGGCGAGGGTGCGGCGCCTCGCAGTTCGCGGCGCGGAAGCTCGAGAAGTCGTGCGTCCCGAGCAGCACCGGGGCCGCCGCGACCATCGACTGCACGTCGAGCCGGGCGAAGACCTCCCAGTGCGTCCGGCGGAGCAGCGGCGCACGGCTGGCCCGGCGAGAGATGAGATACCGGTACCGCTTTCCGTTC
>JADGQZ010000411.1 GCA_017881345.1 Myxococcaceae bacterium | reverse complement strand
GTGTCGATGGTGGACCCTCCACCCACGGCGACGAAGGCGTCGAACCCGCCCTCGGTGGCGAAGGTGATCGCCTCGCGGAAGGAGACGTCGGTCGGCTCGACCCGGACCCGGTCGAAGAGGGCGTGGGTGATGCGATTGTCCCGGAGGCTCTGGAGGACCGTGTCCACGGGCTGCAGCTTCGCCAGCCGGGGATCGGTCAGGACCATCACCTTCTGGACCCGCATCTCCGCCAGGTCCATCCCGATCTCGCGGGTGACGCCTCGCCCGAAGCGAATGCTCGAGGCAGCCATCTCGAACGCGTACTCGAGTTCCATCTGCCCTCCTCGGAGCGGCCGGGCCGTTCGTGGAACGCGGACTGTACCCCTCTCCACGCAGGGATCGCCCCCCCGCGGAACGCCGAGGGCTCCTCGCCGGCTGGACCGTCGGGCACTGCACCCCTGCCCTCTTCGGCCCCGAAGGGTCACCCCTGGAAGGTGAACCCGTCGTCGCTCCAGTCCTCGCTCCCGACCCCGTGGTGGACGAAGAAGAGTCCCTCCGGGTCGTACTTCCGCTTCGCCGCCAGGAGCCTCGGGTAGTTCGTCCCCCAGAAGGAATGCTGCCAGTCGGGCTCGAAGTAGTCGCTCTCGGAGACGTAGGAGCCAGTGCCGGGCGCCACCTTCCGCAGCTCGGCCATCGCCTCGTGGATCGCCTTCGCCGCCCTGCGCGCCCGGGCAAGGTCGGGCTCGTGACCGGAGACACCGGGCCGGGCAGGCGGTCCCTCGCCGGCGATGATGGCCAGGGCGAACGCGTCCAGCACATGGGGATTGGTCGCCGTGTCCCGGGCAGCGGCGATTGCCTCGGGCGGTGCCCCGGCGAGTCCCTTGTTGAAGTGCAGGGCAAGGCTCCAGTGTTGCGAGGCGGCGAAGAGGGCATCGACCAGGGCCTGCCGCCGCGCCGGCGCCAGCAGTGACTGCGGCATCCACGCCGAGACGTAGCCGTGGAGAAACTGGCCGGCCTCGCCAAGATTGCTCTTCCAGAAGACGTTCGAGGAAGGCGCGCCAGGACGATCGTCCGGGAGAATGACCTGCGGAAGCTCGGTCCGGAGGAACTCGGTGTCCCACATCTTCCGCCCCGGCACGACGAGGAAGGTCGGCTCGCGCTTCATCGTCAGCTGTCCCGGAGCGGCGGCCACCGCGTCGACCAGGGGCTTCCAGGCGGCCCGAGCCTGCTCCTCACTCAGCGAGTGGAAGAGCATCTGGATCTGCAGGGTGTCGCCGCCGTGCAGGGTCATGGTCTCACCCCAGGTGGGGTTGAAGAGACGCTCGGCATAGAGCTCGACGAAGCGCCGGATGAGTCCACGGAAGGCGTCATCCGACGAGGCTTTCACCTCCATCCACGCCACGCCCAGGGTCGGAGGCAGGGTGTGGGTTCGCAGCGTGAGCCGGGTGAGCGCTGCCAGGCTCCCGCCGCCGCCCCCCTTGAGGCCCCAGAAGAGCTCCGGATCGCGGCAGGCGTTGACCACCCGGATCTTGCCGTCGGCGGTGACCACCTCCGCCTCGAGCAGGCTGGAGGCGGCGCTGCCGAACTGCTTGGAGAAGCTGCCGAACCCGCCGCTCTGGACCAGGCCGGCCACCCCCACCGTGCCGCAGCCACCGCCCTGGACGTAGCGACCAGCGCGGGCGCAGACCGCCTCGTAGATGTGCATCCAGATGGACCCGGCACCAACCGAGACCGCCGGGGTCGCCGCCAGCTTCTTCGCGCAGCCCTCGGGGACGAAGCTGTCGTGGAGGGTGATGGCGTTCATCTTCCGCGTCCAGACCAGCAGTGAGTCCGCAGCGCAGGAGGTGCCCTGGTAGCTGTGCCCGCCGCCCTTCACCGCCAGCCGCAGGCGGTGGGCGCGCGCGAAGCTCACCGCCGCTGCCACGTCCTCGGCGCGCGTGGCGACGACCGCGTAGGCGCTGGGCTGGCTCACCCAGGCATCCGTCCATCCCGAGGTCTGGGTCAGCGTCGGTGAGTCCCCGATGGCATAGGGGTTCTTCCAGGTGCGGAAGAGCTCGGTGCAGGCGGCGCCCCTGGGGTCGGTCCCGCACGCAGCGAAGGGCGACTCGAGCTCGAGCAGCCGCCCCTCCACGCTCTTTCCCAGCGCGTCCCACTGCGCCGCGGTGGGCCAGCCGGGCTCGGAGGGACGCACCCGCCGGAACGCCCCCTTCGCCGCGGCGCGGGCACGCGCGGGAACGAACGGGAGAAGCGCCAGTACTCCGGCCCGCTTCAACAACGATCGGCGGTCCATGCCGGCCGGGACTCTGCCCGGGCCCATGGACGGGAGCAACGCGCTCCCCCTGGTTTCACGGTCCGAGCTCGGCTCTCGCCTGTCGCGCCAGGGGTGCCTCTCGAACGAGCGCGTTCATCGCCACCGCGTGCTCCAGGCTCTCCCGAGCATGTGCCCTTTCCTCGGCCAGCACCAGGAGTCGGGCACGGAGCACCCAGAGCAGCGGATCACGCGGCTGGTGTGCCATGGCGACGTCGAGCTTCGCGACACCCTTCCGGGCCTCGTCCGCTGCGGGCAGGCCGCGGTGCTTCAGCCAGGTGGCCCGGACCCGCGCGCATTCGGCGAGGAGCCCCAGCGCGGTCGCCTCATCGGGCCGTTCGGCCAGCAGCGACGCGAGCACCTGCTCGGCCCGGGCGAGCCTCGGAGTTGGATCGCCGCCATGCGTCGCGAGCCAGGTGGCCTCGCTGAGCGGCAGGAGCGCCTTCGCCTCCTGGAGCTCCACCCCGCGCTCGCCTGCGGCCGCAGCTTTCTCCAGCCAGCGGGCGGCCTCGGGCACACCGGGGCGAGGGTCGTCGCCGCGCTGCGCGGCGAACCACGCCGCGTCGGCCAGCACCTCGCCCTTGACGCTCATCGAGTCCGTATGGGTGGGGATCGACCGCAGCACCTCGTCGGTGAGCGCAACCGCGCGGGTGTGCCAGGGCCGGAAGTCATCACCGATCCCCGCGAGGACGGCCGCCGCGGCGTCGTAGTTCGACGCCAGCCGCACCTTCTCCAGCGGTCCGGGGCGTGCCGCGTCCTCGGCCAGACTCAGCCCCCGGCGAAGAGTCGGCCGCGGATCCTCGCCCGCGAGCCAGTCCTCGCGGCCGAGCTCCACGAGAGTGTCACCGAGGTCGGACTGGACCTGTCTCTTGCGTCGGGGATCCAGCTCCAGGCATCGCTCGCCCGCTGCCACCGCCGCGCGCAGGACCTCGGCGGCCGGCCGGCCCTCATGCCGGAGCACTCCGGCCTCGGTGGAGAGCAGCAACATCCGGCCGAGCTCGGTCCGTGCATCCATCGGCGCCAGGCTGCTCGCACGATCGAGCGAGGCGAGGCCTTCTCGCGCCGCAGCGAGCGCGGCGTCGAGCTGCCCCAGCTCCTGAAGCGCGTATGCCCGCGAGACGGCCGCCGAACCGATCCGGCTGTGGCTGCGCGGATCCCCGGGGCGAAGCTCTGCGGCACGGCGGAACTGCCGGAGAGCCTCGTCTGCAAGCGGCAGGGCAGCCGCGGGCAGGAGGTTCTGCCCCCGACGAAGCGCCGCATCGCCTCGCATGAGAAACGGTGACGAGTCATCCGGATCGAGCAGCGAGACATGCTGGAGTGCTGCCGAGAGCGCGGCCGCTTCGGCCTCGAGCGGCAGCGCACGCTTCGTCAGCTGCTGCATTCGCGCTGCGTGGAGCTGGACGAGGTCTGCGGCAAGCTGAGGATCACTCCGGCCAAATTCGAGCGCGCGGGCAAGAGACACCTCCGCCTTCGCCAGCGCCGCGCTTGCTCCCTCGCCGTCGTCCCTGATCGAGCGCTGTACTGCATCGCCGAACCACGCCTCTGCCTCGAGTGCCAGCGCCTCGTATCGCCCCGGATCGGCCGCGAGCACACGGGCGGCGTGGTCCCGGGCGGCCGGAAAGTCCTCCTCCAGGAGCGCGACGGTGGCCGCCCACGATTCCGCCCGCCAGCCCGAGACGCCGCCCCGCTCCAGCATCCGGACCGACGGATCGCGGAGCTCGGCCTGGAGCGCGTGCACCCGTTCCTCACGCTTGCCGGGCGGCAAGGTGTCGACGGCGAGCTCACGGCCCTGCCGGTAGAGAGCGCCCAGCGCCTTGCCCAGGCCCTCTGCCACCGCGGGTGTCTGCAGGCCGGTATCCCAGGCCCGCTGGAAGGCTCCGCGCGCGCCCTCCCACTCTCCGAGCAGCTGGAGCCCCTTGCCCAGCGCGAAGCTCGCGGGCCCGCCATTCGCCGCGCCCGGCCGCAGAGCGTCCACCTGCGAGCGCAGGCGCGCCCTCGCCGGGCGCAGGTCATGCGGCGGCGCGAGGTACTCCATCCTCAGCTCGGCCTCCATCGACTCGGTCAGCGCGCCGAGCCGGGCTGCCTCGAGGGCGGCCAGCGTCGCGCGCCGCGCGGTCCACAGGGCATGCCCGCCGGCGAGGAGAACGGCGGCTGTCGCCACCGCTACCGCTCGCGCCAGCCCGCGGTTGCGGCGCGCCCACTTTCGCGCGCGCATGGTGAGCGTGGGTGGCCGCGCCTGGATGGGCTCGCCCCGCTGGAAGCGGCCGAGGTCCTCGCCAAGGGCTTCCGCCGTCGGGTAGCGCGAGGCGGGGTCCTTCTCCATCGCCCGCGCGGCGATCACCGACAGCTCGCGCGGCGCGGGCGGCGGTAGGGGTGGTGGATCGTCCTCGGCGATCCGCACCAGCACCTGCCGGTCCTCGTCTTCTTCCGGCGTCGCGCTCCGGAAGGGCGGGCGTCCGGCGAGCGTCGCGTAGAGCGTCGCTCCGAGCGCGTAGATGTCCGACCGAAAGTCCGCGGGCCCGGGCCCGAGGAGCTGCTCGGGGCTCATGAAGTCCAGTGTCCCGGGGGGCTGCCCCGAGCGGGAGAGCCCGCCGTCCTCGGCTCGGGCGAGCCCGAAGTCGGTCAGCAGCGCCCGGCGGCCTGCCGCCAGCTCCTCGACGAGGACGTTGCCCGGCTTGACGTCACGGTGGACCAGCCCCTGCCGGTGGGCGGCGTGCACCCCCGCGGCGGCCTGCCGGAGAAGTTCGACCTTCTCCTTCACGGTGAGGCCCCCGGCCAGCTCGGCCAGCGACCGCCCCTCGACCAGCTGGAGAACGATGCACGGGCGTCCCTTCAGTGTTCCGACCTCGTGCACCTGCACCACGTTGGGGTGGTCCACGCGGGCCTGCAGCCGCGCCTCGAGGAGCAGGCGCTCCTCACCCTGGAGGTCCTGGCCCCGGAGGAACTTCACCGCCACTGGGCGCGCGAGCGCCGCATCCCAGGCCCGGTGCACCTCTCCCATGCCTCCGGCGCCCAGGAGCCCGCGTAGCTCGACGCGGTGATCCAGCGGGGTCAGCGGAAGGCTCATCGAGACCTTCCGCGCGCGGCCGTCGCTGTGGGATTCGGACGCGACATCGTCCACAGCTTCCGCTGACGTCCAACCGGTCGCAACCTCCCAGGGTGGAAGTCCAACTCGGTGGCGCAGCGGACGCGCGAGATCGCTCGGGCATCCGTACCGCGACCTACTCCTGCCGGAGTGCGACCATCGGATCCACGCGGGAGGCGCGCCGGGCCGGCACCGCGCAGGCGGCGAGCGCCACCCCGAGCAGCCCGAGCGCCACCGCGATGAACGTCGGAGGGTCGCTGGGTCCGACCTGGTAAAGAAGCCCCGCCATGAGCCGGGTGAGGCCGAGCGCGCAGCCTGCACCCAGGACGATGCCGATCACGGTGAGTCGCCCTCCGCCGGCGAGGATCATCCGGAGGATGTCTCCCCGCTGCGCGCCGAGGGCCATGCGGAGGCCCAGCTCGCCGGTCCGCTGCCCGACCAGATACGACACCACGCCGTAGATGCCGATGCTCGCCAGGACCAGCGCGAGCCCGCCAAAGACGGAGAACAGCACCATCGCGAAGCGCTGGCGACCCAGTGACTCGGCGACGATCTCCGGCATGGTCTGCGCGCCGAACACCGCGTACTGGCTTCCCATCCGTCCGATGGCATCCCGGAGCGGGACGAGCGCCTGCCGGGGATCTCCCTCGGTCCGGACGGCAACCCCGGCGCCGGTGGCGAGCAGCGCGGTCAGTCCGTCGAACGCCTGGGTCCAGGGGACGTAGAGCTGGGCCCGGAGGGAGTTCCGGTCATCGCTGTCCAGTCCCCACTGCTTGACGTGCCCGACCACGCCCACGATCTCGATCGGCTGCGTCCCCCGCTCGAGGTGGATGCGGCGGCCGACCACCTCTCCGTCGGAGAAGTACGTCCGGGCGAACACGTCGTCCACCACCGCCACCGGTGCGCTCCCGGGCCCATCCTGCGGGCCGAGAAAGCGCCCTCGCAGCAACCGGATCGCCATCGTCTCGCGGTACCCGGGGCCGACGACGTAGCTCAGCGTCCATTTCATCTCGTTCTGGCTGGTGGGACGGGGCTGGCCGTCGAGCCAGAAGAGCTGCTCGTCGTCGCCGGCGAGAGGAAAGGCGCCGCCGTACAGCGACACGGCCCGGACCCCCGAGGTCGCGCCGATCGTCGCCTCGAGATCGCGGAGCGCGGCGCGAATCGCCTCCGGTCGCTCCCTGGCCATCGCCGGTGGCAAGGACACGCCGAAGGTGAGGACGCGCTCGGGATCGAAGCCCGGGTCGACGCTCCAGAGTCGGGTCAGCGTCCGGACCATGAGACCGGCGCCCACCAGGAGGACCAGCGCCAGCGCCACCTCCAGGACGACGAAGACCCCCTGCGAGCGCCGGTGGCCACCGGGGAGGCCGGTGGTACCCCGCAGCGATTCCTGGATGGAGGCACGGGCGGTCACCAGCGCCGGGGCGAGCCCGAAGAGCGCCCCGGAGAGGAGGGAGATCAACAGCGTGAACCCCAGCACCCGCGCGTCGACGTGGACCTCGGAGGTCCGCGGGAGCCCATCACCGGAGAGACCGAGGACGGAACCGGTGGCGAGCAGGGCGAGCACGATGCCGAGCACGCCGCCCATCACTCCGATCACCATGCTCTCCGTGAGCAGCTGCTGCACCACCTGCCCCCGTCCGGCGCCGAGCGCGGTGCGGACCGCGAACTCCCGAGCCCTCCCGCTGCAACGGGCGAGCATGAGATTCGCCACGTTCACGCAGGCGATCAGCAGGACGAACCCGACCGCCGCGAACAGCAGCAGGAGCACCGGACGGACCGGGCCGACGACCTGCTCCTTCAGCGGGACCAGGGTCGCGCCCACGCCCTTGTTGGCCTCGGGGTAGGCCTCGGCGAGAGTCCGGGTCACCCCGTCCATCTCCGCCTGCGCCTGGGCGAGCGTGACCCCGGGCTTCAGACGCGCGATGCCGTGGATGCCGAGCCCCGCCCCACGAGACAGGAGCAGGTCGTTCGCCCACTGCCCGATGGGAACGTACACGTCGCTCGCCCTCGGCAGGTTCGGCGCGGAGAGAGGGAAGCCGGGGACGACTCCGACGATGGCGTACGGCCGTCCGTCGAGGGTGAGGGTCTTGCCGAGGACCTCGCCGCTGGAACCGAACCGTCGCTGCCACAGCCCGGCGCTGATGAGGACCACCGGAGCCGAGCCGGCCTCGTCCTCACCCGTTGCGAAACCGCGTCCGAGGAGCGGTTGAACCCCGAGCAGCGGGAGAAACTCCGAGGAGACGAATGCCCCCACCACCTGGTCCGGGGTCCCCTGCCCGGTGACGATGAAGCTCGTGTTTCGCGAGACGCCGAGCTCGGAGAAGACCGAGTTCGACTGCCGCCAGTCGCGGAAGTTCGGGTAGGAGATCGAGCCCCGGGCGAAGTTGGGCTTCGACGCGTGCACGCCAACGAGGCGATCCGGGTCGGGGAACGGAAGAGGGCTGAGCACGACCCCGTTCACCATCGAGAAGAGCGCGGTGTTGGCGCCCACTCCGAGCGCGATGGTGAACACTGCCACCGCGGTGAACGCGGGCGCCTTGCGGAGGCCCCGGAGCGCGTGGCGAAGGTCCTGCACGAGCATCACGGCCGAGGACCGGTGCAACTGCCGTTCCCTTGCGCGCGCGGTGCTCGGAGCCGGAGCCCCGGGGCCCGGCCGCGGAGGGGTTCCACTCCCGGGACACCGAGTCCCACAATCGCGCGCGGCCAGGCAGACGTCACGCTCGGCGGAGCTCCAGCGGCAATCGGCCGAGATGCGACTTCGCGCCACGTGGTTGCACTCCCTCCCTGAGCGGCTCGACACCGCGCTCCACGGACGGGAGGCCCCTTTTGACGACTCACCGGGTGACGGGCGGCGGTCGAACCCAGCTCCACGTGGTGGAGGCCGGAAACCGCCACGGCCGACCGATCCTCTTCCTGCACGGCGCGTCCCAGTGCTGGCTGCAGTGGAGCCGCCAGCTGAGGTCGACCCTGGCGGAGCGACACCGGCTGGTCGCGCTGGACCTCCGCGGCCACGGGCTGTCGGACAAGCCGCGGGAGGGATACGGCGATTCCAGGTTGTGGGCCGACGACGTGGATGCGGTGATCCGCGCGCTCGAGCTGGACCACCCGGTGCTCTCCGGCAAGGCGGCGATGCCCCAGGCGCAGGTCCAGATGATGCCCCACGCGGGTCATGCGGCGTTCTGGGACGACGCGCCTGGGTTCAACCAGCGGCTCGCCGCGTTCTGCGAAGCGCTGTGACCGGGCCGAGTTCGGCCCTCGACATCGAGCAGGAACCGCCGGCCCGAGCGAGCCTCTTTCAGGTCGGGAGGTTGTCCCAGCGGAAGCGTTCCTCGGCGAAGGCGTGATCGGCGAGGCTCTTGATGAGCTCGTCGTCGTTGTCGTCGATCTCGCCGTAGTTCGAGCGCACCCGGCGCGCCACCTGGCCGGCGAAGACACGGAGGATCTCCAGCTCCTTCGCTGCACCGTCCTCGCCCAGGCGGCGCACCGAGGAATCCACCCGCGACAGCACGCAGGCCATGAGGAACAGGTCGATCATGATGTCCGCCAGCCGCCGGGTGGCGAACTGCATGTCGACGATGCGCTTGCCGTGCTTGCGGAGAATTCGATCGGCCGCGGTGGCCAGGTCGCGGGCGTGCTCCTCGAACGCCTCGGCTTCCGACCTGAGCACCGGGCTGAGCCTGGTGAACGCGCCCCCCTCGCGCCCCACGTTGGTGGCCAGTGACGCCCGCCGCCGCGCGTACTCGCTCAGCACGCCGAAGCCCTTGATCGGGTCGTTGAGCACTCCCTTCAGGCCCGCCGCCAGGTCCGCCAGCTGCGCGCCGACGTCGTTCATGGCAGTGAGGGCGATGAAGAGCCGGAGGATGTCGTTGGTCCCTTCCCAGATGCGGAAGATGCGGCAGTCGCGGAGCGCCCGCTCGTAGGGGTACTCGCGCATGTAGCCGTTCCCCCCGGCGATCTGCAGCGCCTCGTCGGTGGTGCGCCACAGCGCCTCGGTGGCGAAGACCTTGCTGATCGCCGCCTCCACCGCGTAGTCCTGGTAGCCCTGATCGACCAGACCGGCGACCATCGCCACCGCGGCCTCGGCAGCGTAGGTCTCGACCACCATGTGGCCGACCTTCTGCTTGACGAGCCCGAACTCGGAGATCGGCTTGCCGAACTGCACCCGGGCCTTCGCCTGACGCGTCGCCAGCTCGATCATCTGCTTCATCCCTCCGACGCAGCCGCCGCCCAGACCGCTCCGGCCGCTGTTGAGGATGCGCATCGCCACCTTGAAGCCCTTCCCCACCTCTCCGAGCACGTTGGCCGCCGGGACTCGCACCCCGTCGAGGAACACCGCGGTCGTCGACGAGGCCCGAAGCCCCATCTTGTCCTCGTGCGGTCCGACGCTGACGCCCTTCATGTCACGGGTGACGATGAAGGCGGTCAGCTTCCCCCGCTCGTCGGGCTGACCGGTCCGGGCAAACACGGTGAAGAAGCTGGCCAGCCCGCCATTGGTGATCCACAGCTTGCTGCCGTTGAGCACCCAGTCATCGCCATCGCGCACGCCGGTGGTCTTGATGCCTGCGGCGTCCGAGCCGGCGTCGGGCTCGGTGAGGCAGAAGGCGGCGATCATCTCTCCACTGGCGAGCTTGGGATAGAAGCGCGCCCGCTGCTCCGCCGTCCCGAAGAGGAGCAACCCGCGCAGCCCGATGGAGCTGTGCGCGCC
This sequence comes from Myxococcaceae bacterium, assembly GCA_017881345.1. Lineage (GTDB taxonomy): Bacteria > Myxococcota > Myxococcia > Myxococcales > Myxococcaceae > RPRB01. Next base: position 6,119 of record JADGQZ010000411.1, on the reverse strand, counting down.
CACCGTCGCCGCCACCGAACCGTCGTAGCGGGACAACTCTTGAAGGGTGCGCGAGTACGCGGTGCTCCCCAGCGCCAGCCCGCCCACGTCCTCGGGGAGCACCAGGCCGAAGAGCCCGAACTGGCGGAGCTCCTCGAGCATCGACGCCGGCAGCTCGCCGGCGACGTCCCAGGCCCGGTAGTCCTTGTCCCGGTTCCCGAGGAACTGCTTCAGCGAGTCGAAGATGGCCCGCAGCGTCTCCCCCTCCTTGTCGGACATCACCGGGAAGGGCAGCAGCACGTCCTCCTCGATGGTCCCCATGCACAGCGAGCGCATGAAGCTCGTCGTCGCCTTGTCCGCCATGTGCCGGTCTCCTGGTAGGACGGGCCCCGATGCCGGGCCGCCTTCCTGCGCTGGTTTACGCTACGAGCTGGGGCTTGCCCTGGTCCACCGTCCGGGTGCTCGTCCGGCGCGCAGCCAGGAACTCGGGGGCCGGACCCGCGCTCAGCTGGAGCAGCCTCCTGAGCCCGAGCTGGGCGCGCCCCTCACTCGCCCGCGGTGAGTCCTCGCGGGGACTCCGCAAGGCAGCTCCTCCGCGCTAGCCCGCCTTCGTCTCCCAGTACGGCTTGCGCAGCTCGCGCTTGAGCGTCTTTCCGGCGGGGCTCCGCGGGAAGTCCTCGTGGATGACGACACGGCTGACCCGCTGGTACCTCGCCTGCACGCGCGCATTGATCCAGTCACGCAGCTGGTCGGCCTGCGCCGCGCCCGGGTCGGTGAGGATCACCGCAGCGAGCGGTGTCTCGCCCCACTTCTCGTGGGGGACGCCGAAGACGGCCACCTCGCGGATCGCTGGATGGCGAATGGCGACCTCCTCGACGTCCCGCGGGTACACCTTCACCCCGCCGGAGTCGATCATGTCCTTCTTGCGGTCGACGAGACACAGATAGCCATCCTCGTCGAGGGACCCCATGTCGCCGGTGAAGAGCCAGCCGTCCCGCAGGGCCTCCGCGGTCAGGTCCGGGCGCTTGTAATAGCCGAGCATGAGCATCGGCCCGCGGCCGACGATCTCGCCCACCTGCCCTGGCCTCGCCTCGGTCCCGTCCTCGAGGACGATGCGAAGCTCGTTGAAGAAGGTCGGGACCCCCACCGAGCTGCTCTTCCGCACCGCGTCCGTCTTGTCGAGGATGGTGATGAACCCCTCGGTGAGCCCGTACAGCTCGTGAAAGCGTCCCGGGAGCAGCGAGTTGAGTCGATCCTTGTGCTCCTTCAGGAGCGGGGCGCCCAGAGAGAGCAGGCACTGCAGCGAGGCGAGCCGCTCGGGCGCGAACGCAGGTGAGCCCAGCATCGCGATGATCTGCGTCGGCACGACCATCATGTGCGTGACGTGGTGCCTCTCGATCGCCTCGATTGCACGGCGAGGGTCGAACTGCTCGTGGGTGATGAAGTGCGCCCCTTGAAAGAAGGTCGGCATCATGGTCACGAACGCGCCGTTGAAGATCAACGCGCCGGTGTGCAGCGTGATGCTCTCCGGCGTGATCCGGAACGCCGCGCTGAAGATCAGCGAGTACATCGAGCGCGTGAAGTGCGAGTGCAGGATGCCCTTGGGCAGCCCCGTCGTGCCGCTGGTGTACATGATGTTGTAGAGGTCGTCCTCGGCGAGCGCGACGCGAGGCGGCGGAGCGGCGGAAGCCCTCGCCCTGAGGGCACGGTAGTCCAGTGGCTCCGGGCCGTCGGCGACGAGGACGCGCAGCTCCGGCCGCAGCTCCCCTGCGCGAAGGACGGGCAGCATCGACTGCTGGGTGACGACACACTTCGCGTCCGAGTCGCGCAGGAGGCTGGCCAGGCCTGACGGCAACAGGAGCGGCGAGAGCGGCACGAGTACGGCACCGAGCATCGGCACCGCGAAGTACGTCTCGAGCAACTCCAGGGAGTTGGCGGAGACGGTGGCCACCTTGTCGCCCTTGGTGATGCCGAGCTCGGTGAGCATGTTCGCGACGCGGTTGACGCGCTCTTCGAACTCGCGCCAGTCGACGGTGGTGTCCTCGAACGTCACCGCCGGAGACGACGGCCGGTACCGCGCGTTGCGATGGATCAGCTGATCGAGCTGCAGCAGCACGTCGCTAGCTCGTGCCGCGCTTCTGGGCCTTCTGGGCGGCCAGCAGCTCCTTGATCTTCTTGCTCAGCTTCTCGTTCTCTTTTTCAAACTCGTCAATTCGCGCGGTGGCCTCGGTCAAGCGAGTCCGCGCTGCAGCCGCCTTGAAGGCATCTCTGCGCTCGAGAACGATGAGCCGATCCGCGAGCGCCTTCTCCTGCTCCTCGAACACGATGTACTTGGTGATCGCGATGCGCTTGTTGACATACGCGAAGAGGTTATCCGGATTCAGCGAGATGACTCGATCGTAGTATGCGATCGCCTTCTCCAACCAGATCGGGTCCGGTGGATCTGCCATCGACCGGGCGCCGCCTCGGGCGGATGCGAATTCGCCCAGCCACGACACGGAGAGCTCATCGCGCGGATCGAACTTGAATGCCTGGGCAAAAGCCTTTTCTGCTTCATCGAGCTCCTTGTTCTCGATGTACATGCTTGCAACGAGGCGATAGGCCTCCGCCTTGGCACTTGGATCCGACGTGAGCTCCGCCGGTCTCGTCAGGCTCTCTGCAGCTTCGCGCAGCTGGCCAAGCCTCATGTGTGCGTTGGCTTTCAGCTCCCAGACCTTGCGATCGCGTGGGTTCGCTTGCAGCGAGAGCCCATATTCGTTTGCGGCCGCTCCCCACTCGGCCTTCCTCGCGTGCTCGTTGCCGAGAGCTCGGTGGACTGCCGCCGGATCTTCGGGCTTCGAGCAGGCCGGCAGACCGATCGACAGAAGGAACAGGCTGAAGAGAAGGCCGTCTCTGAGCACTCGCATAGAGAACCTCCTCGATGAAAGTGCTGCAATTTTCGCTCCTGGAAGGCTCAGAGGAGCGTTGCCCGGTGCACCGGGTTCTCGCGCACGCTTTGCGGGGAGGTCGGTCGATGGGCGCATGCTTCGCGCCGAAGCTCACACCGGGCCGTTCCAAGCTTCCTTGGCAACGCGCTGCATGGGCGCGATGTCGAGCTCCGCCCACCCTCAACGTTGACATGGCCCTGAGAGTCTCAGCGGCTCTAGTGCACGTAGCGAAGGAGCTGCACGACCTGCCCGCCCAGAGCCGAATACGGGTCGCGGTCCACGAGCGCGAGGTAGAGTTCGCTGCCAACCGGGAAGAGGCGCATTGACCATCCGGTGTCCAGGATCAGGCCGTGCTGCGTGAACTGAGGGATTCGCCCGTCGTCCGCACCGATGGCGGACCATCCGGAGCTCGTGTTGCGCTGCACGACGGGACTGGCCAGGCCGTTCTGCCTCCCGTTGACCCAGCCCATCACCGCGTCGCCCCCGAAGAGCGCGAATCCCATGTCCGAGGCGCCGCCCGCGTAGCTGTCGTCCGAGATCCGGTACCCGCCGGTTCCCTGCCATGCAGAGCCGTCGAACCGGACCACCGCGGTTCCGCCGGTCCAGACGCCGGGGCTCGTGTACACGGAGGCCATCGCGCCGACGATCGGGTTCCCCGAGGCGTCGAACCGAAGGCGAGGGCCATAGAGCTCCCGCGTCCCGGCGGGGAACGGGATCACGCCGCCGTTCGGGCCGAGCGGCTCCCAGGCGACCGTCGGAGTGGTGCGGAGCCTGAGGACCGTGGGCGCGAAGGTGCCGCTCAATCCGGTATACGCGAACACCGGTCGCCCGCTCGGGTCGATGGCGAGATCCATCCCGCCATTCAGGACGGTGAAGGAGTCTCCGCCCGGCGCGACGAGGCCCACCCACTCGTTCCCCTGGAGCTTCTGGACCCACAGCGTCTCGTCCGCGCGATACGCGACGATGGGCATGTTGTCGGTCAGGATCCGGACCACGGGAGCCGCCGCGCAGGCGCCGGAGTACGGGCTCTTGTTCGGCAGGACACCGCCGTCGGGCCCGATTGCCTGCCACGTCCCGCCGCTGTAGCGCCGGATGTTGACTCTCGCCGGGGCGCCGGGTCCGACCTCCGAATCCGCGTAGACGACCACCGGCTGATTGTCGTTGTCGAAGGTCGCACCGATGGCGTAGCAGGCCCGCGGGAATGAGGGGACGTCGGGCGCGGCCGGGACCCAGGCGGACCCGCTCCAGCGGTCGAGGGAGATGCTCTGCACTGACTCGCCGCCGACGACGTCCTGCCGCGTATGCACCAGCACCGGCGCCCCATTGCGGTCCGCGATGAGGTCCACCAGGTCCGTCGTGGACTGCACGGCGATGGTCGCGGGCGCGACCGCGACCCAGGACGTCACCTCGCTCGTCACGCGGAAGCCTGCCGGTACGCCATCGCGACTGAGCACCTCGAGAAGGTACGGACCGGGCGCCGGGAGCAGCGCGCTTCCCGTGGACCCGGTGCTCGACGCCGAGACCTGCGAGTCGAAGACGAGCGTTCCGCTCTGCGTCCGCACTCGCCAGAGGTAGGCGCCGGTGCTCTGGCGCTGAAAGGCGAGCGCCAGCCCGGTCCGTGCGCTCACGTCGAACGTGCCGCGGTACACGGTGAAGGCCGGCACCGTCGCGGTGACATCGAGGGGAAGGGCGAGCGCCGCGTCCTGAACCGCGCCCAGGAGCTCGACCTGGAGCCGGAACGCCCCCGGGGTGTTGGCGGTCCCGGTGATCTCGATGGTGAACGTCCCGGCGCCCGGGAGCGCGCGGGTGACGACGCCCGGGGAGATCGAGAACGACGCGTTCCCTAACTCGGTGGCGCCCTGCAACAGTCGCACACCGCCGGCGAGGGTCGAGCCGTTCGCCTGGCTCACGGTGATCCGCGCCCATTTGAGCTGGGCGCCGGCGAAGCTGTAGCGGGCGGTCTGAGCCGTGTCGAGCGAGGCGGTCTGATCATAGGGAAGGGAGATGAGCTGCCCCGTTCCTCCGCCGGTGATCGGCTGCATCTTGATCAGTACCTCCGCCTCCTCACCCACCGGGCCGTTGACCACCGTCTTCCCCTGCCACGTGCCGTTGAGCGCGGAGCCGTTCAAGGCAATGGGAACGTTGGCCGGGACGGGAATCCGCATGCCCCCTGCGATGGGGATGATGACGCTGCGCGAGAACCCCGGCAGGCGTGGGGTCGCGGTCGTGACCGCGGGCGACCGGGGAGGGCCCACCACCGGGCTGCCCGCCGGGGGCCGGTCCATCTCCGCGAGCATCTTGCAGATGGTCGCGGTGGCGAAGGTGTCGCTTCCGCCCGGCAAACCCAGGCTGTCGTCATAGACGCACTTCGGCTTGGGCCCGTAGGGGAGGAAGCCGATGTCCGCGTTCCACCATGAGAGATGACCGACGGTCCCCCGCAGCGCGAGGCCGGTGGGCGATCCGGCGACGGCCACGACGGTGCCCTCCCCTTCCTGGATCCAGAGGCCGCTCTGCTCGTCGAGCGACCAGAGCAGCAGCTTGTCGCCGACGGCCAGCGCCGTGCCGTCGACCTGGCTGTCGGCGTACACCGGAAGGTCGATCTGCGCCGTCTTGCCGGGCGCCAGCTGCAGGGGCAAGCCCGCTCGGGTGGGCACGAACTCGGTCGTCCCGAAGCTCACGATGGGCGACAGCCTCGCATCCGGGCTCACTCCCTCGAACTGCCCGGGGAAGCCTCCGGCGGCGGGAGCCGTGACGTCGACGGGAGTGACCGACACCTGAACGGCGCCGGTCACGGCGGCCCCGGAGGAATCGACGAGCGCGGACGGCGGGAGCGTGAGCGTGGCGCCGTCCTTGCCCGCCAGCGCGCCACCGGCCGCGGCGTCGGACAGGGTGAGCGCCGCCTCGCGGGTCGCCAGCGTGGTCTCGAAGTAGGCGTCGAGGCCCGTCGTGCCCGGGAGCTGCAGGGCGACGAACTGGTCCGCATATCCGTTCTTGGCCAGCGCGAGCGTCAGAGGCATGTCGACGTCGAGGGCGAGCACCACCGTGCCCAGCGCGTCGGTCGTGGCGGAGGTGGCCGACCCGACGACGGTGACGGTGACGCCCTCCAGCGGGTCACCGGCCACCGTCCGGACGAGGCCCTGCGCCATCAGCGTCCGAGCGGCGGGAGCCGGACCCTGGATGGCGATGGACCTCCGGGCCTGCGCGCTCCGGCCC
>JADGQZ010000410.1 GCA_017881345.1 Myxococcaceae bacterium | reverse complement strand
ATGGCGTCGCAGGATACGCCCGGCGCGCTCGGTTCGCAGGTCGCCTCTGCCACGGCCTCATCAGACGGGCCCCTACTTGAGGAGGAGACGTTCGAGCCGCCGCGATGTGATCGCGAGCCCCACCACGCCCATGACCGTGAGGTAGGCCACGTGGACCAGCATCCCGGGCTCGAGCGCGCCCGTCGTCAAGCCGCGGACCAGGTCGACCCCGTGGTAGAGCGGCGTGAGCTCGACCAGGACGCGGATCGGTTCCGGGTAGGTCGTCAGGGGGTAGAACGTCCCGGAGAAGAGGAAGAGCGGGAGGATCACGAGCTGGACGAGGTCGAAGTCGGCCCACGTCCGCATGAACGAGGTGGCGGCCATCCCGACGGCGCCGAACGCGAAACCGATGAGCAGCGCGGCGGGGAAGGCGAGGATCGCCCACGGCGATCGCACCAGGCCCATGGCGAGCATGACCAGGAGGAACGTGCCAGCGTAGAGCGCGCCGCGGATGAGCGCCCAGCCGATCTCGCCGGCCGCCACGTCCCCCACGCCGACCGGCGTCGCGAGGATCGCGTCGTACGTCTTCGCGTACTTGAGCTTGAAGAAGACGTTGAACGTCGAGTCGTAGATCGCGCCGTTCATCGCGGAGCTCGCCAGGAGCGCCGGCGCCACGAAGACAGTGTAGGGAATCAGACGCCCGTCGCCGAGCGGGACCGCCCCGACGAGCGCTCCGATCCCGAGCCCGATCGAGAGGAGGTAGAAGAGCGGTTCGAAGAAGCCGGAGACGATCACCAGCCAGCCACGCCGGTAGACCAGCAGGTTGCGCTCGATCAGGAGGCCTGCACGGCGGCCACTGAACAGGACCGGCGGGGCTACGCGGGCGAGCAAGGTCATCGGGTCAGCCTCACAGCTCCAGCCGACGCCGGAACGTGCCCAACGCCAGGACCAGCCCCGCGACGGCCAGCGTACCGAGATACGCCACGTGGATCAGCACGCCCGCGGCGTCGGCCGTCCCGAGCGCCAGCGTCCGGCACAGGTCCACCCCGTGCCAGAGCGGCGTGATCACCGCCAGCGGCTGCAGGAAGGCGGGTAGCTGCGCGATCGGAAAGAAGGTGCCGGAGAACAGGAAGAGCGGGATGACACCGAACCGGAAGAGCGCGTTGAACCCTTGATCGTCCTTCTGTGTCGCGGAGAAGGCGACGATCGGCGTCGTGAACGCAAGGCCGGTGAGGATGGCGGCCGGGACGGCCAGGATCGCCTGGAGCCCGTGCGTCGCCCCGAAGAGGACCATGACTCCGAAGAACACGCTGCATACGAGGGTCAGCCGGAGGCAGATGTAGGCGACCTTGCCCAGGAGGAGGTCGACGACCCGGATCGGCGTCGACAACATCCCGTGGAACGAGCGGACCCAGACGATGCCGCCCATGATCGGAAAGGTGGATTCGCCGGCCGCCGCCTGCATCGCGGTCGAGGCCAGCAGCCCGGGCGCGATGAACACGAGGTAGCTGACGCCCCCGAGCGCCGCGGCGCCGCCCGCTCCCCCGCCGGCAGTCCCGCTGTTCTGGCTGACGTAGCCCCCAAGCCCCACGCCCATCGCGGCGAGAAACAGGACCGGGTTCAGGAACGAGCTGAAGATGCTCCCGCGCCAGACGCGACGGTAGAGAAGCAGCTCGTGCTCGAGCACGCGAACCGCAGGTGGCATCGCCGTCGCCCGCCGTCAGTCCACCAGGCTCCGGCCGGTCAGCCGGAGGAAGACGTCCTCGAGCGAGGATCGGCGGACCAGGCTCATCTCGGGCCGGAGGCCTCGCTCGTGCGCGGCGATCGCAGCCGCGTCGCCGTCGTGCGCGTAGACGAGCACCCGATCGGGAAGTCGCTCGACGCGGTCGCCCAGCCCGTCGAGCGATCCGTCGAGCGTCTCCTGGACGCCCACCGGGAAGCGCATCTCCAGGACCTCCCGGCTGCTGTGCTGCTCGATGAGCTGGCGGGGCGATCCCTCGGCGACGATCCTCGCCTTGTCCATCACCACGAGCCGGTCGCAGAGCTGCTCCGCCTCGTCCATGTAGTGCGTGGTGAGGACGAGCGTCACGCCTTTCTGCTTGAGCCGGTACAGCCGGTCCCAGAGGAGGTGCCGGGCCTGCGGGTCGAGGCCCGTGGTCGGCTCGTCGAGCAGGAGCAGGTCGGGCTCGTTGATCAGGCTCCGGGCGATCGTCAGGCGTCGCTTCATGCCCCCGGAGAGCGACTCGACCTGGTCGCGCGCCCGTTCCGAGAGCTGGACGAAGTCGAGCAGCTCCGCCACCCGCTCCCGGATGAGCGGCCGCGAGAGGTCGAAGTAGCGACCGTAGATCGCCAGGTTCTCCGAGACCGTGAGCTCCATGTCGAGCGTGTCCTGCTGGGGCACGACCCCGAGCCGGGCGCGAATCCTCGGGCCGTCCGCGCGCGGGTCCATCCCAAGGACGGTCAGCTCCCCGTCGGAGACCGGCGATACGCAGCCGATCATCCGCATTGCCGACGTCTTGCCCGCGCCGTTCGGGCCCAGGAAACCGAATGACTCGCCGGGCGCCACGTCGAAGTCGATGGCGTCCACGGCGATGAACGCCCCGAAGCGCTTGGTCAGCGCGCGGGCACGGATGAGCGGCTGCGTGGACGGGCCGGGCATGGACGGGGAGTGTACCGGGCCCACGCGCAGAGGACCAGCACCCGCGGACCGGAGCCTGGACGGCCGGGACGATGGCGAGCCCGACCACGACGACGAGCGCCGAGACGATCCGACCGGACCGTGCGTCGCGGGGTCCGCCCGCCCAACGGCGCGGCGACGACCCCGTGTCCGCCACGTTGGCCGCTCTCGAGCGGACTGCCGGCCTGCGTCGGACGCTCATTCATCTCGATGATGTGTACCGCCCCGGGGCTGGTCGGGTTCGCGCGGTCCTCGCGTCCCACCAACACGGGCGGGGCGCGGTTCGAACGTCATACCGGCACGCGACGCCCGAGGGCACACGCGCGAGGGCACCCGCCCGGGAATCGCCGAGGCCCGGGCGCAGGCCCGGGCCTCGGCGAGGTGCTGCGTCGCGGACCTGGCCCCGACGGGAATTTAGACTTCCTTGAACTCGCCCTCGACCGTTTCGTCCTCCGCGTCCGGGGTTGCCCCGGGCTCCCCACCGGCCTCGCCGGCCGGGCCGCCGGTCCCGTTGCCCGGAGGCGTGGCGGCTGCCGCGTAGGCCGCCGTGCCCACCTTCTGGAGCAGCTCGGCGAGCTCCGTCGCGCGCGCCTGGACCACGTCGGCCTTCTCGGTCTTGAGCGCGTTTCGGACGTCCGAAACCTTCCCCTCGACCGCAGCCCGGTCCTCGGGCGAGACCTTGTCGCCGAGGTCCTTGAGGGTGCGCT
>JADGQZ010000409.1 GCA_017881345.1 Myxococcaceae bacterium | reverse complement strand
GATGAACAGCTCCTGGCCGAAGAGAGGCATCTCCTCGGCGGCGTGGGCCTGGTTCCACTCGATGAGCGCCTTCAGCGTCCGCGGACCGGGGCCGCCGAGCTTCGAGAGGTAGGCGTCGAGGTCCGCCTTGAACTCGTACAGCAGCGCCTCGAGCTCCGGCTCGTCGAGCTTCGTCGCGGTGGCGATCGGCGCCGGGTCGACCAGGATGGCCCCCTCAGCCTTCAGCAGCTTGAGCGCCTCCTCCGCCAGCGCGTCCGTCGCCGGGTGGTAGCCGAAGTACTTCGGCCGCGGGACGCCGATGCGCGCGCCCTTCAGCGCTCCCCGGTCGAGCGAAGCGAGGTAGCGGACATCGAACCGCGCTCCCTTGACGCCGGAGGCTGCGTCCGCGGGATCTCGTCCGGCCAGCACCTCGAGGAGCATCGCCGCGTCCCGGACGGTGCGGGCCATCGGGCCGGCCGTGTCCTGGCTGTGCGAGATGGGGATGATGCCACCGCGGCTCACCAGCCCGACCGTCGGCTTCACTCCGACCAGGGCCGAGACTGCCGAGGGCGAGACGATGGATCCATCGGTCTCGGTGCCGACGCCGACGGCGCAGAGGCTCGCCGAGACCGCCACCCCGGCCCCCGAGCTGGAGCCAGATGGGCTCCGGTCGAGCGCGTAGGCGTTGCGGCACTGGCCGCCGCGGCCGCTCCAGCCGCTGGACGAGTGGGTCGAGCGGAAGTTGGCCCACTCGCTGGCCTGGGTCTTGCCGAGCAGCACCGCGCCCGCCTCGCGCAGCCGTCCCACCAGGAACGCGTCCGCGGCCACCGTCGCGTCCATCAGCGCCAGCGACCCCGCAGTGGTGTGCATCCGATCCTTCGTGGCGATGTTGTCCTTGAGGAGCACCGGGATCCCGTGGAGCGCGCCGCGCACCTTCCCGCCCTTGCGCTCTCGGTCCAGCGCCTCGGCCTGGGCCAGCGCGTCGGGGTTGGTCTCGAGCACCGAGCGCACGCGCCCGTCCCGCTGGGCGATGCGGTCCAGGTACTTCTGGGTGATCGACCTGCTGGTCTCCTCGCCGCTCGTCATCCGCGCCTGGAGCACGTCGAGGGTGACCTCGTCCAGCGACGCGCCCGGTGAGACGTCGGGCGTCCCGCCGTCCGATGCAGCCAGGCTCTGCCGTCCCAGGAGCGCCGCGCCGGCGACCCCGAGCTGCAACAGACTGCGCCGCGACAACCCCTCGAGCACACCCGGACCCTTCACGTTCCGCCGCATGCAGTCCCCTCCGCGTCGGCCGCCGAGCCTGACACTGGCGGGGCGGCCCGGGCCAGCCTCGACTTCACCGTTTGCTGCAGGAGCGGCCGCTCCGCCCGGAGCGACGCCGGGCTCCCGTGGCCGCGTCTCCGACGGGCGCTCGGAGAGTCAAGCGCCCCTGTGGCTCACCTCTCCGACGATGGACAGGGCGATCGCAGATCGAGCAGCGAGGCGGGCACCTGGTACACGTCGCGCAGTCCGTTGCCCGGCGAGGAGAGACGCTGCTGCAGCTGCTCCGCGGTCATGGGCGCAGGCGGCGCTCGCCAGTCGCTCCGGTTGCTGGTGAAGAAGAAGGTCCTCCCATCGGGCGAGAAGCGCGGTCCGAAATCCCACCCGGTGGAATTGACGCCCGCGCCGAGCGGACGGGGCTCGGTCCACTTGCCCCCGCAGCGAAAGGTGACGAAGAGGTCGTACTCCCCCGCCCCGCCCGGTCGCCCCCGCCCGCTGAAGACGAGCAACCGTCCGTCGGGAGAGATCCACGGCTCGATCTCCTGGTCCGCCGTGTTGATCGGCTCACCCAGATTCTCTGGTGCCGCGAAGTGGTCGCCGAGCCATCGGGCCTGCCAGAGGTCGCACTTCCCCCGTCCCCCCGCTCGCTCCGAGCCGAAGAACAGCACCCCATCGTCGGTCATGGTGGGGAACCACTCGTCACCGGGGCTGGAGAGCTCCGCCACGTGTCTCGGCGGCCCCCAGCCCGCGGAGGTCCGTTCCATGGTCCAGATCTCGGTGTCCGGCCGGGGCGTGTCTCCCTCCACCGGCCGGTTGGAGATGAAGAAGAGCCGCCTGCCGTCCCGGGTGATGGTCACGTCGCCGTCGTTCCAGCGGCCACTGAAGGGGGCCACCCGGGCGGGGCCCCAGCGCCCTCCCTCGCGCTGCGAGACCAGCACCGTCCAGTGCGCGAAGTCCGGCGTGCTCCTCAGGAAGTAGAGGGTCTTCCCATCGGGGGAGAAGCTGACGTGGGCGTCATCGAACCCGGTCGAGACGAGTCCCTCCTCGAAGCGCGTGGGGGGCGCGGACGGAGCAGCACCCGTGAGCGCCGCGGTGACGACCGCGAGAACGAGGATCCGGGGCAGGAGAGATCGCGTGGGTCGCATGGTCCGGGTGGAGTGTTTCGCGACGGGCCCCGTGCACCGCCATCACAAAATCAAGATCCGGCCCGGTTCTTGAAGCCATTGCCCTGGATGCTGTTCGTCCTTGCCGTGGCCGCGACGGTGCTCGCCTCTCCCCCTCCGCTGGCGCTGGCGGCTCAGCTGCCGAAGGGCGCGGTCTTCCAGGTCATCGACCGTGTCGATGCCACGGTCGGGCCGACCCTGCACGGGCAGTCCGGGGGACGGGACGCGGAGGCGGACACGCTTCTGGGGGGCCTCCTGGCCCAGCTTGCGGTGGTGAAGCCACACCGCTCGGGCCGCGACGCCCCGTCGACCCTCCGGTTGTTCGTCCTGATTGCCCCGACGAACGGCCAGGTGGCGATCCGCGCCTTCGGAAGTTTCTGACCGGAGCGGTCCGGGTCATCCCACGCTGCGGAGCGAACGGCCGGTCGCCGTGCCCTCGACGCTGGCGACGTAGTCCTTCGCCACGATGTCCGCGGGCGTCCCGCCCTTCGGGTCCATTCCCATCGCGGTCAGGGTCTCGGACACCCAGCCCGGGCAGCAGTCGTTGATGCGGATGCCGCGCGGGAGCTCGAGCGCGGCGGCACGGACGAAGCCGATGAGCCCTCCGTTCACCACGGCCAGGACGCCGCTGCCCGGGGTCGGCTTCTCGAACAGGATGCCCGTCGTGAGGGTGAACGAGCCCCGGTCGTTGACGTGGTCCATCCCGTACACCACCAGATTGACCTGTCCCATGAGCTTGCTGGAGAGCGTGAAGCGGAAGTCCTCCTCGGTGAGCTGGGCCAGCGGCTTGAATACGCCCTCGCCTGCCGCGCAGACGACCGCGTCCAGCCGGCCGACGGCCGCGTACATCGCCTTGATCGACCCGGGGTCGGTGAGGTCGACCTTCACCTGGCTCTTGCTGCGGCTGGCCCGGATCACCTCGTGCCTGGGCGCGAGCGCCCGCACGATGGCCTGACCGATCGTTCCAGCTGCACCGACGACGAGAACGCGCATGGGGTGCCCTCCTGACCCGAGCGTCTACCACCGGCGCCCGGGGGCAGGCGATGGGCGGCCTCGGGGCGGTGGCGTCACCGGACGGCTGCCGCCCGCGCATCGCCGCTCAGTCCAGGAAGATGACCTCGCCCGAGTCCAGCGCGTACTCGGCTCCCACGACCTCGAGTTGCCCGGCGAGCAGCAGCCGCTCGAGCAGCTCGGACCCGTGCCGCAGCTGGTTGACCGACGCCCGGATGTTCGCCTTCACCGCCTCGTCCACCAGCCGGGCACGGTCCTGGGCGAGCTCGGTGCGAAGCAGCCCCTCGATCGCCGGGCGCACCCGGTCGACGATGGAGCGGAGACCCCGGCTCTGCGCCTGGCCCGGCCGGGAGAGCGTCTCCAGGGTCGCGTCGACGGCGCCGCAGCGGCTGTGGCCGAGCACCACCACGGTCTCCACCCCGAATCTCTCGACGGCGAACTCCACGCTGCCCACGCCCGAGGGCGCAACCACATTGCCGGCGACGCGAATGACGAACAGGTCCCCGAGCCCCTGGTCGAAGACGATCTCCGCCGGCACCCGCGCGTCCGAGCACCCGAGGATGACCGCGAATGGCTGGTGGTTGTCCGCCACCTCGGCCCGGCGAACGGGCGAGGACAGCGCCT
>JADGQZ010000408.1 GCA_017881345.1 Myxococcaceae bacterium | reverse complement strand
GAGCACGTGCTTGGCCACGCAGCGCAGCCCGTTGCCGCACATCTCTGGCACCGAGCCGTCGGCGTTGTGGATGCTGAGGCGGAGATCCGCCCGCGACGAGGGCAGCAGCACCAGCACCCCATCGGCGCCGATGCCTCGGCGCCGGTCACAGAGCGCGCGCGTCGCCGCCGGACCGATGTCGTCACCACCCGCGCGCCGGTCGAGCAGCACGAAGTCGTTTCCCAGGCCGTGGTACTTGTGGAGACGTTCAGGCATCGATGGAACCCGCCGTCGCCACTGGGTTCGCCATGGCTGCTCCAGAGACGGAGGCCTTGGGACCAGGCAACCAGGAAGGGCAGGCGAGCCGGCAGCTGGCGCCGACGGGCTGACCGACCCTCCTCCAGGTCCGCCGCGAAGAAGGGAGCACCGGTGGCGAGAGTCTACTGCGGCGCATGGGCAGGCGGAAGGATAGCGCGGCTGAAGGGTGGGCGCCGACGCTGGCCGTTGGAGCGGACGCACGCGGGCAAGCAACACACCATTCCGCTGCGCGCCGTTGCCATCGATGAGCAGGTTGGCAACGAGTATACGCTCACCGTCCGGAGCGCCACGCCGCCGGGATGAGCCAGTAGAGCATGCCGTTCAGGTCGGCGATGGTCAGCGCCACGAAGGGACTGTTCCAGCTCCCACCGGTCAGGTTCCGGAATCCGAACGACACGCCGACCCGGTCCTGGAGGATGGTGAGGTCGAACTCCACGCCGAAAACCGAACCGCCGCCCCAGGCCAGCGACCAGCGGGGTCCGGAGCCGATCCCCACCGGGCCGAGATGCAGCACGCCCCGCACGCCGAGCGTGCTGGAGACGACGCCCGAGCTGAACTGGATGTCGATGACCTGAAGGGTCGAGTCCACCGAAAACCATCGACCGAGCTGGAGGCGCGGCTCGAGCCAGCTCAGGGCGATGCTTCCTCCCACCACGTCCAGCGCCACCCGGTAGGGCACGACGTGGGCGAGGACGATGGGGAGGTACGACCCGTTGGCCAGAGGCTGGAGGGGGATGGTCGAGGGATCGATCTGGAAGGCGACGTCCCCCGTCCGCTCCGCAGCGCGGCTCACTGTCTCGCCGCTGCCGACCAACAAGTTCACCGCCTTCCGGGTGGAAGACGACTCCGACGATGCCTGGGCGATCTCGACCGTACCGGCCCGGTCGAGCACACGCCGCACGCTCTGGGACAGCCAGCGCCCCTGGTCGGCCAGCGCGCCCTTCATCGCCTTGGATTCGGGGCGGTAGCCGGCAATCGCGAGCCGCTCGAGGAATTGCTCGAAGCTCAGGTCCACCGGGCACAGAGCTTCCTTGGCCGACGCGGTGCACGGCGTCGCCGGTACGAGGAGCACGGCGAGGGCGGTGCCCATCGCTCCCAGGGTACGGGGGTCGGACGGAGGACCGAGCCAGCTCCACGCCGGGGTCGCTGCCAGGCGGTCCGCTGTGGCCGAGCTCCCGAGCGACGCCGCCAGCTCCCGGCGCGCGAGCGAGCGCACCACCGGCCCCGCCTTGGGCGAGGCGAGGATCTGGAGGTACTCGATGGACTTCCCCATCGCCGCGCCGAGGCAGAGCTGGGTCTGCTCGCTCGAGGAGTCGAGCTCCCAGCTCCCGTCCGCCTTCAGCACCGGCAGCGGTCGCGACGCGAGGTACGGATCCTGCTCGGCGCAGAGCAGGACGGCCATCCCGTGCAGTCCCTCGTAGATGCCGGTGTAGTAGTCGAGCTCGCGTAGAGGAAGGTCCATGAAACCGGCGAAGTGCTCCAGCTTTTCCCCGGCCAGGGGACTGAACCGCGTCGCGATGATCAGGCGCCGCTGGCCCCGTACGTCGGATTGGATCTCGCCCGCATCCTGGGAGAGGCGCAGCGCGGCAGCATTGAGGTCGGCGAGGCGCGGCCGCAGGTCCCCGAGCAGCGAGACGCGGCGGGCAGCAACCCGCGCTGCCTCGGAAAGGTTCGTCTCTGGCACCTTGGTGAGAGCCGTCTGGACGGGGTCGAGCAGCTCGCCGGAAAAGAACTGGGTGCGCGAAGCAGTCCCGAGCGTTGCCAGCGCCTGCGCTGCGGGTTCGGCAACGCCGGAGGAGGCACCCGACGCCGCCAGCTGCCGGAGCGCGTCGGCGAGAACGGTGCGGGAGATCTCGATGGCACGACCTGCGAGCAGCTGCACCCCGGACGCGGAGCGCAGGCAGGCAGCACGCATGCGAAGCAGTGCGCTCTCGGCGCCCACCTGCTGCGCGTAGGGAATCAGCTCGTCGGCGAGGAAGGCGAGCGCGCCGGCGGCCACCGTTGACCGCAGGGACAGACCCGCACCCGGAGCCGCCGAACCCAGACCCTCGATGAAGGGCACGAGGTCCTCGGCGAAGCGGAGCACCTCATCCGGGGAGAGGGGCGCGGTGCCCCGGGCACGGGCTCCGGCATCGAGCATGGGCACGACGTTCCCGACCTTGCCCTGGACGCCCGCCGCACAGGCCTCCAGCTCGGCGCTCGAGAGGGGACGGCGACGCAGACAGTTGCCGATGAAGCGACCCACCGGTCCGCGCTCCGGGGCCGCTGGACGCCATACCGTTGCCTCCGGTTCGGCGCCCGCCGGTCCGACCTCCAGCTGGGAGACGACGAAGGCGTCGGTGGCGAGCGCCGAAGCGGTTCGGCGGAGGAGCGCCCGGGTGGTGAGGTTCCAGTGCCGGGAGGCAATGGACTCGGCGAGCCGCTGCTCACGTGCGGTGTTGACCAGGTCGTTGACCATCAGCACCGCGTCACTGAATCCCTGGACGGCTCTCTCCGGCGCAGGCGGAGGCTCGTACCGCGGCCGCCGAATGCCGGGATCGATCAGAAGCACGGACAGCGGGCGGAGCGTCCGGGATGGGGCGAAGGCCTCGGCCTGCTCGACCGCCAGCCCCACCGGCGCGTTGTCCAGGAACCCGCCGTCGATGAAATTGCTCCGGCAGAGCTTGAATTCCTGGCCACCATGGGCCGCGCTGTAGGCGGCACAGCTCAGGCTGCCGAGCGGCTTACCGGGCACTGGCCCCGGGCAGTGCTCAGCGGTGACCTCGCGCTGTCCATCCCCGCACGCCCTCCGGCACTCGCACACTTGTCGCGCTCCGAAGGCGACAGGGAAGGCCGCCGAGGCGAGCAGCGCCTGGATTGCCTCGTCGGGGGGGATGAACGGACCCGTGTCATCCGCGCCCTCGGCCAGGGCGGCGGTATCGGCGGCCGTCGCGGTGGATCGAAGGCCGGTGTCGCGACGGAGCCGGGGTGTCCCGGCCGCGTCGACCTCGAGGATCAGCGGCACCACCGTCTGCTGCGACTGGATGCGCAGGCCGGAGACGGTCCGGAACTCGGGCACGACGCGGGTCATGGTGAAGCCGACCGGAACGCGGCATCCAGGCTTGAAGCGAAGCCCCTTTCCCGAGAACACGCGGCTCCGCACGGTATCCACGACGGGAGAGAAGGCGGACGAGGCAAAGAACCCGTCGCCGGGAGCGTAGAGGTCGGGATCGCCTGGAAGGAGCTGGTCCAGCCCGATTGGAAGCCAGGCGTCGCGAAGGAGGTTCCGATCCACCGAGAGGTTGTCCACCTCGTCGTCGGCCTCGCACCAGAGCGCGGCGGCCAGCAGGGAGTTCACACTCCCGGCCGAGGACCCGGAGAGCGCTTCGAGACGGGGCCGGCGGCTTTGCTGCTGGTCTTGCTCGAGGCGGTTGGACCGGATGAGGCGGATCAGCGTCCAGCTCACCGCTGCCTCGTACGTGCCCAGGCTTGCTGCACCCTGAAGGGTGAGCGAGAACGGAGCGGTCTCCCCGGTGGCCGGTGGTGCGCTGGTCGCGGTGATGATCAGCGCGACTAGGGAAGGGCTCATTCTCTGACCCCCGTGAAGATGTGCGGCGGAGTGACCCTAGTAGCTTC
>JADGQZ010000407.1 GCA_017881345.1 Myxococcaceae bacterium | reverse complement strand
GTTGCTCCGCTTGGGGATGTAGCCGAACCACGGCTCGTAGCCGTCGAACTGCGAGGACATGATGCCCTCGCCGCGGGTGATGGTCAGGAACTCGCTCCGGAAGCCGATCAGCCCGCGCGCCGGGATGCGGAAGCTGAGCCGCGTCCGTCCGCTGCCGAGCGCGCTCATGTCGGTCATCCGGCCCTTGCGAGGGCCGAGCCGCTCGGTGACCGCGCCCACCGACGCCTCGGGCACGTCGCAGACCATCAGCTCCATCGGCTCGTGGATCTCCCCGTCCACCTCGTGGGTGAGAGGCTCGGGGTTGCTCGCGGTGAGCTCGTAGCCCTCGCGGCGCATGGTCTCGATGATGACCGCGAGCTGGAGCTCCCCGCGTCCGACCACCCGGAAGGCGTCCGGAGCCTCGGTGTCCTCGACCCGGATGGAGACGTTCCGGTAGGCCTCGCGGTACAGCCGCTCCCGGAGGTTCCGGGAGGTGACGTACTTCCCCTCGCGGCCGGCGAGCGGGCCGTCGTTGACCCGGAAGACCATCATCATCGTGGGCTCGTCCACCTTGATGCGCGGCAGGGCGACCGGAGACTCCGGGTCGGCCAGGGTGTCCCCGATGCTTACGCCCTCGATGCCGGCGACGCTGACCAGCTCGCCCGGGCCGGCGTCGTCGATCTCCACCCGCTTCAGGCCACTGAACCCGTACAGCTTCAGCACCTTGCCCGGCTCGACCTTGTTGCCCTCGCGCATCACCGCGAGAGTTGCGCCCGCGGTGATGCGGCCGGAGTGGACCCGGCCGATGATCAGACGCCCCACGTAGTCGTCGTAGTCCAGGTTGGCGACCAGCAACCGAAGCTTGTCCTCTCCGTCGGCCGGCGCGGGCGGCGGGGGGATGTGCGAGAGGATCGATTCGAAGAGCGGGCGCAGGTCCGTCCCGGGCTGGGCCAGCGAGGACGAGGCCTGCCCCTGGCGGGCCACGGCGTACAGCACCGGGAAGTCGATCTGTGACTCGTCGGCGCCGAGGTCGATGTACAGCGAGTACACCTGGTCCAGCACCTCGCGCGGGCGCGCGTCCTGCCGGTCGATCTTGTTGATGACCAGCACCGTCTTCAGGCCCATCGACAGGGCCTTGGAGAGCACGAACCGCGTCTGGGGGAGCGGGCCCTCGGCGGCGTCCACCAGGAGGAGAACGCCGTCCACCAGCCGCAGCCCGCGCTCGACCTCCCCGCCGAAGTCCGCGTGACCGGGGGTGTCGATGATGTTGATCTGGTGCCCGCGGTACTGCACCGCGGTGTTCTTGGCGAGGATGGTGATGCCCTTCTCGCGCTCCAGGTCGTTCGAGTCCATGACCCGGTCGGTCAGGGTCTCGTTCGAGCGGAAGACCCCCGCCTGGCGCAGCATGTGGTCCACCAGGGTGGTCTTGCCGTGGTCGACGTGGGCCACGATGGCCACGTTCCGGATGTTCTCGCGAGGAATCATGTGGGGCTGGCCGGGCGCTGCCGCGGCGCGGCAGGCTCTTAGCGTGCGCCCTTGCAGGATCGCAACCTCAGCTGCGTGAGGTGTCCTCGACCACCTGCCGGATCGCCCCCTGGAGCATCTCCAGGCTGATGGGCTTGGCGACCTGGGGGACCGGAGAGCTGCGGAGGAACTCCTCGCTCCGGGGGGTGAACGCCCCACCGGTCATGAAGATCATCCGCCTGGCCTGGTCCGGGGCGACCCGGTTCAGCTCCTTGTAGAAGTCCTCGCCGTTCTGCTCCGGCATCATGAGATCCGAGAGGATGACGTCGAAGCGCTCTCCGCCCTCGAGCAGGGCCAGCGCCTCCCGGACGGTGGTCAGGGCCGTGACCCGGTGCTCGCGGCGGAGGAGCCGCTGGATGGCGGTGCAGATGTAGGGCTCGTCGTCCACCACCAGGAGCTTCACCGGCGTGGCAGACGGCAACTCGGTCGCGGGGAGGATGGCGGTCGACCGCTCGGGCTGGTGGGCGGGGAGGGCCACCCGGAAGCTGCTCCCCTTGCCCACCTCGGACTCGAGGAGGATCTCCCCTCCGAGCGAGCGCACGATGCCCAGGCAGATGGACAGCCCGAGGCCGGTGCCCTCACCCACGGGTTTGGTGGTGAAGAACGGGTCGAACACCCGTGCGCGCAGCTCCTCCGGGATGCCGCGGCCGGTGTCGGACACCTCCACCACCGCCCGCCCGAGCCCATCGGTGCGGGTCCGGATGCGGATCTCGTGCTCGGTGGCAGCGCCGTCCGGGATGGCCTGGGCGGCGTTGAGCAAGAGATTCAGGAACACCTGGCCGAGGCGCGACTCGTTGGCCTTCACCATCGGCACCGCCTGGATGTCGCGCAGCACGCGCGCCCGCTGGCGCATCTCCTTGCCGGCCATCTTCTCGGCGAAGGCGAGCACCTTGCGCACGTCCACCACCGCCGTGACGTCCTCCGAGTCCACGCGGCTGAAGGCCTTGAGGTCACGAACGATCAGCCCGATCCGCTCCACGCCCTGCCGGGTCTCGGCGACCAGCTGGAGAATCTCGTCCGTCGCCGGCCCGAGCGCCGAGCGGGAGCGCTCCAGCTCGTCGGCGAGATAGAGGACGTTGGCGTTCACGAACGCGAGCGGGTTGTTGATCTCGTGGGCCACGCCGGCGGCAAGCGTGCCCACCGAGGCCAGCCGGCTGGCCACCAGCAGCTGGGCCTGCATCGCGCGGCGCTCGCCGATGTCGCGGTGCACGGCGATGGTGGCGATGTGGCGTCCCTCCGCGTCGCGGAGCGGGACCACCGTCACCTCGCAGAAGGTCTCCGAGCCGTCCTTCCGAAGCGCCACCACCTCGCGGCTCCAGCGGCCGTAGCGCCTCAGGGCGGCGAGCACCGTCGCCTGGAGGTTGTTCTCCGTGAGCTTCAGCACGTCGGACCAGGCGCGCCCCAGCACCTCGCCCTTGGAGTAGCCGAAGAGGCGCTCGGCCGAGCTGTTCCAGTCGACCACGCTGCCCTGGAGGTCGAGGAAGATGACGCCGTCGTTCAGGCTCTCGAAGAGCAGCGCCTCGCGCCGGAGCTCCTGCTCGGTCTGCTTCCGGGCGCTGACGTCCATCAACGTCCCGACGATGCGCAGCGGCGTGTCGTCCGCGTCGCGCATCACGTTGCCCTTCACCGCGACCCAGAGGGAGCCCTCGTTCCCGGGTCGGATGAAGCGGAACTCGGCGTCGAACTGCCGCCGACCCTGCACCGCCGCATCGACCGCGCCCCGGATCCGTTCCCGGTCGTCGGGGTGGACGAAGTCCATCATCGGGAGCGCGGTACGAGACAGCGTCCCCGCCGGCGCACCCACCACCCGCTCCACGGTCTCGTTCCAGCCGATGATCTGGTTTCTGAGATCGAGGCTGAAGGTGGCGACCTGGGCGGCGGCGAGCGCCTCGCGCAGGTTCTCGTCGCCGTCCGAGGTCTCCTTGAAGGTGAAGCGCAGCGTGCACTGCCCGCCGAGCTGCACCCGGTCGCCCTCGTCGAGCCGACCGGGGGCGGCGAGCTTGGTGCCGTTGAGGTACGTGCCGTTGGTCGAGCCGAGGTCGCCGAGCTCGAACTTGCCCTCGGGCGACCGGAGGATCCGCGCGTGCCTCCGCGAGACGCCTTCCTCCATCAGCCGCACCTGCGCCTCGGGGCTCCTGCCGACGATCGCCTCGTCGGCGCTGAGGCGAAAGCTCCGCCCGACGGTGCCCGGGGTGGCGGCGGTGGTCACGACGAGCCAGGCCGTCACCGGCTGGGGCTGGGTCGTGGGAATGGGATGGAGGGTGGTGGTGTCGTCGCTCAAGATCGCGCGGCGAGCCTCGCCAGCCCCGGGAGCGTGACTGCCGTCGGCGGTGGGGGTCAAGGGCTGGCTCGGCGTCGAGCCGGCACGACGCGTCGATGCAGGAAGTCGAGCACAGCGCGGTTCACTTCCTCCGGTCGCTCCAGAAGCGCGGTGTGGCTCCCACCTCGGACCAGAAAGAGCTCGGCAGAGGGGATCTCCAGGGCCATCCTGCGGGAGAGCCAGGTCGGGGTGAAGCGGTCGCGGTCGCCGGCGACGATCAGCGTGGGGACGTCCACCGCCGGAAGGTGGTCCTCGGCTCCATGCTCGGCGGCGGCCTGCATCACCTTCATGAAGTAGCGCGGGTCCATCTGCTCGATGTGCGTGAAGTACGGCTGGAGGTCCGCGCGGCGAAGGAGGCTGGCGTTGACCTCGGTCGACATGGCGACCTCCATCGCCAGGCCGCTGCGGACGCCCACCCGGGTGAGCACGGCCGCCAGCCGGGGGAAGCGTTCAGTGCCCCTCCTCAGCGAGGGCAGGGCGCGGCGCAGGAGCGACGTGTCGTGGAAGGTATCGAGCGGATGCCCCGGGCTCCCCGAGATCAGCACCAGAGCCCGGGCGCGCGCCGGGTGACGCCGGTGGAACTCGAGCGCCAGCTGCACGCCCATGCTGTGCCCGCAGATGACCGCGCTGCGGACCTGGGCAGCCTCGAGCACGGCGGCGAGATCGTCGGCGAACTGCGGGATGGCCGGCGCGACGCCCGGCGGCGGCAGGGGCGACGCGCCGTGCCCCCGGTACTGCCAGTGCAGGACACGATGATGCTCGGCGAGCGCCGGCTGAAGGTACTTCCAGGCGAAGCCGTCGCACGCCAGCCCGTCGCAGAGGACCACCGTCGTGCGGCCGCGCCCGTCGACCTCCACGTGGATCTCCGCGCCATCGGGTCGCGCGACTCGGAAGGACCTCGCCCCACGCTGCCGGGGGACGCGCGCGCCACGGCGCCGACCCGGCTCGGGCACGTCCCGCGAAGGCGGCGAGGGCATGGCGTCGCGGGTCACCGGGCCGTAGTGTAACGAGGAGCAGAGAGCACTCGCACGTGACGCACGTCCATCCCCACCCGCCGGCGCCGTTCTCCGATCACGCGGGCTCGGAGCATGCCCAGCCCTGTGACAGCCCGGGAGCGATCCGGCCTGGCGAGGCGGGCCGCACCAGAGACAGCCGGCGGATGATGGCGGCGCTCCTGCTCACCTGTCTGATCGCCGTGGTGGAGGCAGTCGGGGGCTGGCTCACCCACTCGCTGGCCCTTCTCTCCGACGCGGGCCACATGTGGACCGACGTCTCGGCGCTCGGGCTCGCCCTGCTGGCGGCCTGGTTCGCGGGCCGTCCGGCCAACCGCAAGCGGACCTACGGCTACGTGCGGCTGGAGATCCTGAGCGCGCTGGTCAACGGCGTGCTCCTCCTCGCCATCACGGTCTTCATCGTGGTCGAGGCGCTCGAGCGGCTGAAGCACCCGGCCCAGGTCCACCTCGGCCCGATGGCGGTGGTGGCGACCATCGGCCTCGCGGCGAACCTCGTGGCGATGGCGTTCCTCCACTCCGGGCACTCGCTGAACACCCGCTCGGCGTTCCTCCACGTGCTCGGGGACGCGCTCTCCAGCGTCGGCGTCCTGGTGGGCGCGGGGGTGATGGCGTTCACCGGCTGGGCCTGGGTGGACCCGGTCATCTCGATGGGCATCTCGGCCGTGGTGGTGGTGGGCGGCTGGCGCCTGCTCCGCGAGGCGGTGGACGTGCTGCTGGAGACGGTGCCGCCCCATGTCGACATGGACGGGGTGGAGAAGGCGCTGGAATGCATCCCGCGGGTGACGGCGGTGCACGACCTGCACATCTGGACGGTGGGGAGCGGGATGGTCGCCCTCTCGGCGCATCTGGTGGTGGACGAGCCGAGCGCCTGCGAGAACGACACCATCCTGGCCGCCGCCAAGCGGGCCCTGGTGGAGCGCTTCGGCATCGATCACAGCACGCTGCAGATCGAGAGTCGGGGCTACGCCGGCACGGGAGCCGGGTAACCGACCGCGGCCGTGCGCATCGTCGCCGGGACCCACCGCGGGCGTCCGCTCCTCGGCCCGAAGGGCCCGGGGCTCCGGCCCACCGCCGACCGGGTCCGCGAGTCGCTCTTCAACCTGCTCGGACAGTTCTTCGACGGGGGTGAGGTCCTGGACCTCTACGCCGGGACGGGGGCGCTGGCCTTCGAGGCGCTCTCGCGCGGGGCGAGCCGGGCGGTGCTGGTGGACTCCGGGGCCGAGTCGGCGCGGCTGGTGATGGAGAACGCCCGGGCGCTGGGCCTCGAGGGGTCCATCGAGCTGCTCCGGATGCCCGTGGTGCGGGCGCTCCCGCGGCTCTCCGCCGACGGACGCCGCTTCTCCCTGGTGTTCGCCGACCCGCCGTACGCCGTCGAGGCGGTGGCGGACGTGCTGCGTGGGGTGGGGGAGGGCGCGCTCCTGGCCGAGGGCGGGACGGTGGTCGTGGAGCACGGGCGGCGGGAGACGGGCCCCGAGGTGCTGGCCGGCCTGCAGCGGGTGGACGCGCGGCGGTTCGGGGACACGGTGGTGAGCCTGTACCGGGCTGCAACGGTTCCTTGACGGTCGCTCGACGGAGCGATGATGCTCGCCAGTCACGTGGCCACTGCCATCTACCCCGGCTCCTTCGACCCGCTGACCAACGGGCACCTGAGCATCATCCACCGCGGCCTCACGATGTTCGACCACCTGATCGTCGCGGTGCTGAACAACCCGCGGAAGCAGGCGATGTTCACCGTGGAGGAGCGGAAGCAATTCATCCGCGATGCGTTCCCCGACGCGCGGGTCGAGGTGGACGCGTTCCAGGGGCTCCTGGTGCACTACACCCGGCGGAAGGGCGTGCACCTCATCCTGCGCGGCCTGCGCGCGGTCTCGGATTTCGAGTACGAGTTCCAGCTGGCCAACATGAACCGGAAGCTCGACCCTGACTTCGAGACGGTCTTCATGATGACCGGGCAGGACAGCTTCTACATCTCGTCCCAGCTGGTGCGAGAGGTGGCCTCTCTGGGCGGTGACGTGGCGGAGCTGGTTCCTCCGAACGTGTTCCGCGCGCTTCGGGTGAAGTTTCCGAACAAGAACGGCGGCTAGAGCGGGGGCGCGCTCCGTGCCTCGAGCTCTCGGGGCACGGCAGTCAATCCGGGAGCGCGCGCTCGATGTCACGTCCTCCGGGGCTCGCGTCCAACGGTTCCCTGCTGCTGCTGGCGGTGTTGTCGGGCCGCTCACCGCTCCTCGCCGGCGGTCAGGAGCGAGAAAGGAGAACGGACGGACGCCAGGGTCCGCCAGGATAGGCGGTATCGTCATCCGGAGATCTCGCTCGATGGCCCGGCGTCCCGTGCTGCCCTCCCACCGGCCCCTGCTCGTCCTCGCGGCGGCCGTCGCCTGCGCCACCACCGGCAAGACCGGCTACTCCCAGAGCCGCGCCACGGACCACGTCTACGTCGGGACGAAGGAGGAGCTCGTCGCGAAGGTCACCGGGGTGATGACGGAGCGTGGGCTCGTCGTCGCCCGCCCCGGCCCGGACACGCTGCAGACGCCGTGGAAGGTGATCAACCTGCCCCAGAAGACCGGCAGCTACACCGAGGCGACCGAGCGCGGCTACGACGTGCTGGTCTACGAGAGCCTGCGGGTCACCGTCATCTCCATCGACGCCCGGCACCACGTGCTGCGGGTCGAGCGGGGGAGCGCGAGCGCGCTCCTGGGGAAGCAGAACACCCTCAACGCCGGCGGGGTCCTCTACAACCGGCTCCGGGAGGCATACGATCGTCCCGCGCCGGCGGGCGCCACCAGCCCGGGTGCGGCCGCGGTGGCGCTTCCCCGGGGCACGACCGATCCCGAGTTCACCCGCGACCCGGAGCTCGGCTGGGTGCTCCTCCAGAGCGTGGACCCCGACGGGGCGCACGCGATCGAGCACGAGCAGACGGTGGTCAGCGGGTGCACCCACGTGCGCGCCCCGCGGCCTCCGACGCCCGAGGTGCTCCGCGTCGCGAAGGACTGCCCGGACGTCCCCGGAGTGGACGACCTCCTTGCCGCGCGTCGCCTGATCGTCCTGGGCGAGGTCCACGGGACACAGCAGGCGCCCGAGTTCGTCGGGGCCCTGGCGTGCCGGTCGGCGTCGCAGGGGTTCCCGCTCGCCATCGGGCTCGAGCTCCCGCAGCAGGACAACCCGGCCCTGGAGCGATACCTCGCCTCGGAGGGGACGCCGGAGGACCGGCAGCGTTACCTCGGCACGGATGCCTGGCGCCGTGACTGGCACGACGGCCGGTCGAGCGTGGCGATGCTGGCGCTGATCGACCAGGTCCGCGCGCTCCGGAAGGCAGGGGCGGAGGTCGCGCTCTTCGGGGTGGACGACCGGAGCCGGACGGGAGACGTCCGCGATGGGGCGATGGCCGAGTTCGTCGACGTCGAGCGCCGGCGGATGCTCGACCGGGCGATGATCGTCCTGGTGGGCAACCTCCACGCGCAGACGACTCCCGGGAAGGTGACGGCGGGCTATCTGCCTCTGGGCGCGCGCCTCGAGACCTACGGCCTCCGGCCGGTGTCGCTGCTCATGGCCTACGACTCGGGCACCGCCTGGCTCTGCACGCTCCAGGAGCACCTCGGCTGCGGGGTGCAGCAGGTCCGTCAGTGGCCGCCACGGTCGAAGTCGGCGGTCCTCACCGCGGGCGATCTCGCGACGACCGCGGGCGGCCTCGGGTCGGTCGGCAGCGCGGTGCCCGACACGCCCCTGCCGCCGCGCTTCGTCCGCCTGTGGGACAAGAGATCGGAGGGGTTCGACGGGCTCTTCTATGTCGGCCCGCTCACCGCCTCTCCCCCCGCCATCGAGAGCACCGCGCGCGGGTCACCCTCTCCGCAGTGAGCTCTGGGGCCGCCGGCGTGACAGGGGGCCGGAGCATGGCCGCGGAGGACAGGGCCGCCCCGGGAGAAGTCGAGTCGGCTCGGCCGGTTGTCGTGCGCCGGCCGCGCTTGAGTCACGTCGGCCCGGACTGGTACCAGTGGGCCCCATGAAGCTCGCCCGTCGCCTCGCCGAGATCCAGCCGTCACCCACCCTGGCCCTGAACGCGCGGGCGAAGGCCCTGGCCGCCGCGGGGAAGGACGTGGCCGGGCTGTCGGCCGGGGAGCCGGACTTCGACACGCCCGAGCACATCAAGGACGCGGCGATCCAGGCGCTGCGCGAGGGCTTCACCAAGTACACCGCCACCGCGGGCATCCCCGAGCTCCGCGCCGCCATCGTCCGGAAGCTGAAGGAGGAGAACGAGCTCGACGTCGCCGCCGACCAGGTCATCGTCACCAACGGCGGCAAGCAGGCGCTCTACAACTGCTTCCAGGCCCTGCTCTCCGACGGCGACGAGGTGGTGATGTTCGCGCCGTACTGGGTGAGCTACCCCGAGCAGGTTCTGCTCGCGGGCGGCCGTCCGGTCGTGGTGCCGACCCGGGTGGAGGACGGATTCCGGCCGGACCCGGACCTGCTGGCCAGGGCGATCACCCCGCGGACCCGGGCGGTCATCTTCAACAGCCCCAGCAACCCCACCGGCGCGGTGATGCCCAGGGATTGCCTCGTGGCACTGGCGGCGGTGATGGCCGTCCACCCGGACGTCCTGGTCATCACCGACGACATCTACGAGAAGCTGCTCTACACCGGGCGCCCGTTCGTCAACATCGCCAACGTCGCTCCGGCGCTCCGCAGCCGGACGCTGGTGGTGAACGGGATGAGCAAGGCCTACGCGATGACCGGCTGGCGGATGGGCTACGCCGCCGGCCCCAAGGCGATCATCGCCGGGATGCAGCTGGTCCAGGACCAGGCGACGTCGAACGTGAACAGCATCACCCAGCGGGCGGCGCTGGCCGCTCTCACCGGGCCGCAGGAGCCCATCCAGGCGATGGTGAAGGAGTTCCAGCAGCGCCGAGATCTCCTGTTCAACGGCCTGAGCCAGATCCCCGGCGTGCGCTGCGCCCGGCCGGAAGGGGCCTTCTATGCCTTCCCGGACGTGAGCGCCTGGCTCGGGAAGAGCTGGAAGGGCAAGCGGCTCGATTCGGCCCACGACGTCTCCGAGCGGCTCCTCGAGGACCTCCTGGTCGCCGCCGTGCCGGGTGAGCCGTTCGGGGCGCCGGGCCACCTCCGGTTCTCCTTCGCCGCCTCGCGGGCCACCCTGGAAAAGGGCCTGCAGCGACTCCGGGACTTCGCCGCTGCGCTGAGCTGAAGCCCGCCAGAAGCAGGCCCCCGACCCGGTTCCCCGGTCGGATGGATCCGTCGCCCGGACGTGGTACAGGCACCGCTCCGATGCCCAAGCGAACCGATATCCACAAGGTCCTGGTCATCGGATCCGGGCCGATCGTCATCGGCCAGGCCTCCGAGTTCGACTACTCCGGAACCCAGGCCATCAAGGCGCTCCGCGAGGAGGGGGTGCAGGTCGTCCTCCTCAACAGCAACCCGGCCACGGTGATGACCGATCCGGAGTTCGCCCACCGGACCTACATCGAGCCGATCACCGTCGAGGCCGCCGAGCAGATCATCGAGCGGGAGCGCCCGGACGCGCTGCTCCCCACCATGGGCGGGCAGACCGCGCTGAACCTCGCCAAGGCGCTCGCCGAGGCGGGCATCCTGGAGCGCTACGGGGTCAAGCTCATCGGCGCCTCGCTCAACGCGATCAACAAGGCCGAGGACCGGCAGCTCTTCAAGGCGGCGATGCAGAAGATCGGCATCCCGCTGCCGAGGAGCGGCTACGCCACCTCGCTCGACGAGGCGAAGGCGGTCATCAAGGACATCGGCTTCCCCGCCATCATCCGCCCGAGCTTCACCCTCGGCGGCACGGGCGGCGGCGTCGCCTTCAACTCGGACGAGTTCGAGGCCATCTGCCTCGCCGGGCTCAAGGCCAGCCCCACCTCCACCCTGCTGGTCGAGGAGAGCGTGCTCGGGTGGAAGGAGTTCGAGCTCGAGGTGGTCCGCGACACCGCGGACAACGTGATCATCATCTGCTCCATCGAGAACCTGGACCCGATGGGCGTGCACACCGGCGACAGCATCACCGTCGCCCCGGCGCAGACCCTGACCGACAAGGAGTACCAGCGGCTGCGGCAGGCCTCGCTGGCCATCATCCGCGAGATCGGCGTCGACACCGGCGGGTCGAACATCCAGTTCGGCATCGACCCGAAGGACGGCCGGATGGTGGTCATCGAGATGAACCCCCGGGTCAGCCGCTCCAGCGCGCTCGCCTCGAAGGCCACCGGGTACCCCATCGCGAAGATCGCCGCGAAGCTGGCGATGGGCTACCGGCTGGACGAGCTGAAGAACGACATCACCCGCGACACGCCGGCCTCGTTCGAGCCGACGCTCGACTACGTGGTGGTGAAGATTCCCCGGTTCAACTTCGAGAAGTTCCCCAGGGCGGCGCGCACCCTCACCACCTCGATGCGGAGCGTGGGCGAGGTGATGGCCATCGGCCGGACGTTCCGCGAGGCGTACATGAAGGCGCTCCGGAGCACCGAGTCCGGTGCGCTGTCGTCCTTCGAGCCGCTGGAGCTGCCGGCGGACCTGGTGGCCCGCACCGAGAAGGTCCGTGACCTCCTGCGCGTCCCCCGGCCGGAGCGGCCGCAGGCGCTGTTCCACGCCTTTCGCGAGGGGATGGGCGTGGACGAGGCGTTCCAGCTGTCGGCCATCGACCCCTGGTTCCTCCGGAACATCCGCGAGCTCGCGCTCGAGGCGAAGGCGCTGTCCGGGACGAAGCTCGCCGACCTCGACGACGCCCGGCTCCGCCGGCTGAAGGCGGAGGGCTTCTCGGACCGGCTCCTCGCGTTCCTGACCGGGACGACCGAGGGCGAGATCCGCGCGCACCGGCACCGCCGCAACATCCGGCCCGTCTACAAGCGGGTGGACACATGCGCCGCCGAGTTCGAGGCCTACACCCCTTACCTCTACTCGTCGTACGAGGACGAGGACGAGGCCCCGCCGACCGACCGGAAGAAGGTGATGATCCTCGGCAGCGGCCCCATCCGCATCGGCCAGGGGATCGAGTTCGACTACTGCTGCGTCCACGCCGTCTTCGCCCTGCGCGCCGCGGGCTACGAGACGGTCATGGTGAACTGTAACCCGGAGACGGTGTCCACCGACTACGACACCTCGGACCGGCTGTACTTCGAGCCGCTCACGCTCGAGGACGTGCTGGAGATCGCCCACCGGGAGAAGCCGATCGGCGCCATCGTCCAGTTCGGAGGCCAGACGCCTCTACGGTTGTCGGTGCCCCTGGAGAAGGCAGGGCTCCCCATCCTCGGGACCACGCCGGACGCCATCGACCGCGCCGAGGACCGCGAGCGGTTCTCCAAGCTCATCGAGAAGCTCGGCCTCAAGCAGCCGGAGAACGGCGTGGCCCGGAGCCCCGAGGAAGCGTTGGTGACGGCGCAGCGCATCGGCTACCCGGTGATGGTGCGGCCGTCGTACGTGCTCGGCGGGCGGGCGATGGAGGTGGTCTACGACTCCGAGAGCCTCGAGCGGTACATGCGCGAGGCGGTGAAGGCCTCGCCCGAGCACCCGGTGCTCATCGACCGGTTCCTGAAGGACGCGATCGAGGTGGACCTCGATCTGGTGTCCGACCGCACCGGCGAGGTGCTGGTGGGCGGGGTGCTCGAGCACATCGAGGAGGCGGGCATCCACTCGGGCGAC
>JADGQZ010000406.1 GCA_017881345.1 Myxococcaceae bacterium | reverse complement strand
TCCGGGAACGGGACCGGCGCGATCGGAGGGCGAGCCGGCTCCGAGTCTCGGAACCGGGAGCTCGGTTGGCCCGGCAAGCGGTCCAGGCAAGAGCCCATCTCACGCGGTCACTCGTGACGCGCCTGCCTGGAGTCCTGCTGCCGAGACTGATCCGCGTGTCGGAGGTCCTTCTCGGCGCCCTCTCGGAGCGGCCGCGGAGTGCGCTCGAGGGCTGCCGCTTCTGCAACTGGGAGCTGTGCCGGGGGGACCCAACCGCACCGTGTCCTGTCGTCATCGCCGCGGCGTCACATCATGGAGCGAGCCGACCGGTCGAACGGCCCAGCGTCTCCATCCACGAAGACCGCCGTACGATCGACGGACAGGACCCGCCCATCGAGCTCTGGCTCGAGCCCGGCGGCATCGCCTTCCGGCTCGACGCACGCCGGCGCCTGGAGGTCGTCTGTCGGGGCCCGGAGCGAGGTCGGCTCGAGCTGGAGCGGCTCCGGGAGGGCCACATCGCGCTCTTCGCCTGGAACCGCGCGACCTTCACCGTCCTCGAGGCCGGAAGGGAGATCTTCGTCCAGGAGAGGGCTCTCTCGCTGGACATGGCGAGAGGTGAGACGCCCCGTCAGCGCGTCGAGACACTGCACGGCGACTTCGCGAGGCGACGGGAGACGCCGCCGAGCCGCTGGCTCTGACCGCCTCAGTGCACCTTGCGGTACACGCCCACCACCTGCCCGAGGATCATCGTCGAGCGGAACTGGGACTTGTGCACGTAGATCGGCGCCATCGTCTTGTTGCCCGGCTGGAACCGGATGCGGTCTCCCTCGGGGTAGTAGCGCTTGCAGGTGGCCTCGTCCTCGATGAGCGCGACGACGATCTCGCCCTCCCGGGCGTTCGGCGTCTTGCGGACGAACAGGTAGTCGCCGTCGTGGATGCCGTCCTCGATCATCGAGTCGCCCTTCACCCGGAGGGCGAAGACTTCCTTCCCGTTTCCTCCGAGCAGGAAGCTGTCGATGCGGACCGAGTCCTCGACGTTCTCCACCGCGAGCAGCGGGGCGCCGGCCGCCACCTTGCCCAGGAGCGGCACCTCCACCATGCCTGGATCCCGACGCGGCGCCCCCATGCCGAGCACCAGCCGGGCCCGCTTCGTCGGGACCAGCGCCCGGGACTGCTGCTCGCCCCGGAGGAGATATCCCTTTCGCTCCAAGGCCTTGAGGTGGTCGTTCACCCCGTTGGTGGAGCGGATGTCCATCTCCTCGCCAATCTCACGGATGGTGGGAGGGAAGCCGCGCTCCTCGGTCTGGCGCACGATGAAATGGAGGATCTCGCGCTGTCGGCCCGTCAGCTCTTCCATCTTGCCCTCCGCTGAACGCTCTCCAAGCGAGCGTCACCCTGCCTGAACGGGCGTGCAGAGTCAACCCTTCCGCCTCCTCGGCGAAAGGGCGCGCGCGCGTGGCGTCGGCTGTGGGAAGGTCTCGACTCACCCGTGCCCCCTCGTTTCGCGGTCGCAGTCCTGCTCGGCACTCTCGCAGTCGCGGCCTGCTCCGGGGTGAAGGTCCAGCAGGGACAGGTGGTCAAGGAACGGACGCGGTATCGCTTCGGCGAGCCCGGCCCCGACTGGCGGCGCCTGTCGCTGAACGACGTCGACGTGGCCTGGGTCCGCGACGCGGGTGGCCAGACGCTGTCGGTCAATTCCACGTGCTCCGACTACGCAGACGTCCCGCTCGGCGCGCTCCGGCGCCAGCAGATGGTCGGCTTCACCCAGGCCGAGCGGGTGGACGAGAAGGAGGGGATGCTCGACGGCCGGGGCGCGCTCTTCACCCGCTGGACGGCGAAGCTGGACGGGGTGCCGGTGGCGCTCGGCCTCTGGACGGTGAAGAAGGACGGCTGCATCTACGACTTGACGTACACCAGCCCGGTGGGCACGTACGACGACCAGTCGCAGGCGTTCGCCCGCGTGGTGCAGGGCTTCGCCACGGAGACCGTGAAGTGACCGCTCCCGACGGCGACTACAGCTCGGAGGAGTCGGACCGCGAGTCGCTCGGCGACATCGTGGGCCAGGAGCTGGAGAGCCTCATCCCGTTCAGCGCAAAGTTCCGCGCCGGGCTCGAGCAGATGGGTGGCATGTTCGTGCTCGGCGGCCGGGCACTGGCCCGGGGCCTCCGCCCGCCCTCGAGCCTCTCCGCCGTCGTCTACCAGGTCGAGTCGCTCGGGGCCCGCTCGGTCGCCATCGGCACCCTGACGGCGGCCTTCGCCGGGCTGGTCATCGCCATCCAGTTCGGCTTCTTCCTCGCCCGCTTCGGCGTGCAGCACACCGTGGGGAAGGTCGTCGTGCTGACGTTGTTCCGCGAGCTCGCCCCGGTGCTCACGGCGCTCACCGTCGGCGGTCGCATCGGCAGTGGCATCGCCGCCGAGCTCGGCTCGATGACCGTCACCGAGCAGGTGGACGCGGTGCGGGCGCTCGGCGCCGATCCGATCAAGAAGCTGGTCGTGCCACGGGTCTACGCCTGCCTGGTGGTGATGCCGATGCTGACCGTCCTCGCGGACGTCATGGGGTTCATCGCCGGCGCCGCGGTCACCAAGTTCGAGTACGACATCTCGTTCGCCCAGTTCTTCACCTCGGCGCTGGACACCGTCACCGAGGCCGACTTCCTCTCCGGCGTGGGCAAGTCCGTGGTCTTCGGCCTGATCATCTCGGTGGTGGGCTGCTACAAGGGCTTCCACGTCGAGGGTGGGACGGAGGGGGTAGGTCGTGCCACCACCCAGACCGTCGCGGTGGCCTCGGTGGCGGTCTTGCTCGCCGATTTCTTCCTGACCAAGCTGCTCCTCACGATCACATGACCGCGCCTGCCCACGCGCCCGACGTGTCCGAGGCGCTGATCCGCTTCGAGGGCCTGCACAAGGCCTTCGGTCCCAAGGTGGTCTTCGACGACCTCTCGCTGGAGGTGCGCAAGGGCGAGACCCTCGCCGTCATCGGCGGCTCGGGCGCCGGCAAGAGCGTCCTCCTCAAGTGCCTCATCGGCCTCATGGACCCCGACGGCGGGCGGATCCTCTTCGACGGGCAGGACCTCAGCGGCTATGGCGAGAAGGAGTTCCTCCCCATCCGTCGTCGGGTGGCGATGGTGTTCCAGGCCTCCGCCCTCTTCGACAGCATCTCGGTGGGCGAGAACATCGAGTATCCGCTGAAGGAGCACTTCCCCGAGATGCCAGCCGAGGAGCGCGCCTCCCGCGTGGCCCGGGTGCTCGGCCTGGTGAACCTGCCCGGGATCGAGACCATGCGGCCCTCGGATCTCTCCGGAGGCATGCGACGGCGCGTGGGGCTCGCCCGCGCGATCGCCACCGAGCCCGAGGTCATCCTCTGGGACGAGCCGACCACCGGGCTCGACCCCATCAGCACCCGCACCATCGACGAGCTGATCCGCAGCATGCGTGCCAAGCTTCACTGCACCTCCATCGTGGTGACCCACGACATGCAGAGCGCCTTCACCGTGTCGGATCGCATCGCCATGCTGGCCAGCCGGCACATCGTGCAGGTGGGCACCGTGCCCGAGATGAGGGCCAGCACCCAGAAGGAGGTCCGCGCCTTCCTCGACGCCCGCAGAGGCGAGGCCCGGCCGGACTGACCCATGGCGACTCCCGAGACAGCCACCCAGCGTGAACGCCGCCTGATCGTCCGGGCGGGGCTCTTCGTCGGTCTGGCGCTGGTCCTCTTCGGCTTCGTGGTGCTGCTGATCGGCAAGGAGAACCGGCTCTTCGACCGGCAGGTCCGCTACCACGCCTTCTTCGAGAACGTGGAGGGCCTCAAGCGCGACTCCCCGGTGTGGCTCGGAGGCCTGGAGGTGGGCCGGGTGGTGTCCATCTCGTTCTCCCCGGACCTCGGCGACAAGAAGATCGACGTCATCATCGAGATGTCCAAGTCGTTCGCCGCCCGCGTCCGGACCGACTGCGTGGCCCGGGTGGGTGGGCGCGGCGTGCTCGGAGACAAGGCCATCGACATCTCGCTCGGCACCTCCGAGGGAGATCCCATCCCGATCAACGGCGCGATCCCCAGCGGATCCTCGGGAGACCTGGCGTCGATCCTCAAGAACAGCGGCGCGCTGATGGACAACCTGATGGTCGCCAGCGAGAACGTGCGCAAGCTCACCGACGCCTTCGCCGAGCCGGAGGTGGGCAAGAACCTCACCGGGGCCATCGCCAGCACCCGGAACATCCTCGCAGGGATCGAGCGGGGGAACGGCGCGCTCCACGCGCTCATCTACGACCCGAAGGGCGCCACCGAGACGCACCGGCTCCTGGTCAAGGTGGCCGACGTCTCCGAGGCAGCGGAGAAGGCCCTCACCCAGGTCAACCTGGTGCTCGAGGGGGCGCGGACCGGTGACGGCGCGCTCCACGCCCTGCTCTACGACCCGAAGGCCGGAAAGGCCGTGGGCGCGCTCGGAGACGCCGCCGGCGAGCTCTCGATCCTGCTCCACGACGCGCGCACCACCGAGAACGGCGCCATCCACCAGCTGGTCTACGGCGATGCGCGGAACCTCTTCAAGAACCTGGGCGAGATGTCCGAGGACCTCAAGGCCATCAGCGGGAAGATCCGGGCCGGGGAGGGGACGCTGGGCGCGCTGGTGGTGGACCCCAGCGTCTACGACGACCTGCGGACCATCCTCGGGAACGTGAAGCGCAACAAGGTCCTCCAGGAGCTGGTCCGGATCACGGTGAGCAACCGGGGCTCGGTGGACCAGATCGGGCGTCCGACGGACGGCCGACCGGTGAGCACCGTGTCGCCTCCCGCGCCGCCGAAGGCTCCTGCTGCACAGTCGGACGCGGCGCGATGACCCCCGAGCCGGTCCCGGAGTCTCCGGCCGCCGGCGCCGGGTGGCTGCTGCGCCTCGGGACGCGCGCGGCGGTCTCGTCGTGGCTTCCCGTCCTCGCCCTCGCCGGGGTTCTGGCGATCGCCCAGGCCGTCCAGCGGATGTTCTGGCCCTCGCTCTTCCTCGGGGATCCGGCCCTCCGGCTGGAGGGGACGCTCCTGGTCGCGGGGGGAGGGTGCCTCGTCGCCTCGGTGCTGGCCCGGGCCGTGGTGACCGCCATCGGAGTCGGCACGGGTGCGGCACGGCTCCGGACCGGGGCCGCCGCGGGGGTCCCTCCGGCCACCGCAGGCCTCCGGGGCATCGCCTGGGCCGCCGCGGCGGCGCTCGTGGATCTGCTCCTGAGCAGCTGGTTCTGGGGCGTGCTCGTCGCGAGCGGCGTGGCGCTGGTGCTCGGAGGCCCGTTCGTGTCGCTCCTGGGAGCTGCGGGGTTCGCCCTGGCGCTGACGCTCGGCATCCTGCTCGGTCCCGCCATGGCGCTGTGGCTCGAGCTCGGGCTGGTGGTCTCGGTGGTGCGCCCGGTGCGCATGGGCGCGGCCGCAGGCGAGGCGCTCCGGCTCCTCGTCGGCCGGCCGGGGTTCCTCGTCGGCGCGTGGCTCGTCACCGCCGTGCCCGCCGGCATGCTCACCGCGGGCGTCCAGGTGATGGCGGCCGGCGCGCCCGGACCGGGCTGGAGCGCCGCCGGAGCGGCCGGTGTCGCGCTGCTGCTCGTGGCCCTGGTCGAGGCGCTGGCCACGCTCATTCGCCTCGATGCGCTCGCCGCCCTGGTCCTCGACGGTGACGGTGCCTTGCCCCGTCCGGCGCCGGCTCCGGTGCGACCGCCGCCCGTCCCCCGGGCCACGCTCGTCACCACCGAGGTGGTGGAGGCGCGTCCGGTGGGCCCGGTAGCGCCGTGGAGCCCGGGAGAATGAAGACCGAGGGTTTCCACCACGTCGCCGTTCAGGTCAGGGCCCTGGAGGAGGTCGCGGCCTTCTACCGGGAGGTGCTCGGGCTCGGCGAGATCGAGCGCCACCACGCCCCCGACGGACAGCTGCGGAGCATCTGGCTCGACGTGGGCGGCGGTGGCTTTCTTGCGCTCGAGCGGGTGCACGCGGCCCCGGCGCCCCATCCGGAGTTCCGGGACGGCAGACCGGGCGTGTTCCTGGTCGCGCTCCGCATCCGTCCCGGGGAGCGCGCGCGTGTCCGTGCCGAGCTCGAGCGCCGCGGCATCCCGCTGGTCCACGAGACCCGCTGGACGCTCTACGTCCGGGACCCGGAGGGCAACCGGGTGGCGCTCAGCCACCACCCGGACAGCGCCCCGATCTGACAACTGTCGTTGAGCTGTCAGAACGCGTGGTTGCAGTCCGATGGCAAGAGCATCCTTGGATCACGCTTCAGGGTGTTGCCCGACTGGACTGACGGTCTCAGCCAGGCCGTCAACCGTCGAATCGGACTGGGGTGGTGTGTACCCCATGCCCACGTCTCCTTGCATGCCTGTAGCAGCCTTCGGCACGCTCGGCCGGCTGTTTTCACCCGAGGGGATTCCACATGGTTCTGAGTGTCGTTGCTGCGGTGGTTCTGTCCGCGGCGGCGGTCGATGACGACCAGCTGCCGGCCAATTTCCAGCCCAAGGTCCTGCGCCATCCCCTCGGAGCATCCGATGCGGCGGGCGGAGGTGTCCTCGGTCGTTCTTCGAACGGGAGCGTGCTCGGCGTCGACTCTCTCCAGAACTTCTCGAGCTACTTCTACTACCCGGGCATCGTGCCGACTGCGTCCGGTGGGTTCGCGCAGTTCACCTGGCCGTACACGATGGTCGGACGCGCGCCCTTCGGGCACGACTCCAGCGAGCGCACCACCAACATCAATGCGCCGATCGTCCCGGTGATCGTCGACCTGCGGAACTTCGACGGCTCGCCCCGCTTCTGCGTCAATCCCGACGGCTCCCAGGTGCGGATGATCCTCGACGGCTCGAAGTACGTGCCCGCGGTGCTCGCCTCGCCGGTCTTCCAGAACGCCCGCTACGGCTCGAGCGAGCGGCCGACCCAGTTCACGGACGCGGTGCATCGTGCGCAGTTCTTCAAGCAGTCCGACGACGACTGGCACACCATCCTCCGTCCGTCGGTGAAGACCACGCGAACGATGGTCCTCATCCGCGGCACCTACCGCTTCTCGGTCGATGCCAGCTGCAACCTGCGCTACGTCCTCGTCCAGACGGGGGTCTTCGTCAGCCTGCTCTTCCCAGCGACGCCGGATGACACCAGCACGATCATCGGCGCGGCCGAGAATGCGGGCGACGTGACCACCCGGGACATGTCGACCTTCCTCTTCCCCGACACCTATCTCCAGGACGATTTCAACGATCCGAACACCTGCTGCGTCCTCGGGTTCCACTCCTACGACCTCGAGCCCGGCGACGCGAGCAACGGCTGGAAGGAGCGTCGCTACGTCATGAACTACTCGAGCTGGATCTCCCCGGGGATCTTCGGCGACGCCTTCGTGGACGTCACCGCCCTCAGCCACGAGCTGATGGAGACCTTCTCCGATCCGTTCGTGAACAACGCCACCCCCATCTGGGTCGCCCCCAACGGGCTCTGCCAGAACAACCTCGAGTCCGGGGACGTGATCGAGGGGCTGCCCAACGCCACCTTCCCCATGACCATGAACGGGATGACCTACCACCCGCAGAACGAGGCGCTGCTCCAGTGGTTCGCCGGGCAGTCGCCGTCGTCCGCTTACCGGCACGCCTACAGCTATCCGGACACCACGGTGCTCACCAGCCCTGCGATCTCCTACTTCCCGGACTGCGCGACGCCGTTCAACGCCAGGGGCGGACACCCGTAAGCGGCTGGCGCCACGGAGGCACCGGGCCCCTGGGCAGGCCCGGTGCCTGAGCCGCATTCAGCGGTGTTCGTCCTCGATCATCTGCTCGGGGTCATGCCACCAGTGCGTCGCCCGCGACTTCTCCACGCCCGGCGCCGGTGCGAGCAGCTGGTGCTGGACCGGTGCCGCCTTCTGCGCCCCTCCCGGCGAGAGGAACGGGAGCTCGAGCTCGGCCACGGTGTAGATCCGCCCGTTCTTCATCACCGCCTGGACGTTGGCCAGATCCTCGATGCGCGAGAGCGGATCGCCGGCGATGAAGGCCAGATCGGCGAGCTTCCCCTGCTCGACGGTCCCGAGATCCCGTGCCACCCCGACCTCCGTCGCGGTGAGCAGCGTTGCCGATTGCAGCGCCTGCCACGGCGCGAGTCCGCCGAGATGCACCTGGGCCCGGAGGTTCAGGTGCAGGGCGGTGGCCACGTTGTCCAGCGGTGAGTCGGTCCCGGCCAGCACCACACCACCGCCGCGCCGGATCGAGGCCACCGTGTTCTCCTCCTTCTGCAGGCTGTCCAGACTGACCGTCTGATCGGTGTTCACCGCCGCGTCGCGCTTGGCGACCAGTCCGGCCTGGTCCCAGGGCGTGTTCAGGGTCAGCAGCCGTGGGTCCTCGACCATCGTCGGATCGTCCCGGTACAGCGAGGAGTTGAAGGTGGTGCTGATGTCGAACGAGTCCGTCCGCTTGAACACCGAGCGCATGTCCTCGTAGCTGATGCCCGCCGAGGACCGCGTGTACGCGAACCCGGTCCGGGTGGTGGCGCTGACGTGCGTCATCCCATCTTCGCCGTAGGCCATGGGCGAGAGCATGTAGTGCGAGGCCGTCCAGACCCGCATCCGGTCGTGCACCCACTGGGTGATCCGGACGTTGTCCTCGTGGCGGAGCCGGACGTAGGTCTTCACCATGTCGTAGTCGAGCGCCTGGGCCCGGTCGAGCTCGCGCTGGAACTGCTCCTCCGAGCCGTAGGTGGGCCGCATGAAGTTGTAATAGACGCGCTCGCCGTCGATCGCCTCGCCGGTGGCGAAATACCGCGGACCGACCCGCTCACCGGAGCCGAAGGCCTCGCGCGTCTCCATGGCCCGGTAGACGGGATCTCCCACCGAGTTGAGCGAGGTGACGCCGTAGGCCATCCACAGCCGGCCCAGCCGATCGCCGTAGAACTTGCCCTCGATCCACTCGTGGGTGTGCGACTCCCAGAGCCCCGGCGTCACGGTGAGCTGCGAGGCGTCCACCACCGCTGCACCCGGCGCGTCCGGGTCCGAGGACTGGCCCGCCCCGGAGCGGTGCGGACGGATCTTCTGGATCCGGTTTCCCACGACGACGATGTCCACGTTGGACTGCACCGCCGCGCCCCTGCCGTCCCAGAGCCTTCCGGCGTGGATGACGGTCCGGCCGTTCGTCATCTCAGGCTGCCAGGAGAGGTCGAGCCGCACCGTGGTCGGCGCGCCTCCGTCGCGGGGGACCATCCGCAGCTCCCC
>JADGQZ010000405.1 GCA_017881345.1 Myxococcaceae bacterium | reverse complement strand
GTTGTGGCGGCGGGGCATGATGGAGCCGCCATATAAGATGACGCCGGGGATATTGAGACGCAGCAGCGCCATTGCGGCGCCGGGGATGGTCTTGTCGCAGGCGACCATGGCGACAATGCCGTCGAACATGTGGCCGCGCACCATCAACTCGATGGAATCGGCAATCACCTCGCGGCTGACCAGCGAGGCTTTCATTCCCTCAGTGCCCATGGTGACTCCGTCGCTGATGGCGATGGTGTCGAACTCCATCGGCGTACAGCCCGCGGCCCGGATGCCCTGCTTCACCTGCTCCGCGAGCCGGCGGAGGTGGAAGTTGCAGGGCATGGTCTCGGTCCAGGTGCTGGCCACGCCGATGAGCGGCCGCGCCAGGTCCTCGGAGCTGAAGCCGATGGCCTTGAGCATCGCCCGCGCCGGGGCACGGTCCGGGCCCTCGGTGAGCGCGCGGCTCCTGTGTCGCGGGTCCGACGCCATCAGCGCTCCTCCATCGGCATCTCGTGCCTCGACCTGTCCGGCAGCGCCCGGCGGAGCGCACGGAGCACGGCACTGCCGGCCTCTCGCGTGGCCGCCGGATGACGACCCGGCCCGGCCACGTCCTCGGTGAGCACGCCCTCCTCGAGAGCGGCACTCACCGCCGCCTCCAGCGCCCAGGCGGCTCCTGGGAGGCCGAGCGAGTGCCGGAGGAGCATCGCCGCGCTGAGGATGGCGCCGTACGGGTTCGCCACGCCCCGTCCGGCCAGGCCGGGCGCAGAGCCGTGGATGGGCTCGTAGAGCCCGCGCGGCCCGTCACCGAGCGACGCCGAGGGCAGCATCCCGATGGAGCCGCCGATCACCGCCGCCTCGTCGGTGAGCACGTCCCCGAAGAGGTTCTCGGTGACGATGACGTCGAAGGACCGGGGGGCCCGCACCAGCTGCATCGCGCAGGAGTCCACCAGCTGGTGCTCGAGCCGCACGTCGGGGAAGTCGGTCTCGATCACGCGGGTGGCCACCTCCCGCCAGAGCCGCGACGTCTCGAGCACGTTGGCCTTGTCGACCGAGGTGAGCTTTCGCCGGCGCGCCCGGGCGTACCCGGCGGCGGCGCGCACCACGCGCTCGATCTCCGCGGCCGTGTAGGAGCACACGTCCTCGGCCCGGTCGCCCTCGCGCTTCTTGGCGCCGAAGTAGATGCCGCCGGTCAGCTCGCGGACCACCAGGAGATCCACGCCGCGGAGCAGCTCGGGCCGCAGCGGCGAGCTGGGCACGACCATCGGATGAATGGTGACCGGACGCAGGTTGGCGAAGAGACCCAGCTCGCGACGCAGCGCGAGCAGGCCCTGCTCCGGACGGACCCTCGCCTCGGGCGGCCACTGGGGCCCCCCCACCGCCCCGAGCAGGACGGCGCTCGCCGAGCGGCAGAGGGCCAGCGTCTCCTCCGGAAGCGGCGAGCCCGTCTGGTCGATGGCGCATCCTCCGATGAGCGCCTCCTGCAGCTCGATCTTGACCCCGTGCAGCGCGGCCGCCTCGACCAGCGTTCGCGCAGCGAGCTCGGTCACCTCCGGGCCAATCCCGTCTCCCCCCAGCACCGCGATCAGGTGTCTCATGCCTCATCCTCGCGACGGTGGGCCTGCTCGTAGGCGCTGATCGCCCCGGCCTGTCCGAGCAGGAATCCGAGCTCGTCCGTTCCGTCGAGCAGACAGCGGCGGGCGAAGGGGTCGATGCCGAAGCGGGCACGGACGCCGGGCGCGGTGACGATCTGCGCCTCCAGGTCCACCGTCACCTCGGCGAAGGGCTGGGCGAGGAGCGCCTGGTGCGCCTCCTCGTCGACCACCGCCGGGACGAGCCCGTTCTTGATCGCGTTGTTCCGGAAGATGTCGGCGATCGACACGCTGATCACCGCCCGGAAGCCGTGGTCCACCAGCGCCCAGGGGGCGTGCTCCCGGGACGAGCCGCAGCCGAAGTTCGCGCCGGCGACCAGGATGCGCGCCCCGGCCGCCCGTGGGTGGTTGAGGGGAAAGCCGGCCTCCGGTGCACCCTGCGCCGTGTAGCGCCAGCCGGCGAAGAGCCAGCGCCCCAGCCCTTCCCGGGTGGTTCCCTTCAGGAACCGCGCCGGAATGATCTGGTCGGTGTCGATGTCCCGCCCGGGGAGCACCACCGCCTGTGAGGTGAGCGTCCGGAACGGTTCCATCAGCGACCCCCCTCGGCACGGCCGTCCATGAAGCCACGCGGGTCGGCGAGCGCACCGGCGACCGCCGCCGCTGCCGCGCTGAGCGGGCTGGCGAGGAAGGTGCGCGCCCCCGGACCCTGCCGTCCCTGGAAATTGCGGTTGGAGGTGCTCACCGATGACTTGCCCGGCCCGACCTGGTCGCCGTTCATCCCGATGCACATCGAGCAGCCCGGTTCGCGCCACTCGGCCCCGGCCTCGAGGAAGACATGGTGAAGCCCTTCCGCCTCCGCGGCGCGCTTCACCTCGCGAGAGCCGGGCACCACCAGGGCGCGAACCCGCGGCGCCACCCGTCGCCCGCGCAGCACCGAGGCGGCGGCGCGCAGGTCCGAGAGCCGACCGTTGGTACACGAGCCGATGAACACCACGTCGATCGGATGTCCCCGGAGCGGCTGCCCGGGCCGGAGGCCCATGTACGCGAGCGCCGCCTCCAGCGCGCGCCGGGCGGCTGGATCGGGCTCCCGCTCGGGGTCCGGAACCCGCCCGCTGACCGGCGCAGACATCCCCGGGTTGGTGCCGAAGGTGATGGTCGGCTCGAGCGCCGAGGCGTCGATCTCGACCGCCGCGTCGAACCGCGCCTCCGGGTCGCTGCGCAGCGTTCGCCAGCGGGCCAGCGCGGCGTCCCAGGCCCGTCCCTTCGGTGCGCGCGGCCTGCCGTGCAGGTACTCGAACGTCGTGTCGTCCGGGGCGACCAGGCCCGCACGGGCGCCGGCCTCGATCGACATGTTGCAGAGGGTCATCCGCGCTTCCATCGAGAGCGCGCCGATCGCCGCGCCCGAGTACTCGAGCACGTGCCCGGTCCCCCCGGAGACGCCGAGTCGGGAGATGATCTCCAGCACCAGATCCTTGGCGGTCACGCAGGGGCCGAGCCGGCCGTTCACCCGGACCTCCATGGTCCTCGGCCGCCGCTGGAGCAGGCACTGCGTCGCCAGGACATGCCCCACCTCGCTGGTCCCGATGCCGAAGGCGAACGCGCCGAAGGCGCCGTGGGTGCTGGTGTGGCTGTCGCCGCAGACCACGGTGCGTCCGGGCTGCGTCAGCCCGAGCTCCGGCCCGATGACGTGGACGATGCCCTGGTGGTCCCCGCCCAGGGGATGCAGCTCGATGCGGAACTCGCGGCAGTTCCGCTCCAGCGCCTCGAGCTGGCTCCGGCACTGCGGGTCGGTGATCTCCACCTCGCCCGCCAGCCCCGGGGGGTCGGTGGGCGTCGAGTGGTCCATCGTGGCCACCGTCAGGTCCGGCCGGCGCACCCGGAGTCCACGCTCGCGCAGGACGGTGAAGGCCTGGGGCGAGGTGACCTCGTGCACCAGGTGGAGATCCACGAAGAGCACCGCCGGCGTCTCCGGGGTCTCGGGACGGACCAGGTGTTCGTCCCAGATCCGGCTAAACAGCGTCCGGGGGTTGGTCTCAGACCGCTCCACAGGTCATCTCCGGAAGCGCAGGGCTGCGCCGCGGAAGCCGTCCGGCGGCGATGCGGTTGACCACCTCGAGGTAGGCCAGCGCGCTGGCGACGACGATGTCGGTGTCCACCGCGCGGCCGCGGAAGCGCCGACCCTCGGACTCCACGTCCACCGTGGCCTCGCCCTGCGCGTCCTCACCGGCGCTCACGCTGGAGAGCCGGAAGTCGCGCAGCTTCGCGTTCACCCCGGTGATGCGGTCGATGCACTTGAACACCGCGTCCACCGGCCCGTCGCCAGTGGCGGCCCCCTCCACCGCGCGCCCCCCGCGTCGCTGCAGGCGGACCGCGGCGCTGGGCGGAGTCCCGGTTCCCGAGGCGGCGGTGAGGCTCACCAGGGTCCAGCTATCCGCGGAGCTCTGGTGGAAGAGGCCCACCAGCAGCGCCTCGAGGTCACCGTCGTAGATCTCCTTCTTCTTGTCGGCGAGCTTCTTCAGCTCCTCGAACACCTGGTCGATCTGCGCCGGCTCCAGCTCGTAGCCCAGGTCGCGGAGCCGGCTCGCCAGCGCGTGCCGACCGCTGTGCTTGCCGAGGACCAGGCTGTTGCTCTTGAACCCCACGTCCTCGGGCCGCATGACCTCGTAGGTCAGCGGGAACTCGATCATCCCGTGCTGGTGGATCCCGGACTCGTGGGCGAAGGCGTTCTCCCCGACCACCGCCTTGTTCCGCGCGACGTGGAAGCCGGTGGCCGCAGCGACGACGCGGCTGGCCCTGCAGAGCTGCTGGGTGCGGATCCCGGTCTCGAGGTGCAGGTAGTCGGTCCGGGTCCGGAGGGCCATCACCACCTCCTCCAGCGAGCAGTTCCCCGCGCGCTCGCCGATGCCGTTCACCGTGCACTCCACCTGCCGCGCCCCGGCCTGCAGCGCCGCGAGGCTGTTGGCCAC
Source organism: Myxococcaceae bacterium (assembly GCA_017881345.1). Classification (GTDB taxonomy): domain Bacteria; phylum Myxococcota; class Myxococcia; order Myxococcales; family Myxococcaceae; genus RPRB01. The sequence goes on along the minus strand of JADGQZ010000405.1, from coordinate 5,234 downwards.
CGCCAGCCCCAGGTCGTCGTGGCAGTGGACGCTGAGCACCACCCGCTCGATGCCCCGCACGGTGCGCCGGAGGAAGGAGATCAGCTCGGCGAACTGCGCCGGGACCGCATAGCCGACGGTGTCCGGGATGTTGATCGTGGTGGCACCGGCCTCGATGACGCGCTCCACCACCTCGGCGAGGAACTCCGGTTCGGTCCGGGCGGCGTCCTCGGCAGAGAACTCGACGTCCTCGCACCGGGATCGGGCGTACTCGACGCTGCTCGCCGCCAGGCGGAGCACGTCCTCCCTCGACATCTTCAGCTTGTGCTGGCGATGGATGGGGCTGGTGGCGAGGAAGACGTGGACGCGCCGCCTGCTTGCCGGAGCGAGAGCGTCGACCGCCCGGTCGATGTCGCCCCGGTTCGCCCGGGCCAGCGCGGCCACCGTCGGACCCTCGATCGTGCGGGCGATCGTCTGCACGGCCTCGAAGTCTCCCGGCGAGGCCACGGGAAAGCCCGCCTCGATCACGTCCACCCCCAGCTGGCTCAGCGCCCGCGCGACCTGGAGCTTCTGGGCCAGGTTCATGCTCGCCCCGGGCGCCTGCTCGCCGTCACGGAGGGTGGTGTCGAAGACGATGACCCGCTGGTTTCCGCTGCCGTTCTGCATGTGGTGCCTCTCTCCTCCCCGAAGGGTGCTGGCGCGTCGGCGCCGGTGCTGGTGGTTCCGCTCAGGCCGCGAGTTCGCCCTCGGCCGCTCCGCTCGATCCCTGCATCGCCGCACCGCGGGCCATTGCCACGGCGCCGGTGCGGACCATTTCTAGAATCCCGAAGGGACGGAGCAGCTCGATCAGCCCGTCCAGCTTCTCGGGGGTGCCGGTGATCTCGGCAGTGAGCGCCTCGGAGGCGACGTCGACCACCCGCGCCCGGAAGGTCTCGCACAGCTGCAGGATCTCCCCGCGGCGCTCGGCGCCGACGCGCACCTTGACGAAGGCCATCTCGCGCGAGACCGCCGGGGCATGGGTCACGTCGTGGACCTCGAGGACGTTGACCAGCTTGTAGAGGTTGGCCTCCAGCCGCTGGGCGGTGTCCTCGTCGGACTGCACCACCAGGGTGATGCGCGAGATCCCTTCGCGCTCGGTGCGGCCGACGGTGAGCGAGTCGATGTTGAAACCCCGCCGCCGGAAGAGCGAGACCACGCGATTCAGGGTGCCGGGCCGGTCCTCCACGTAGACGATGAAGGTGCGGGCGATGCGCCGGCCGCTGGGAGCGGCGAAGGCCGAGTCATGACTCATGGATGCTCTCCTCGATCCGCGACGGGCGGCGGATCATCTTGTCCAGGTCGGCGTTGGCCGGGACCATGGGGTAGACGGCCTCCTCGCCCTCGACGCAGAACTCGATCACCGCGGTGCCGGGAGCGCGCCGCGCCGCCTCCACCGCCGCGGGGATCTCCTCGCGGCTGGTGACCCGGAGCGCGGTCATCCCGTGTGCCTCCGCCAGCTTGACGAAGTCCGGGCTCTTCAGCGGCGTGGCGACGTACCGACCGCCGTAGAAGAACTCCTGCCACTGGCGGACCATGCCCAGATAGCCGTTGTTGATCAGCGCGACGTTGACCTTGATGCCTTCCTGGGCGCAGGTGATCAGCTCGCAGGCGGTCATCTGGAAGCCGCCGTCGCCCACCACCACCCAGATCTCGTCCTCGGGCCGAGCGAAGCGGGCGCCGATCGCCGCCGGGAGGGCGAAGCCCATCGTGCCCAGTCCGCCCGAGGTGATGAGCGAGCGCGGACGCTCGTGACGGTAGTACTGCGCTTCCCACATCTGGTGCTGGCCGACGTCGGTGACCACCAGGGCCTCGCCCCGGGTCAGGCGCCAGAGGTCGTGCAGGACGTGGGGTGCGCGCAGCTTGCCGGCATGGGGGATGCTCTGGACGTCCCTGGTCGCGGAGTCGTCCCGGAGGGCGCGGATCTTCGTTCGCCACTCGTCGTGCTCGCGTTCCCGGACCAGGGGGAGGAGCCGCTCCAGCGACCGGCGGAGGTCGCCCACCAGCGCCACGTCCGCCTTGACGTTCTTGTTCACCTCGGCGGGGTCGATCTCCAGGTGGATCTTCTTCGCCGCGGGCGCGTAGTTCTTGAGGTTCCCGGTGACACGGTCGTCGAAGCGCATGCCGACCGCGATCAGGAGATCGGCCTCCTGGACGGCGTGGTTCACCCACGCCTCGCCGTGCATCCCCATCATCCCCAGGCCGAGCGGGTGTGAGGCGGGGAACGCGCCGAGCCCGAGAAGGGTGCTGGCCACGGGTGCCCCGGTCCTTTCCGCGAAGCGCAGGAGCTGCTCGCTCGCACCCGCCTTGATCACCCCGTGACCGCAGAAGATGAGCGGACGCTTCGCCTGGTCGATCAGGTTCGCCGCACGCTCGATCTGTTCCTGGGCCGGGCGGCGGGCCCGCCGGACGCCGGGGAGACGCACCGGCTCGTCGCTCCAGCGGAAGGGAACCGAGGCCTGCTGCGCGTCCTTGGTGATGTCCACCAGCACCGGGCCGGGTCGGCCGGAGCGGGCCACCTCGAACGCCTCCCGCAGGGTGTCCGTAAGATCCTCGGCGCGGGTGACCAGGTAGTTGTGCTTGGTGATCGGGAGGGTGATGCCGGTGATGTCGATCTCCTGGAAGGCGTCACTCCCGAGCAGCGTGGAGGAAACCTGCCCGGTGATGCAGACCATCGGCGAGGAGTCGAGCATCGCGGTGGCGATGCCGGTGACCAGGTTGGTCGCGCCGGGGCCCGAGGTGGCGATGCAGACGCCCACTTTCCCCGAGGCACGCGCGTAGCCATCCGCCATGTGGGACGCGCCTTGCTCGTGGCGGACGAGCACGTGGTGGATCCGGCTGGCGGGGAGCGCATCGTAGGCGGGCATGATCGCCCCGCCGGGGTAACCGAAGACGACCTCGACCCCCTCTCTCGCCAGGACCTCCCAGAGGATCTGCGCTCCGGTCATTCGCGCCGGCGTGGTCGAGGAGAGCGCGCTCCGCCGGTGGTCCTGTGTGTCTGCGATCTGTTCCATCGACTCCTCGTGATTCGTTGCGCCAGAAACGAAAAAGCCCCCGCACCGGGTTGGGTGCGGGGGCCAGGTCCTTCCGAGAACTTCCTTCGGTCAGGTCGGTGGCCCGCACCCCGCGGTAATCAGGGGCAGCAGGACCAGGCCCAGCAGCAGGCCGACGACGACGACGGAGGTGGAGACGAGGCACCGCGAGGCCGAGGCAACCCGCCGCGCGAGAACGTTCGCGCTGGCGCCGGTTGCAGTGGCCTTGGTGTTCATCGGGCGCGGAGCATCCACGGCATGCCGCAAAGTGTCAAATCCGATCCTATGAAATGAAGATCACTCGAGAAAGGTCGGCATGAGTTTCGGTGAAGGTGGAGTGCTCAGCCGCCGAAGCCGACCATCGGTCTCAGACCGGGCGAGGTCGACCGGGGATCCCGAGCGGGCACTCCAGGGCTGCGCGGTCCCAGCCGGCGAGCGTGGCCGCCGCCTCGTAAGTGCTCGCCAGGAACTCGAGCAGCGCGGCTTCCGGGTCCCGCGCGCTGCGGACGACAGCGTAGGGGAGGACGAACTCGCCGAGCTTCGGATCGAAGCGCGCGCCTGCGGGACGCACCGTCGCCTCCGCGAAGCCCGCAGGCGTCGGGTAGGCGTACGAGTAGAATGCCGCCTCCTCGACTCCGGACCCACCTGGCCAGAACCCCGCGGAGGAGACCTCGTGGCTGTATGCCTCGCGGGTCACCGCGTCGGGCAATCCGGGGACGCCCCCGGGGTGTCGCGGCGCGGGCCGACCCGAGAAGCGCGTCACCGCCAGATCGAAGCTGCCCCAGAAGAGATGAACCGGGCTCGACTTGCCGAGGAACGAGGTCCGGAACTCCTTGAGGACGCGGTCCACCTGCACGAGCGCCCCGAAGAAGCGCCGGACTGCCCCGGCGTCGTAGGGTCGCTCGATCCGGTCATCGGGGAATGGAACCGCGCCGGGAATCTCGTTGGGGTGCACGTCGAGCTCCGGCGTGCCACCGAGCCAGCGGATGAGCTCCACGGTCCGGCGATGGAACTGGGCGACCGTGCCGGGCCCGAGCGGGAACCGCGCCGCACGCCCATCGGAGGCCCGACCGACGACGGCGTGGTCGACGAGATCCAGCTCGAGATCGACCGCCCCGGGGCCGTCCGGCACCGCCGAGGTGTTCAGGCCGCACGGCGTCACGTAGAGGGTTGCGTGCCAGGAGTGGTTCTGCCACGGCGTGTGGGCCAGCCGGTACTTGCCCAGGACCTGCGCGTACAGATGCAGCGCGGCGCACGTCTCGCGCCACTCGGCGAACGGAATCTCGGGCCAGGAGTTCGACATGGGTGCCTCCGGCCGCGCAGCTTCGCCGGGCGGAGGCTCCGAGGACAGCCGCCGTGACCTGAAAGCAGAGCATCTGACGTCCGCCGGACGCCGGAGTCTGTGAGAGACGTCAGGCGACGCGGCGCCAGCGCAGCGTGCCGACGACCGGGGTCCCGTCGGCAGCGGCGGTGACGAGCTGGATCACGAAACGTGGCAAGGCGCGCGTTGCCGCCCCGCAGGGTCAGCGGGTGACGTCGACGTTGTATGTCCCCGCGGGCGAGGTCGCGGTCCCGGTGATGTGGGTCGTCCCGGGCTTGCGCACCACCGTGCCCCCGTCCGCGCCCGGCTCGATCTGCCCGGCGAAGTTGAGCGTGAGCGAGACCTGCCCGCTCAGGCCGCCGGACATCAGGAACGAGCCGTTGAGAGAGCCGTCGAGCGTCCCGGTGGGGATGTTCTTGAGGTTGATGGTCAACGCCGGAAGCGCCACGGCGTCGGTGTTGTAGGTGACCTTCCCATCGTCCGAGTAGATCGACAGCGCCTCGTTGAGACGCATCCCCTTGTTCGCAGAGACACCCTGGTCGACCTGCCCGTTGACGGTCAGCGCTCCGGACACGCCACCGTCCGCCGTCTGCGGAGCGATGTTCGCGCTCGAGGCAGAGTTGAAGCCGGCAAATCCGAGGGTGATCGCCTTGTCCACCGAGGGGTCGAGACCGAGATACGCCTTCTGCGCGTCTGCGGTGGAGCTGACGCCGTTTCCGCAGGCAGAGAGAATCAGGAGAAGAACGAGCGAGGCGCGAAACATTGCGCGAACTGTACGAGGCGTCGGCCTGCGCTCTCCAGGATCCGCGCTGACCACACACACCCACGGTCTCCGCCTCGACGGACTAGGTGCCGAGCACGACGGC
>JADGQZ010000404.1 GCA_017881345.1 Myxococcaceae bacterium | reverse complement strand
CCGCCCACCCCGCCCCCGTGCAGGAGAGGCGGCTCAGCCTCTACAGCCTCGACCCCTCGAAGTCGTAGATCTTGTCCACCGCGATCTGCCGGTACCGGTCCGCCTTGAGCGCGCGCTTCGCAGCCTCCCAGGTCAGCTGGACCGGTGGCGCCTCGGGCAAGACCTTCTTCCGGCGCTTCACTTCCTTCTTGATCGCCTTCACCGCCTCGCGCGGGTGGAAGCAGAACGCGGCGCTGAACACCAGCGCACCGTCGAACGGGATGAGCCGCGCCTCGAGGATGTCGCCCTTCTCCAGGCCCACGCTGTGCCGCCGCTCGGTGACGTCGAACTCCTTGCCCCCGAACAGCTCGCGCAGCCGCACGATCCCCGGCTTGATCTTCCGGACCTCGAACAGCCCGTGGACCGTCTCGGTGAAGCTCCGGAACGCCGACAGCTCGGCAGCGTCTCCGGCCGCCGTGCGCGCCTCGAGCAGCTCCTCCGCCGGCGTCCTCCCGGTCTCCGGCCGCTTCCGGTCGAAGAGGAAGTGGTCGAGGAACGACGCCATCCTCATCTCGAACTGCTTGTCGTCCTCGAAGACCTCTCCGGTCCGCTGGAAGTACTCGGCCTTGGCAGCGAGGAGGTCGGGCTTCCGCTCCTCGGTGCTGGCGTGGGCGATGAGCTGATCCAGGTACGGTTGATAGGCCAATGGATGCATCCGAGCCGGACCGAGACCTTAGCGTGCCATCGCCTGCGTGAAGCGAGCGAAGAGATGCCGCGCGTCGTGCGGCCCCGGGCTCGACTCGGGATGATACTGGACACTGAACGCCCGGGCGTCGGGGATCTCCAGCCCCTCCACGGTGTGGTCGTTGAGGTTGAGGTGGGTGACGTTCGCCTTCCCCCTGACCGAGGCCTCGTCCACCGCGAAGCCATGGTTCTGGGCGGTGATCTCCACCTTGCCGGTCAGGAGATCTTTCACCGGCTGGTTCGCCCCCCGGTGGCCGAACTTCATCTTGTAGGTCGACCCCCCGATGGCCCGGGCGAGGATCTGGTGCCCGAGGCAGATGCCGAAGACCGGCACCTTTCCGAGGAGCGCCGCCACCGCCCGGTCGGCGTCCTTCACCGCCGCCGGATCTCCGGGGCCATTGGTGAGGAAGACGCCGCTGGGGCGCTTCGCCAGGACCTCCTCCACCGGAGTCGCCGCCGGGACGACCGTCACCCGGCAGCCCGCGTCCACCAGCAGCTGGATCATCGCCTTCTTCAATCCGTAGTCGTAGGCCACCACGTCGAACCGCATCTGCGGCGCCGGCCGTCCGGGTGAGAAGACGGAGGGGCTGGGCTCGGTGAAGACGTAGGGCTTCCGGGTGCTGATGCCGGTGACGAGGTCCTGGCCCTCCATGCCGGGCGCGCGGCGGGCCCGCTCCACCAGGGCGGCAGCCGAGTGACCCTCGCTGGAGATGACACCCATCTGGGCTCCGCGGGTCCGGATGTGGCGCACGAGCTTCCGGGTATCGATCCCGTGCAGACCCACCACGCCGTGCCGCTTCAGGTACGCGCCCAGGCTCTCCGCCGCCCGCCAGTTGCTCGCGTCCTCGGAGAGGGACCGGACGACCATGCCCACGGCGTGCGGCCGCGCGCTCTCGTCGTCGGTGGGGTTGGCCCCCACGTTGCCCATCTCGGGCGCGGCCATGGTGACGATCTGGCCCACATAGGACGGGTCGGTGAGGATCTCCTGGTAGCCGCTCATCGAGGTGTTGAAGACCACCTCGCCCACGGTCTCTCCGTGGGCGCCGAACGCCTGCCCCTCGAACGTCGTCCCGTCTGCCAGAGCCAGGATGGCTCGCTTCATCGTCTCTCCTCGAGAGGCCACACCGTCCGGCCTCCCACCACTGTCCGCACCACTCGCCCGGTGACCTTCAGACCGTCGTAGGGGGTGTTGCGGCTCTTGGACTGGAACCGCGCCGCGTCGACCGTCCACTCGGCGCCGGGGTCCACTAACGTCACGTCGCCAGGCGCGCCGGGGGCGAGGTGCCCGCCGGGGAGCCCGAACGCTCCCGCCGGCCCGGTGGTGAGCAGCTCGATGGCACGGACCGGCGTGAGCACCCCGGCCCGGACCAGCTCGAGCGTGAGCGGGAGCGCGGTCTCCAGCCCGACGACGCCGTTGGCCGCCTCGGCGTAGGGCACCTGCTTGTCCATGATCCCGTGGGGTGCGTGGTCGGTGGCGATGGCGTCGATGGTGCCGTCTGCCAGGCCCTCCCGGACCGCCGCGACGTCCTCCGGGTGGCGGAGCGGCGGGTTCATCTTGGCGTTCGTGTTCCAGCCCTCCACCGCCGCGTCGGTCAGGGTGAAGTGGTGGGGCGCCGCCTCGGCGGTGACCCGGAGCCCGCGTGCCTTCGCTTCCCGGAGGAGCGCCACGCTGGCCGCGCAGCTCACGTGGGCCACGTGGAGCCTCCCGCCCACCTCCTCCAGGAGGACGAGGTCCCGGGCGACCATCACCACCTCGGCGGAGCGGGGAATTGGCAGCAGCCCCATCCGCGTGGCCCGCGGGCCCTCGGTCAGTGCCCCTCCGGCCGAGAGCGTCAGGTCCTCCTCGTGGACCATCACCGGGAGCCCGAGCGGCGCGGTGTAGATCAGCACCCGGCGCATCAGGCTGGCGCTCATCACCGGCCGGCCGTCGTCGGTCACGGCCACACAGCCCGCGTCCCGGAGCGCACCGATCTCCGCCATCTCCTCGCCCTGGAGACCCTTGCTGATGGCCCCCACCGGGTACACGCGCGCCAGGTCCGCGTCGCGTGCGCGCTGGCGGATGAGCCGGGTCACCAGCACCGAGTCGTTCACCGGACGGGTGTTGGGCATCGCCACGACCGAGGTGAACCCGCCGGCCACCGCCGCCCGGGTCCCGGTGAGGATGGTCTCCTTTCCCTCCTCGCCGGGCTCGCGCAGGTGGACGTGGAGGTCGACGAACCCGGGCGTCACCCAGAGTCCCTGCGCCTGCACCTCCTCGGCGCCGTCCAGCGGAAGGGGCCGCTCGGAGAGGACCGCCACCTTGCCGTCCTCGAGCCGCAGGTCGCGGACGCCGTCGATGCGGTTGCGGGGGTCGATGACCCGGCCGCCGCGGATGACCATCGCCTTGCTCATCCGCACGCCTCCAGGACCGCCATCCGCACCGCGACACCGTTGGCCACCTGCTCGAGGATGACGTTGGCCGGTCCGTCGGCCACCTCCGGCGCGAGCTCCACGCCCCGGTTGACCGGGCCAGGGTGCATCACCACCGCACCGGACTTCAGCGCCCGGGCGCGTCCCAGGGTGAGGCCGAAGGCCTTCGCGTACTCACCGGAGCTCGGGAACATGGACTCCTTCTGCCGCTCGAGCTGCACCCGGAGCATCATGACCGCGTCCGCCTCCTCCAGCGCCGCGTCGATGGAGGGGAGCACCTGGGCCCCGAGCGCCTCGAGCCCCTCCGGGACCAGCGTGGGCGGGCCAGCCACCACCACCCGGGCCCCGAGCGTGGTGAGGCAGTAGAGATTGCTCCGCGCCACCCGGCTATGGAGCACGTCCCCCACGATGGCCACCGTCTTGCCCTCGAGCGTGCCCCAGCGCTCGTGGAGGGTGAAGGCGTCGAGCAGCGCCTGCGAGGGGTGGGCGTGGGTGCCGTCGCCGGCGTTGACCACCGAGCAGCGCACGTGCCGGGCGACGAGGTGTGCCGCGCCGGAGGCGGGGTGGCGCAGGACGATGATGCTCGCCCCGAGCGCCTCGACGTTCCGCACGGTGTCCACCAGCGACTCGCCCTTGGAGACGCTCGACGTCGCGGCGTTGAAGTTGAGTACGTCCGCTCCGAGTGCCTTCGCCGCGCGCTCGAACGACAGCCGGGTCCGGGTGCTGTTCTCGAAGAAGAGGTTGGCCACCACCCGGCCACCGAGCGACCGGAGCGGAGTGCCGGCGCGCAGCCCGCGCGCGTGCATGCGGGCCCTCCCGAAGAGCAGCTCGATGTCGTGCCGGGGCATGCCCTCGGTGGTGAGGAGACTTCGCGGGGAAAACGGATTCATGGCCTGAGCGTCCCCTCGCGCGTGGTGTGGAAGCGAAGGGTCCAGTAGCGCTCGAGCGGCCGGAGCTTGACCGTGCGCGCGTAGTCCAGGGTCAGCCGGCCCGTCTTCCCATCCGGGGCCTTATCCAGCTGCACGTCGCCCGGCTCGATCCCCAGCCCGGGCACCTCGAGCTGCTTGCCGTCCTGCTCCTCCCAGTGGGTGCCCACCCCGGCGAGGCGATTGGCGACCATGTGCTGGATCGCGGGGGCGTCCATCGTGGTGTTCTCCGAGACCAGCTGGCCCACACCGGCGGCCAGCGCCTCACGCACGTCCAGGTCGTCGAGCCAGAGCGGGACGTAGATCCACGCGAGGTAGGCTCCAGAAACGGCGGCGGCGAGCAGGGTCAGGCTGACCAGATTCACCGCGCCGCGGGGCCGTCGCACGAGCCCGTCGGATACGCTGCCTGTCCCCCTTCGTCAATGCCCGTGGCCCGGAGGGCAATGTCCGGGGGGCTCCCACGGGCCTCCGCCGGCCATCACCCCCGCTCAGCGGACCTGGCGGAAGAAGCGCTCCGTCCGGAGTCCGGTGCCGCCGAAGAAGTTGGAGAGCAACCCTCCGTGCGAGAGCGAGAGCCAGATGATCATCGCCTTGCCCTTGATGTGGCCATAGGGCACGAAGACCACCTTGGGGTCGTTGCCCCCACCGCCCAGGCCGTAGCGGCTGTCGGCGCTGTTGTCCCGGTTGTCCCCCATCACGAACACCGAGCCCGGGGGTACCACGATGTCCCCCTCCGGGGCGTCGATGCGGGGCGGCCGGGTGTGGAGGATCTCGTGGTCCCGGGTCCCCAGGCGCTCGGTCCACAGATCGAGGTGGACCAGGCGCCAGGGCGAGCCGTCGTTGCTCTCCCAGATGTCCACCTGGGGCTGCTCCATCCGTCCAGGGACCACGTGGCCGTTGAGGTACACCGCCCCGTCCCGGAACCGGAGCACGTCGCCGGGGACGCCCACCACCCGCTTGATGTAGTCCTGCCCGGTCACGGGGTTGTCGAAGACGATGACGTCGCCTCGCTCCGGACGTCGCACGATGGGGAACGGGACCACGTTGGCGTAGGGGATCCGGACCCCGTAGAGGAACTTGTTGACGAAGATCTGATCCCCCACCTGGAGCGTGGGCAGCATCGATCCGCTGGGGATGCGGAACGGCTCGATGAACAGGGTCCGGATGAGCAAGGCCAGGGCCAGGGCCTTCGCCAGCCCGATGCCGATGCCGACCGCGCTCTGCTTCCGGAACGCCGGCACGACGCGGGCTGCCTGGTCGGAGAGGGCACGGATCTCCCGCTCCAGCAGGGCGGTGTCACCGGTGGCCGCCGCCGCGTCGACGCGCGCTGCGAGCTCCACCAGCCGGTCCCGGGCGGCAGGATCGTGGACGGTGGCCAGTCCGTGTGCCAGCTCGGAGTTGAGCTCGCGTGCCTCGTGCCGGAGCCGCCGGGCCTCGCTCCGCTTCCGGTCCACGGTCCGCCAGACGAGGAGCCCCACGAACCAGGCGACCATCAGCAGACCGAACACCTGCATCACCGACAGGGCGCCGGCCGCGGTCGAGGGGAAGGACTCGATCAGGACGAGATACGGAATCAGCGTCAGCGCCAGCACCGTGATCGGTGACCAGAGACTGGACGCCAGGTCCAGCCAGTGGAGCCGCCGGCGGCGCGCGGCCTGCTCGGCGGTGCGGCGGGCCCCCAGCTCGGCCTCGAGTGCCGGGCGTTCCTGGACGGAGGTGGCCATGGCTACCCTTCCGTCTTCAGCACCGCGAGGAAGGCCTCCTGCGGGATCTCCACCGAGCCCACCTGCTTCATCCGCTTCTTGCCCTCCTTCTGCTTCTCGAGGAGCTTGCGCTTCCGGCTGATGTCGCCACCGTAGCACTTGGCGAGCACGTTCTTGCGCATCGCGGAGATGGTCTCGCGGGCGATGACCCGGCTGCCGATGGCGGCCTGGATCGCCACCTCGTACATCTGCTTCGGGATGACCTCCTTCAGCCGCGCGCACACGTCCCGGCCGCGCTGGTAGGCGCGATCGCGGTGCACGATGACGCTCAGAGCATCCACCGGGTCTCCGTTGATCAGCACGTCGAGCTTGACCAGATCCGAGGTCTGGTAGCCGGCGAGCTCGTAATCGAGGCTGGCGTAGCCGCGGCTCACGCTCTTCATCTTGTCGAAGAAGTCGAACACCACCTCCGAGAGCGGCATTCCGTAGGTGACCTGGACCCGCTTGCCGGAGCTGCCCAGGTACTTGATGTCCTTCTGGACCCCGCGCCGGTCTTGGCAGAGCTTGAGGATCGCGCCCAGGTACTCGTCCGGCACGTGGATGTGGCAGGTGAGGACCGGCTCCTCCATGTGCTCGATGTGCTGGGCGGCCGGGAGCTTGGCCGGGTTGTCGATCACCAGCTCCTCGCCCTTCACCGTGTAGACCTTGTAGACCACCGAGGGCGCGGTGCTGATGAGGCTGAGACCGTACTCGCGCTCCAGCCGCTCCTGGACGATCTCCATGTGGAGCAGGCCGAGGTAGCCACAGCGGAAGCCGAAGCCGAGCGCGGTGGAGGTCTCGGGCTCGTAGGTGAAGGCCGAGTCGTTGAGCTGCAGCTTCTCCAGCGCGTCGCGGAGGTTCTCGTAGTCCGCCGCGTCGATGGGGAAGACGCCGCTGAACACCATCGGCTTCACTTCCTGGAAGCCGGGGAAGGCCTCGGCGGTGGGGCGCGCCGCCTCGGTGATGGTGTCGCCCACCTTGGCGTCGTGGATCTCCTTCACGTTGGCGACCAGCACCCCCACCTCGCCGGCCATGAGCCGTGCCACCGGGCGGCTGAAGGGGGCATAGACGCCGAGCTCCTGCACCTCGAAGGTCTTCTGGTTCGACAT
>JADGQZ010000403.1 GCA_017881345.1 Myxococcaceae bacterium | reverse complement strand
GCAGGCCCGGTGGGGACGGTGCTGTTCTACGGACAGGTGGACCTCTGGCTGCTGGGGCTGATCACCCTCGCAGCCGCGGCCGCTGCCACGGCCCGCGACGGTGGCGGAGTGGCGCTGGGGCTCGCCGTCCTGACCAAGCCCCCCGCGGTCTTCGCCGGGCTGTTCTTCCTCCTCCGGCGGCGCTGGCGCACCCTCGCCATCGCCGCCTCCGTGGTCCTGCTCGCCGCAGCGCTCGTCGCCGCTCGGGTCGGGCCGGGGCACTTCGCCGCCGAGCTCACCGCCTGGCGCAGCCTCGTCGAGCGCAGCACCGTCGAGTGGGTCACCGGTCCCAATCCCCAGGGGCTCCCCACCCTCGTCCTCGACGTCGCCGGCTGGCTCGGGACCCGGCCCAGCTCCGACACGCTGTGGCTTGCCCAGCTCTCGGCTGGCGTCCTCTTCGTCGCGGTGGTGCTGGCGCTGCGCGCCGACGCCGGGGCCGCCTTCCGGATGACTACCCTCGCCGTCGCGATGTGCTCGCCGCTCGCCTGGCGCGCCAACTTCGTGCTTGCCTTGCCCGCGGTGCGGCGCCTGGTGAGCCGCGCGCGCCGCGGGGACCCGGTCGGCCGCGTCCTGCTCGGAGCGGTGGTCCTGGCGAGCGTGCTCACCTCCGGCGTCTTCCTGGATCGCACCGGGACCGAGAGGCTGCTCGCCTTCCGTCCCTGGGGGGTCCTCGGGCTCCTGCTGGTGGTCGTCGAGTTCTCCGCTCCTCGGCCGGGCACCCCCGTGCGGACCACCACCCGACCTGGGTAGAACCTTCGCCTCGCCGACATGGCCGACCTGCTCACCATGAGCCCGGAGGGGCTGTACTGCGCCCGGGGCGGATTCCACGTCGACCCGTGGGGGCCGGTCCCGCGCGCGGTTCTGACCCACGCCCACGCCGACCATGCCCGTGAGGGCAGCGCGGCGTATCTCTGTGCCGCGCCCGGTCTTCCGATCGCCCGCCACCGTCTGCCCGGCGCGACCATCGAGGCCTGGCAGTACGGCGAGCGGCGTTCGGTGGGCGAGGTCCAGCTCTCCTTCCATCCCGCCGGGCACGTGCTCGGGTCGGCGCAGCTCCGGATCGAGGTGGACGGCGAGGTCTGGGTCGTGAGCGGCGACTACAAGCGCGCGGCGGATCCGACCTGCGCGGCCTTCGAGCCGGTCCGTGCCGACGTGTTCCTCACCGAGGCCACGTTCGGCCTCCCCGTGTTCCGCTGGGAGCCGACCGGCTCCGTCATCGAGGATCTCCTCGGGTGGTGGGAGACGAATCGCGAGGCTGGCCGGGCCTCGCTGGCCTTCTGTCACGTCCTCGGGAAGTCGCAGCGGCTCCTCGCCGAGCTCGCGCAGCGCACCGACCGCCGGGTGTTCGCCCACGGCGCCATCGCCGGCATGTGCGACGTGTACCGGGACGCCGGCATCCGCCTGCTCCCGGTCGACCGGGTGGCGGACACCGCGAAGGGAAGGGACTTCGCCGGCGAGCTGGTCCTCGCGCCGATCACTGCCCGGGGCACGCCGTGGATGCGGCGCTTCGGCGACGCCGCCATCGCCCTGGTGAGCGGGTTCATGCGGGTGCGCGGCGAGCGCCGTCGCCGGAGCGTGGACCGGGGCTTCGCACTCTCCGACCACGCCGACTGGCCGGCGCTCCTCGCGACCATCCGCGAGACCGGCGCGTCCCGGGTCCTGGTGACGCACGGGTACGCGGTTCCCCTCGCCCAGCATCTGCGCGAGCTCGGCCTCGTCGCAGAGGCGCTGGAGACGCCGTACGGCCGTGACCAGGAAGAGGCGGTGAGCGAGGGAACGGCGCGATGAGGACCTGGGCCGTGCGAATCGCCGCCTTCGTCCTGGTGCTCCTGGCGGCCGCCGCAGTGGTGGCGGTGGTGGACGTCCGCGGGCAGCTGCCGGACCGGAGCACGCCGCGCATCCCGGGCCTGGAGGCGCCGGTGGAGGTCCGCTTCGATGCGCGCGGCATCCCGACGGTGCGGGCCCGCTCCCTGGCAGACGCGATGCGCGTCGAGGGGTTCCTCCAGGCACGGGAGCGGCTCTTCCAGATGGAGCTCGCCCGCCGCGTCGCCGGGGGCGAGGTCTCGGCCCTGGTCGGCGCGGGAGCGCTCCCGCTCGACCGGGGCCAGCGCGTGCTCGGGTTCGCCGGGGTGGCGGACGAGGCGGTCCGCCGGCTCCCGGCCGAGGAGCGCCTGGACGCGCAGGCGCTCGCCGATGGCGTCAACGCCTTCATCGCCTCGCACCGCGGGCGCTGGGGGCTCGAGTTCCAGCTGCTCGGGCTCGAGCCGCGGCCGTGGACGCCCGCCGACTCCATCCGCGTCCTGCTCCTCATGCACCAGCAGCTCTCCGAGAGCTGGGAAGCCGAGCTCACCGCCGAGGCGCTCGCCCCGCTCCCCGCCGCGCGCCGGAGCTTCCTGCTCCCCGAGATCAGCACCGACGACGTGCTGGTCATCCCGGACGCCGAGCCACCGCCCGCACCGAGCACAGCGGGGCTCCTCACCCGCGGTGCACCCCCCTCGGCGCCGCTCTCGGTTCCGCCCGGACCCGAGGCGCTCGACGTCCTCGGGATTCCCCTCGAGCCGTCCGGCCGCGCCACTCCGCCCGAGGTGGGGAGCAATGGATGGGTCATCGCGGGCGCGCACACCGCATCCGGCAAACCCATCCTCGCCAACGACCCGCACCTCGGATTCACCGCTCCCGAGACCTGGTACCCGCTGCGCATCGAGCTGCTCGCGGCCGACGGCTCGGTGCAGCGGTGGATGCAGGGGGTGAGCCTCCCGGGGCTCCCCGGCCTGGTCATCTTCCAGAACGACCGGCTCGCCATCGGCTTCACCAACACCGGGACCGACGTGCAGGACACCTACCGCGAGGCGGAGTCGGGCCGGCGCGTGGAGCACATCGCGGTGAAGGACGGGCCGGCCGAGACGCTCACCGTCTCCCTCGGCCGCCACGGACCGATGGTGCGCCCCGGCCTGGCGCTGCACTGGGCGGCGCTGGACCCCTCCACCCTGCGGCTCCCGGTCCGGAGGATGATGCTCGCCACCGACTGGGCGAGCTTCAACGCGGCCGCCGACGGGTTCCTCGGCCCGGGGCAGAACGTGCTCTACGCGGACGTGGACGGGCACATCGGCTTTCGCGCCGCCGGCGTTCTTCCGCTGCGAGCCCCCGGCGACGACGGACGGACCCCGCTGGACGGCTCGAGCACGGTGCACGACTGGTCTGGCTACCTGCCCGCGTCGCGGATGCCGCGGATCCTCGATCCTCCGTCGGGACGGGTGGTGACGGCGAACCAGCGGCTCATCGGGACGGCGAGCGGATTCCACTGGCCCTCGAGCTGGGCTTCCCCCACCCGGGCACGTCGCATCACCGAGCTGGTCTCGGGCGAGGGCATCGACGCGCGCGCGGTCCGCGCGATGCAGCTGGACACGGTGGGCCTCGTGCAGAAGGAGGTCGTCGAGCGGCTCGCCCCGCTGCTCCGCCCCGAGCTGTCGAAGGCGCTGGCAGGCTGGGACGGCCGCGCCTCCGCCGACTCCCGCCTGTTCCGTGCAGCCGAGCAGATCCGCCGGCGGGCGTACGAGGCGGTGGCGGCCGCCGCGCTGCAGGGCTCGACGATCACCCCCGCACAGCTCGACTGGTACGACGACGACCCGACCCTGCTCGCGGGCGTGCGCGCCTCGCCCGAGGCATGGCGGAGAGCCGGCCTGGGGGAGCGGGACGCCGTGCTCGGCGCGGCGGTGCGCGACGTCTCGCTCGACGGGCCCACCTGGGGCGAGGAGAACCGGCTCAAGGTGAGGCACCCCTTCGGCCGGACCGGGGGCCTGCTGGGCTGGGTCTTCAACCCGCCCGCGCCACGCCTCTCCGGGTGTGACCGCTGCGTCCGGGTGGCCACGCCACGCTTCGGACAGAGCATGCGCCTCGTGGTCGACCTTGGGGATCCGGAGGCGACCACGCTGGTGCTGGCGCTCGGAGTCTCGGGCCATGTCTGGAGCCCGCACCGGACCGACGCATTGCGGGACTGGCTGGAGGGCGACCTCGAAGGGCACCGCAGCCGCCTGCACGCCCCCGCGGTCGGGCCGGCACTGGTCTTCTCGCCGTGAAGCGCTTCGCGGATCTGTACGAGGCGCTCGACTCGACCACCTCGACGCTGGCGAAGGTTGGCGCGATGGCCCGCTACTTCCGCGAGGCGCCTGGGCGCGACGCGGCGTGGGCGCTCTGGTTCCTCACCGGGCGGCGTCCGAAGCGGCTCCTCGGAGTGCGGGCGCTGGTGGGCTGGACGCTCGAGCTCACCGGCACGCCGGACTGGCTCTTCGGCGAGTGCTACGCGGTGGTGGGCGACCTCGCCGAGTGCATCGCGCTCCTCCTCGACGACGGCACCCGGGTCACCCATCCGGACGAGACTCCGCTGTCGGAGTGGATGGAGCAGCGCATCCTCCCCCTTCGCAGCCTCGCCCCGGAGGAGCAGCGGGAGCGGGTGACCGGATGGTGGCGCACGCTCGACCGCCGCGAGCTGTTCCTCCTCAACAAGCTGCTCACCGGAGAGCTGCGCGTCGGCGTCGCGGCGACGCTGGTCCTCCGCGCGCTGGCCGAGGTGGCCGGGCTCCCGCCGGCGCTCCTGGCCCAGCGCACGATGGGCGACTGGACGCCCTCGGCAGAGTTCCTCGAGCGCATCCTCGCCCGCGAGCACGTGACCGACGACGCGTCGCGGCCGTACCCCTTCTTCCTCGCCTCCCCGCTCGAGGACGGGCCGGAGGCGCTCGGAGACCGCGCCGGCTGGCAGGTCGAGTGGAAGTGGGACGGCATCCGCGGGCAGCTCATCCGGCGCGGAGGCCACGTCTTCCTCTGGTCCCGCGGCGAGGAGCTCATCACCGGGCGCTTCCCGGAGGTGGCCGAGGCAGGGGCGACGCTGCCCGACGGCACGGTCCTCGACGGGGAGGTGCTGGCGTACGGCGAGGACCGACCGCTCCCCTTCGCGCTCCTCCAGACGCGCATCGGCCGGCAGACGCTCACCCCGAAGATCCTCGCCCGGGCGCCGGCGGCCTTCATGGCCTACGACCTCCTCGAGCACGAGGGACAGGACGTCCGGGAGCGTCCGCTCTCCGAGCGCCGGGCGCTGCTGGAGACGCTGCTCGGAGGCCGCCACCGCCGATTCTTCCTCTCCGAGGTCCTGTCGGATCCGAGCTGGGAAGCGCTGGCCCGGCGGCGGCTGGAGGCGCGGGAGCGAAAGGTCGAGGGGCTGATGCTCAAGCGCCTCGACTCGCCGTACCGCACTGGCCGGCGCCGCGGCGACTGGTGGAAGTGGAAGATCGACCCGTTCGAGGTCGACGCCGTTCTCCTCTATGCGCACCCGGGCAACGGTCGCCGGGCGAACCTCTTCACCGATTACACCTTCGCGGTGTGGGACGAGGGGACGCTGGTGCCGGTGGCGAAGGCGTACTCCGGGCTGAGCGACGCGGAGATCCGCGAGCTCGACGGCTGGGTGCGCGCACACACCCGCGAGCGCTTCGGCCCGGTCCGCGCCGTCGAGCCGAGCCAGGTGTTCGAGCTTCACTTCGAGGGCATCGCCCGATCGACGCGGCACAAGTCGGGCGTCGCGGTCCGCTTTCCGCGCATCGCCCGCTGGCGCACCGACAAGCCGGCGAGCGAGGCGGACACGCTGGAGAGCCTGAAGCGAATGATCCCCGGGGCAGCAGCACCCCCCGGGGACCGATGAGCCCACGGACCTTCAGTTGATGATGAAGAGGTCCAGACTGACGCCCGGTGAGACCCCCACCTGATTCAGGGAATCGGTCGCGTACACGGGGCCAGCCGATGCTGCGGCGGAGCCACCTGCCGCCCGACATCGCCACCGTGGTCGCGCCGCGATCGACCCCAGGCGAGCAGCAGCCGGAGCGTCCCACCCCCATCGTCCCCGAGGCGCTCGTCCCGGTCTCCGAAACGCCGGACCGCGCGGCACTGGTGAGGATGCTCGAGCACTTCGGGGGGAACGTGGAGCGGACCGCGAGCTACTTCGGCAAGAACCGAAAGCAGATCTACCGCTGGCTCGAAGCCGAGGGCATCGACCCGGCCGACTTCCGCTGAACGGTGCCGCCCTTCCAGCGACCGAGGGTCTCACCCCGCCGCCGCGGCCGGGGTAGATCGGCCGTCGAGGCAGAGCCCTGCGCATCGTCGACGCCCACACCCACCTGCTCCCCGACCGGCTGGGCCGCGCCATCCGGGCGTACTTCACCCAGGCGGTTCCCCCCGAGTCGTTCCCCTACGCGCCCGAGCCCGAGGTCGCGCACGCAGCGCTGCGGGCGGCGGGTGTCGCCCGGTGCTGGTCACTCCCCTACGTCCGCCGCCCGGGTTCGGCGGCGGCGCTCAACCGGTGGATGGCCGAGACCTGGGGCAGCGACGCCCTCGTCGAGCCCGGCGGCACCGTCCACCCCGGCGACGACGTGCCTGCGGTGGTGGACGAGGCGCTCGGCCACGGCCTTCGACTGTTCAAGCTTCACTGCGCGGTGGGCGACTTCTCGCTCGACGACGCGCGGTTCGCCCCGCTGTGGTCACGGGTATCCGACCGGGGGATTCCGGTGGTGGTCCACCTCGGTCACTCGCCGACCGGGCCCACCGACCCGGAGGAGCTGGCCGTCCTCGACCGCGTCGCCACCGCCTGGCCCGAGGCCCGCATCGTCCTCGCCCACCTGGCCGCACCCTCGGTGCAGGAGGCGCTCGCCGTCCTCCGTCGCCACCACGCGCTCCACGCCGACCTGACACCGGTGCTGTTCCATCCCGTCCCGCTGGGCCCGGGCGACCTCGCCGGCGTGGCGGATAAGATCCTCTTCGGTTCGGACCTCCCGAGCCTCGGCATTCCTTTCGCCGACGTGGTGGCGCACGTGCGCGGCCTGGGCCTCACTGCCGAGGAGGAACAGGCCGTCTTCTCGGACAACGCAGACCGCCTGGTGCCGCCGAGGTGAACGCCCCGGAGCGGCGTCGACTCCCGGACAGGGCCAGCGGGTGCGCCCGCATCCGCCCGGCCTGAACCCCGGCTACATGCGCCGATGACGCCGGACGAGGGATCATCGTGACTTAGACGTTGAAGGTTGGCCTGCCGTTCCGTAGAACGCGCGCGCAAGTTCTGCGTCCTCCCCCCGATTGCCAGGCAACGAGATGCCCCTCTTCCCACGCTGGACGAATACGGTCTCACGCCTCAGTGGCGTCCTCATGCTGGCGCTCCCTGCCGTGGCGATTGCCGGGCTGATGATCGTGGTCCGCTCGACCTGGGGAACGAAGCAGAACCGCGAGGTCGTCCAGCCGATCGAGTTCGACCACCGTCACCACGTCGGCGACGAGGGGATCGACTGCCGGTACTGCCACTACACCGTGGAGAAGAGTCCGTATCCGGGCCTGCCCTCGACCACCATCTGCATGAGCTGCCACGCGCAGGTGTGGAACAAGAGCCCGCTGCTCGGCCTGGTGCGGGAGTACTACTTCAAGGACCGGCCGATCCCCTGGAACTCGGTCCACAACCTGCCCGACTACGTCTACTTCAACCACGCGATCCACGTGAACAAGGGCGTGGGCTGCGTGACCTGCCACGGCCGGGTGGACCAGATGGCGCTCGTCCAGCAGAAGTCGCCGCTCTCGATGGGCTGGTGCGTCGAGTGCCACCGCAATCCCGAGCCGCAGCTCCGGCCGGTGGAGTTCATCACCAGCATGACCTGGCAGCCCGATCCGGGCGTCGATCGCCAGAGGCTCGGGGCGCAGCTCGCCCAGCAGTACAACGTCCACACGCGCATCTCCTGCGACGCATGCCACCGATGACCACTCCCCGGTTCCCGCTGCCCGTCCTCGGAGCCAGCACCCCCGTCGAGCCCCAGGCCGTCGCGCTCCCGGACGAGGCGAGCTTCCACCCGGGCCGTCAGCCCGGCTCCGAGCACGGCTTCGGCCGGACCTACTGGCGCAGCGTGGAGGAGCAGCTCCACGGCGAGGCCGCGCTCCCCCACCGCGACGAGGAGTTCCCGCCCGGCGCGTTCGACGTGCCCAAGGGATTCGCCCGGCGCGACTTCCTCCAGCTGATGGGCGCCTCGGTGGCGCTGGCGGGGCTCACCGCCTGCACCGAGAAGCCGGTGGAGAAGATCCTCGCCTACACCAAGGCCCCAGACGGGATGGTGCCCGG
>JADGQZ010000402.1 GCA_017881345.1 Myxococcaceae bacterium | reverse complement strand
GCAAGGGGTGCGGACCCAAATCCCTGTCAGAACATGTAGCCGAGGTAGCCTTGAACGGTGATGCCGCCGGCGTTGAAGTTCTTGCTGGCCGAGGAGCCCGAGATGTCGGTGACGGTGAAGCTCGGGTTCAGAAAGATGTACTTGAAGTCGGCGCCGACGAGGAACTGCCCGAGGTAGAAGTCCACGCCTCCGCCGACGATGCCGTCGAACGCCGTCTGGCTGCTGCTCGAGCCGCCCACGCCGCTCAGACTGGTGATGGCGATGCCTGCGCCACCCTCGGCGTACGGAGCGATGAACCCCAGGGGGAGCCTGATCTTGGCGACGGCGAGGATTGGATAGGCCTTGAAGTCGGTGCTTGCCGTGCCCGTGCTCAGGTAGCCGGCCTGGAGCTCGAGGCCGAGGAGGCCCCACCAGTGACCGATGGCCCCGTCCAGCTCCCACTTCGTGGGGAATGTCTGGACCGACTGACCGATCGCGTCGATGGCGTTGGTCGCGGTGGGGAAGTACGGGCCGAACTTCACCATGACGTACGAGTTGTGCTCCTCCTCGGCCGAGGCGACCGACGGGCTGAGCAGCACTCCGCCCAGCGCGAGCGCCGTGGCGAGGGTAAAGACCTTCGAGTTCATGAGATCCCCTTCGGGTGGTCCGGCCCGGGGCCCGGTCTGGCGCAGGCCCCCCTGCTGCGCAAGAAAAAGCATCGTGGGCCTTTCGGGCAAGCATCGCGGGAGCGCGAACGTCCTGCACCGGTCGGCCAGGCTGTGCGCGCGCTTTTCGTCGGGTTAAGCCCTGGGCATGTGTGGGCGCTTCACCGACCGGCGCGACACCTCGCAGCTGGTCGAGGTCTTCGGACTCGAGGGCGCTGACGCGGAGATCCCGGCCCGCTTCAACGTCGCCCCCCGCGCGCAGGTCCCCTCGGACCTGCGTCATCCTCATCACGGCCGCAGCCGGCGCCCCGGCAGCGGTGCACGACCGGATGCCGGTGGTGCTGCCGCTCGAGCTTTACCAGCGCTGGTTATCGGGCGAGCGCATCCCTCTCTCTCGCTGGGCAGCGGTGCTGGGGGGCGTGCATCCGCCCTGGGTCGGGCGGCAGGTCTCGAGCTACGTGAACTCGACCGACCACGAGGGCCAGGGCTGTCTCGCGGCATCATCGCCAGCATGAGGCGGCGCGGCCACCCCGTTACACTGTTCGGCCGCCATGTCCGACCCGCTCGCCCAGTTCCAGCCCGCCGTCCGTGACTGGTTCCGCGCCTCGTTTGCCGGGCCCACGCCGCCGCAGGCGCTCGGCTGGCCGGTCATCGCTCGCGGCGAGTCCACGTTGGTCCTCGCGCCGACGGGGAGCGGGAAGACGCTGGCCGCGTTCCTGGCCTGCATCGACCGGGTGATGTTCGCGCCGCCGCCTCCGCGCGAGCGCCGGTGCCGGATCGTCTACGTCTCACCGCTGAAGGCGCTCGCCGTGGACGTCGAGCGGAACCTGAGGGCCCCCATCATCGGGGTGGCGAACGTGGCGGCCGGACGCGGGGACGCGCACATCCTCCCGACGGTCGCGGTGCGGACCGGCGACACCGCGGCGCGGGACCGGGCGCGGTTCCAGCGCGAGCCGGCGGACATCCTCATCACCACGCCCGAGTCGCTGTATCTCCTGTTGACGTCCAATGCCCGCGAGGCGCTCCGGAGCGTGGAGACGGTCATCGTGGACGAGATCCACGCCGTCGTCCCCACCAAGCGTGGCGCGCACCTCGCACTGTCGCTCGAGCGGCTGGAGCACCTCGCCGGCCGGAAGCTGCAGCGCATCGGGTTGTCGGCGACGCAGCGGCCGCTGGACGAGGTCGCCCGCTTCCTCGGGGGCGCGGTGGTCCCCGGCGCAGAGGTGCCAGACACCTCGTCACGCCCAGCAGGGCCCAGCTCCGGGCCGGCGGACACCTCGTCGGGCGGGACCCGGGTCGGCGTCGTCGAAGGAAGCTCGACGGTGGGTCCGGCGGGCGCCACCGCGGCCAGCGCTCCGATCCCGGGCAGCGAGGTCGCGGAGGAGGAGCTCCGCGCCGAGTTCGCCGCCCCCGCGCTCGCGCCGGTCTGGCGTCCGGTCACCATCGTGGACGCGGGCTCGCGGCGCACGCTCGAGCTGCGGATCGAGGTCCCGGTCGAGGACATGGCCCGCATCGGCGAGCCGATCGAGATCCCCTCGGGGCCCGCGGCGCAGGGGCCGGTCCGGAGCTCCATCTGGACCGCGATCCATCCCCGGCTGGTCGAGCTGGTCCGCGAGCATCGCTCGACCCTCATTTTCGTCAACAGCCGGCGTATCTCCGAGCGTCTGGCCTCGGCGCTCAACGAGCTCGCCGGAGAGCCCCTGGCGCGTGCCCACCACGGCTCGCTCGCCCGTGCGCAACGGACGGAGATCGAGGACGCGCTGAAAGCCGGCCGGGTCCGCGCCCTGGTGGCCACCTCCTCGCTCGAGCTGGGCATCGACATGGGCGCGGTCGATCTGGTCATCCAGATCGAGGCGCCGCCCTCGGTCGCCAGCGGGATGCAGCGGATCGGCCGCGCGGGCCACCGCATCGACTCGCCGAGCACCGGCGTCATCTTTCCCAAGTACCGCGGGGACCTCGTGGCCTGCGCGGCGCTCACCCGGGCGATGGCCGAGGGGCGGGTGGAGTCCACGCGGCACCTCCGGAACCCGCTCGACGTGCTCGCACAGCAGGTGGTGGCGATGACCTCGGTCGAGCCGTGGGGCGTGGACGCGCTCCATGCCGCGGTCCGGGGCGCGGCGCCCTTCGCCGACCTCAGCCGGACGGTGTTCGAGAACGTCCTCGATCTCCTCTCCGGCCGCTTCGCCTCGGACGACTTCGCCGAGCTGCGGCCCCGCATCACCTGGGACCGGGTGGCGAACACGGTCATTGCCCGCGAGGGAAGCAAGCGGATCGCCATCGTGAACGGCGGCACCATCCCCGATCGGGGGCTCTACGGCGTGTTCCTTGCCGGCGGGGAGAAGACCCACGCCCGGGTGGGAGAGCTCGACGAGGAGATGGTCTTCGAGAGCAAGGTCGGCGAGGTGTTCCTCCTCGGCGCCTCGTCCTGGCGCATCGAGGAGATCACCCACGACCGGGTGCTCGTCTCGCCGGCGCCAGGCCAGCCGGGAAAGATGCCGTTCTGGCACGGAGACGCCGCGGCGCGCCCGCTCGAGACCGGGCAGCTCATCGGGCAGCTGGTCCGTGAGCTCCGGGCGCTGCCCCGCGCAGCGGCGGTGTCGCGGCTGGTCCGGGCGCACCAGCTCGAGGATCAGGCGGCGGAGAACCTCCTCCAGTACCTCGACGACCAGGCGCGGGCGACCGGTGACGTCCCCGACGACCGGACGCTGGTGGTGGAGCGCACCCGCGACGAGCTGGGCGACTGGCGGGTGTGCATCCTCTCGCCGCTCGGGGGTCGTGTTCACGCGCCCTGGTCGATGGCGCTGACCGCCCGGGTGCGCGACCAGCTCGGGCTCGACGTCGAGACGATGTGGACCAACGACGGCATCGTGGTCCGCTTCCCGGACGCGGAACGGGCGCCCGAGGTGGAGCACCTCCTCCCCTCGCCCGAGGAGGTCGAGTCGCTGGTGCTGCGCCAGCTCGGGTCGACGGCGCTCTTCGCGGCGAAGTTCAGGGAGAACGCCTCGCGCGCGCTCCTGCTACCGCGTCGCCGGCCGGGCACGCGTACCCCCCTGTGGCAACAGCGGAAGCGCTCGGCGGATCTCCTGGCCGTGGCAGCGCGGTTCCCCACCTTCCCGCTCCTGCTCGAGACCTACCGGGAGTGTCTGCGCGACGTGTTCGACATGCCGGCGCTGGTGGGCACCCTCCGCGCGGTGGCCGACCGCACGATGCGGGTCACCACCGTCGACACCGCCGCGCCCTCGCCCTTTGCCGCCTCGCTGCTCTTCGGCTTCGTCGCCAACTACATCTACGACGGTGACGCCCCGCTGGCCGAGCGACGGGCGCAGGCGCTCTCCATCGACCAGGGACAGCTGCGCGAGCTCCTCGGGGACGCCGAGCTCCGCGAGCTGCTCGACGCCGACGTGCTCGCCTCGGTGGAGGCCGAGCTGCAGCAGCTCGAGCCGCGCTTCCGCGCCCGGGGCACCGACGGCATCCACGACCTCCTGCTCCGGGTGGGTGACCTCTCGGCGGAGGAAGTACGCGCCCGCTGCACCAGCGCGCTGGTCGCTGCCGGGGTCGACGACCTGGTGCAGATGCGCCGGGCGGTGGTGCTCCCGGTCGCGGGCACCCCGCGGTACGTCGCGACCGAGGACGTGGTCCGTTACCGGGACGCGCTCGGACTCCCGCTCCCGCAGGGGCTGCCCGAGGCGCTCCTGGTCCCGGTGCGCGAGCCGCTCCCTGACCTCGTGTCGCGCTATGCGCGCACCCACGCGCCGTTCACCACCGAGGAGGCCGCCATGCGTCTGGGGCTCCCCGTGTCGCGGGTCGAGCCGGTGCTCGAGGCACTCGTCGGCCGCGGGCGACTGGTGGAGGGCGCGTTCCGCCCCGGCGGCACGCGGCGCGAGTGGTGTGACGTGGACGTGCTCGCCATCGTGCGGCGCCGGTCGCTGGCCCGCGCGAGGCATGCGGTGGAGCCGGTCGAGCCGCGCGTCCTCGGGCGGTTCCTCGCGCACTGGCACGGCATTGCCCGGCCGCGCCCCGGGCTCGATTCGGTGCTCGACGTGGTCGAGCGGCTGCAGGGCTGCGCCCTGCCGGCCTCGGTGCTGGAGAGCGAGATCCTCCCGGCGCGGGTGGAGCGCTATTCGCCGGGCGATCTCGACACGCTGGTCGCTGCCGGAGAGGTGGCGTGGGTGGGCGTCGAGCCGATCGGCGAGCGAGACGGTCGCATCGCGCTGTACCTGACCGACCATCTGCCGCGGCTGCTCCGTCCGCCCGGCCCCCGCCTCGACATCGAGCCGCTGTCCGAGCGGGCCCGTGCGGTCCTCGACGTTCTGCGGGCGAAGGGAGCGAGCTTCTTCTCTCCGCTCCACGACGCTGCGGGCGGTGGGTTTCCGCGCGAGACGCTGGAGGCGCTCTGGGACCTGGTGTGGAAGGGCCTGGTGACGAACGACACGTTCCGGGTGCTCCGGGCCTACACCGCGCCGATGGTCGAGCGGGGAAGCCGCCGGATCGGCACGGGAGGGCACGTGTTCCGGAGCCGGCGCACCGTGCCGCCATCGGCGGAGGGTCGCTGGTCGCTGGTCGAGGAGCGCACGGCCGTCGCGGTGGGGTCGACCGAGTGGGCCGCG
>JADGQZ010000401.1 GCA_017881345.1 Myxococcaceae bacterium | reverse complement strand
TGCAGGAGGTCTTCGACCGGGCGTACCGCGAGACGTCCGCGGTGGTGCACGGGGTGCCCTCGGGTGACGACATCGTGCCGAGGCTGCTCCCTCGGGTGAAGCCCCTCCACGAGGTGGTGAAGGTGGATCTCTGGCTCCAGGGGTGCCCGCCCTCCGCGGACCGCATCTGGGAGGCGGTGACCGCGCTGCTCGAGGGGCGGACGCCGCAGCTCGAGCGAAGGTTCGGGTGACACGATGTCGAGGATTCTCATCGACCCCGTCACCCGCATCGAGGGCCACGCCAAGGTCTCGATCGACGTGGACGCTGCCGGCAAGGTCACCGACGCCCACTTCCACATCGTGGAGTTCCGCGGCTTCGAGAAGATCTGCGAGGGCCGCCCGCTCGAGGAGATGCCCGGCCTCATGGCGAGGGTGTGCGGCATCTGCCCGGTGTCCCACGCGCTCGCCTCCTCGAAGGCCGGCGACCGCATCCTCGGAGTGGACGTACCGGTGGCGGCGGTCAAGCAGCGCCGACTCGCCTCCTGGGCCCAGGTGCTCCAGTCGCACGCGCTGTCCTTCTTTCATCTGTCGAGTCCGGACCTCCTGGTCGGATTCGACGCCACGCCGGCGACGCGGAACCTCTTCGCCATGGCCGGGAGCGACGTGGACTTCGTCCGCCGTGGCATCCGGCTCCGTCAGTTCGGCCAGCGCACCATCGAGCTCGTCGGCGGCCGCAAGGTCCACCCGGGCTGGTCGGTCCCGGGCGGCGTGACGGCGACGGTCACCCAGAGCGCGGTGGACGAGCTGCTCCCGTGGATCCCCGAGCTCTACGCGTCGGTGCGCATCGCCATCGACCGGCTGAAGCGGACCTTCGAGCCGCTCTCTGCGGAGATCGCCTCGCTCGGCGATTTCCCCTCGCTGTTCCTCGGTCTGGTCGACGAGGACGGGAACCTCGAGTTCTACGACGGCACGCTGCGGCTGGTGGACTCCCGCGGGGCGGTGGTGGCCGAGGGGCTCGAGCCGAGGGAGTACCTGAGCTACCTGAGCGAGGTCTCCGAGCCCTATACCTACGTGAAGCCGGCGTTCTACTCGCCGCTCGGCGAGGAGAAGGGGATGTACCGGGTGGGGCCGCTCGCCCGGCTCAACGTGGTGAAGGCGACGGGGACACCGCGCGCCGACGCCGAGCTGGTGAACTTCCGCTGGCTCGGCAAGCAGGGCGTGGTCTCGCAGTCGTTCCACTACCACTACGCCCGGCTCATCGAGATGCTCCACTGCGTCGAGCGCATCGAGCAGGCCCTCGCCGAGCCGGAGCTTCAGTGGACACGCATCCGGAGCTGGGCGCGGCCCAACCACACCACCGGCGTGGGCTGCTGCGAGGCCCCCCGGGGCACGCTCTTCCACGACTACGAGGTGGACCTCAACGGTCAGGTGAGGAAGGCCAACCTCCTCATCGCCACCCAGCAGAACAACGGGGCGATGCAGCGGGCGGTGAAGCAAACGGCGGAGCGCTTCGTGAATCCCGCGGCCCTCTCCGAGGGAATGCTCAACCGCGTCGAGGCCGCCATCCGGTGCTACGACCCGTGCCTGTCGTGCTCGACCCACGCGCTCGGGCAGATGGCGATGGTCGTCGAGGTGCGCGGCCCGGACGGGAGCATGCTGGCCAGGAAGGAGCGCTGAGGACATGAGCACGCTCGTGGTGGGCGTGGGGAACGCCGTGCGCGGTGACGACGGCGTCGGCCCGTTCGTCATCGATCTGCTCCGCGCCGCCCGACCCGGAGGGCTGGAGCTGAGGACGGCCTTCACCTTCCTGCCGGAGCTGGCGGACGCGCTGCCCGGACACGAGGCGGTGGTGTTCGTCGATGCAGATCTGGAAGCACGGGAGGTGACGCTCCGCCCCGTGATCACGCAGGGCCGTGAGGGGTTCCACCACTTCGCCCCGGGGCGGGTGGTGGAGATGGCGCGCGGGCTCGGGTTCAAGGGCCAGGCGTGGATCTGCAGCGTCCCGGTGACGTCGATGGAAGCCGGGGAGCGGCTCTCCCGCGTGGCCGTGCTGGCGGCGGGGCGTGCTGCGGCGATGCTGCTCGGCATGGACCGGGGCACGTCGCGCGAGGAGGCGCCGGCTCCGCGGTGAGGACGGCGACGAACCTGTCGTCTCAGTAGAGCGGGTGCTTCGTGGCCCGCGTGCGGCCGATGTCGGTCGAGACCGCCGCGTTGCGAGCCGCCGCCGTGGGCAGGTCCTCCTGTCCGCGGTTTCCGAAGATGTGCGCGCCCGCGAGGTTCCCCGGGCCGCCACCGCTGTCCGGGTCGACGCGGAGCACGAGCTCGCTGTGACGGCCGTCGTTGAACAGCACGTCCGTCTTCACCGACGTCGAGACCACCACGTTCGCGCAGCAGTGGTCGCTGACCAGCACGCCTATCCCCTGGGCCGTTGCCGCCGGGTTGTGCGGGATCCGGAAGAGGTTCGCCGCCACCCGCGCCCGCTCCTGGCCGAGCACGAAGACGCCGGTCATCGAGAACTCGTCCAGCCCCGCCGGGATGTCTCCCTGCACCTGGTTGAACGCCGCCAGGTTCCCCACCGGTCGCCGGTCGAGCACCAGGCGCTGCTGGAAGACGATCGCATCGCCGCCCGCGCAGCCGCCGTCACAGGTCAGTGCGGTGAGGTGCTCGATGCGGTTGAAGAGCACGCTCCACCGGCTCCCGTCGGTGTTGGTCACCGCCTGGAAGGTGCCCTCGAAGAGGTTGTCCGCCACGCTCACCCCGTCGGCCGAGCGCGCAAGGATGCCTGCGCCGAGGGGCAAGAGGTTCGCGTTGGACACGCCGCGGCCGTCGAAGCGGAAGCCGTGGATGCTCGTCCCGGACGCCCGCGCGTCGGGAAGCAGGAACCCCACCCGGTATGCACCGGAGACGGGGGCGTCGCATCCGATGATGGTCGACCCCTGGCGGCCGCGGAGCTCCACCCGTCGGGTGAGCGTCGCCCCGCAGAAGCGGCCGCGGCTGACCTCGATCCGATCTCCGTCGCTGGCCGCGTCGACCGCCGCCTGGATCGTCGGGTAGTCGTGCGGAACCCGGAGGACGTGATCTTCCTGGTGCTTCCGGTGGTGGTAATCGTCGGCCAGCGCGGTCGAGCCGATGCCGAGAAGGGTCGCCAGCCCCCACATCGATGCGTGGTGTCCGATCATGGCCCGACCTCCAGGGCCTGGATCTCCGCACACCAGAGAAACCCTGTCCACGTCATGACGCGCCGGCAAGTTCACCCGCGGAAGCGAGGCTGGACGCTGGCGATCGGGCCCGGCGAGGCTTGCCGAGCGCCATTGCGCGGGCGAAAGATGCCCGGAGGATGCTCGTCGACGATTTCGTCCCGGTGTACGACGTCTCGGATTCGGTCGCGACCACCGTCGAGGCCGACATCCGGCGAACCTGGGATGCGCTGATGGCCGTCGACCTGATCGAGGTCGGCCGCCGTCGACCTCTGGTGGGGGTGCTCGGGGGGCTCCGGGCGCTGCCGGACATCGCCGCGCACCTGCTGCACGGCGAGACACCTCCCGCGGCACCGAAGAGCCTCCGGTTGCGAGACATGGTCGACCTGCCGATGGACCAGGGCGGCTGGGTTCTCCTGGGGGAGAGGCCGCTCCAGGAGATTGCCCTCGGGCTGGTGGGCAAGTTCTGGCGGCCCGTCATCGCCTGGGCAAAGGTCAGCCGCGAGGACTTCCGCGACTTCGCCGCGCCCGGCTTCGCCAAGACGGTGTACTCGCTCTCGGTGCGCGAGCTGGACGACCGGCGCACGTTGCTCTCCGGAACGATGCGGACTGCCACCACCGACGACCACGCGCGGCGCTGGTTCCGGCGGTACTGGACCCTCGGTGTCGGATCTGGCGCCCACGTCCTGGTCAACGGGCTCCTCGAGGTGACGCGCGAGATGGCCGAGCAAGCCGATTGAGCCCCCGACCGCACGCCCGCCCCGCGGGAGCGTCTGTGGCCTGCCTCCGGCAAAGCAGACCGGCCGAGTCCATCTTGACTCGCTGCGGCTTGCGGGCCACACGCAGGAGGAGGATAGCCGGCGAGCATGCTGACCCGCGTTCCCGAGAGCGAGGCGACGCTCCGCTTCTCCGAGCTGCTGGAGCGGGCGCGTGGCGGTGAGACCATCCTCGTCGAGCGGGACGGCGTGGCGGTGTGCCGCCTGGGGCCGCCCGGGCCGGCCTGTACGCTCGATGCCTTCACCCGCTTCCTGGAGCAGATCCATGCCCAGGGAGGGGTCCGCGAGGTGACGGAGTCGCCCCAGCGGCTGGCGTAGACCTGGCAAGGGGTCGCCCGTTCTCCGCAGTCTGGTAAGGAGCGACCCCCATGATGCACCTCCGCCTCGCGGCCGCCGGGCTGATCGCCCTGCTCGCCGTGTCCTGTGCCAGCCAGGGGACAGCGCCGTTGCCGGCCCTCCCCGGAGCGCCGCCCCGGAAGCCCACCGGGGAGATCCGCAAGGATCCCACCGCCGACCAGGCGCTCGCCCAGGTCGAGGCCAGCGCCAGGGGCCAGCCCAAGCAGAAGCAGGTCGAGATCTACCTGAACTTCCGCAAGGCCTACCCGGCGACGAGCGCCGGCGAGGAGGCCCTCTACCGGGCGGGCGTGCTGTCATTCGAGCTGGGCGACTACGTGAACGCCCGCAAGCAGTTCAACGAGCTGCTCTTCGAGAACCCGCTCTTCCCGCAGGCCCAGGACGCGCGGCTCAAGCTCGGGCTGTCCGCCCTGGAGCTGAAGAGCTACCGCGACGCGTACCAGACCCTGCTCCCGCTCCGTGACCGGGTCTCGGGCCCGCAGAAGGTCCAGCTCGAGGACGCGCTCCGCAAGGCCGCCGAGGGGGCACGCCTCTACGACCAGGCGATGAAGATGGCGCTGCAGAAGGCGGAGTCGGCCACGACGCCCGAGGAGCGGAGCGCCGCGCTGGCCCACATCGGCGAGCTGGTGGATGCGCAGGTGGGAGCGGACGAGGTGGCGCGGATCCAGGCGGACCTCTCACCGTCGAACCCCGCCTGGCCCCTGCTGACCTTCAAGCTCGCCCGCGTCTACCAGCACACCCGCGACGTGCCGAAGCTCAAGTCCACGCTCCAGTCGTTGCTCTCGAACGCGCCGGGCAGCCCCTACACCGCCGAGGCGCAGGAGATGCTCTCCCGCGCCGACCGGGTGGGCCAGGTGCGCGGTCGGACGGTCGGCGTGCTCCTCCCGCTCACCGGAAAGTACAAGGCCTTCGGCGACGCGGTGATGCGAGGGATCCGCCTGGCGCTGAAGGGCAGCGACGTCGAGCTGGTGGTCAAGGACACCCAGGGAGACGGCACGCGCGCAGCGTCCGCGGTCGAGGAGCTGGTCTTCAACGACGGCGCGGTGGCCGCCATCGGCCCGCTGTTCATCGAGGACAGCAAGCGCGCGGCCCTGGTGGCGCAGGACCTCGGATTGCCGCTGCTGACGCTCACCCGCAGCGAGGACGTGACCGACATCGGGCCGTTCGTCTTCCGCAACATGCTCACCTACTCGGCGCAGACCCGGGCGCTGGTCGACTGGGCGGCGGGCGTCATGGGCTACAAGACCTTCGCCGCGCTCTACCCGAACACCCCGTACGGCGTGGAGATGACCAACGACTTCTGGGACGACGTCGTGGCCCGGGGCGCGGCGATGCGAGGCGCGGAGAGCTACACCTCGGACCAGACCACGTTCACCACGCAGTCCAAGAAGCTGGTGGGCCGCTACTACCTCGACGACCGCCGCGACTACTTCGAGGGGGTCCAGGAGGCCACCAAGGACATCAAGGACAGCTACCGCCGGCGCAAGGCGGTGGAGAAGGCGAAGAGCGCGCTAGAGCCGATCGTGGACTTCGAGGCGCTGTTCATCCCCGACGAGTGGCAGCGGGTGGGACTGGTGGCGCCGGCGCTGGCGGTGGAGGACATCATCACCAACACCTGCGACCCGAAGGAGATCGAGAAGCTGAAGAAGACCACCGGGAGGACCGAGATCCGGACGGTCACCCTGCTCGGGGGAAACGGATGGAACTCGCCGAAGAACGCCGACGGCATCCCGCAGCTCGTCGAGCGGGGCGGCAAGTTCGTCCTCTGCAGCGTGTTCGTCGACGGGTTCTACGCAGACAGCAACCGCGAGGCGACGAAGCGCTTCGTCCGCCTCTATGGCGAGGCGTACAAGGACTCCGCACCCAACTTGCTCGACGCGATCGGGTTCGACTCGGCGCGGATGCTCCGGCTGCTCCTCGACAAGCAGACCGCGTCGCTTGACCGCGCGTCGGTGCGCGATGGGCTCGCGGCAACGAAGGACTTCGAGGGAGCGACCGGGAAGACCAGCTTCAACGCCAAGCGAGAGGCGGAGAAGCCGCTGTTCTTCCTCACCATCGACCCGAAGGGAATCCGGGAGCTCCAGCCGAACGAGCGGCTCAGCGGGTCCTGAGCGGCGGGGCGACGGCGGGGGTTGCTCCTCGAGGATGAGTGACATGGGCGAGAAGCGGTGGAGCTACCCCGACGACGACACGGGGCGGGTGCTCAGCCTGATGGCCGAGAACGGTTTCCCGATGGATCGGGCGCTGAAGGGCCCAATCGC
>JADGQZ010000400.1 GCA_017881345.1 Myxococcaceae bacterium | reverse complement strand
GGAGTGGCATCGCCGTCGCCTGCCGTCCGGTGGACGTGCTGCTGGCCGCCGGAGTCGCGGCCGCGCTCATCCAGGTGCGACCGCGGGCGGCCGGATGGATGGTGGTTGCCGGCACCGTGCCCGTGGCGCTCCTCGCTTGCTACCACTGGCGCGTGTTCGGCTCACCGCTCACCACCAGCTACGGGGCATACGCCACCGACGGCTGGACGACTCCGCCCTGGAAGGGCATCCCGGGCCTCCTGGTGAGCCCCGGCCGGGGACTGTTCCTCGAGTCTCCCGTCCTCCTCCTCTCCGTATGGGCGCTGATCCGCGCGGGCCGCGGGGCATCGCCCCAGTGGTTCCGGCGCGCTGGTCTCGGGCTTCTGGCCCTCATCTGCGTCCTGGGGTGCTGGTTCTCCTGGTGGGGCGGGTTCTCGCCGGGGAACCGGATGCTCGCGGACGGGCTTCCCCTCCTCGGGTTGGCGCTCGCCGCCGGCCTCCACGACGCCTGGCCCCGCCGCGGACTCCGGGCGCCCATCGTCGTGGCGGCCTGCCTTTCGGTGGCGACCTTTGGGCTGCTGACCTTCCACCCGCTCGACGACCCGTTCCGCCGGCGGACGATGGCGCTCGAGCCCGCTGGCCCGTGGGCCCCGGTCAGCCATCCGCTGGTCGCCGTGGCGGATGAGCTACTCCGGCCGTCCGCCCCGGAGCCCGTGCGGTGAGTCCCGCCCGCGGCACCGTGGCCGTCGTCGGCCTCCTCGGGCTCGCCGCCGGCGTGCTCGTCACCCTGCGGCTGGCCGCGGTGTTGCCCGAGGTGCCGAACCGACACGCCTTCACCTACGACTCCTCCCGCCGGGCGCTGGTGGACGTGGACGCGGCGGACGCGCTGCGCCGGCAGGACCTCGGCCGTCTCCTGTGGGACGTCGCCGGGCCGGAGCAGTGGCCGACGCTGCGGCTCCTCGTCGCCGCACCGGCCCACGCGCTCGCCGGACCGGCCCGGGCACTCGGGGTGGAGCTCGGGGTCTCGGTCGCCTTCGTGGGGCTGCTCGTGCTCGCCCTGGCGCTCTCGGCGACGGCCCTCGCTGGCGGCCCCGGCGAGGCACTGGCCCTGTTCGCCATCTCCTGCCCGTTGCTTCTCGGGAACCGGGACCTCCTGGAGCACGCAGCCAACGGGATGCTCGAGGTGCCCGAGGCGGTGTTCACCCTCGGGGCGACGGTCGCCTGGATCCACGCCCGCGAGGTTGGCTCGGCGCGTCCCTGGGGCCTCGCGCTGCTCGGCAACGCGCTCTTCCACGTGAAGTTCCAGTACGGGCTCTTCCTGGCCGCCGCGGTGCTCGTGACCGAGACCCTCGGCCCGGGAGGGCTCCGGAGGGTCGCCGCCATCGCCCGGTCGCTCGCGGGGGCGGCCCGGCGACCGTGGGGTCTGGCCGTCCTGGTTCTCGGCCTGGGAACGACCCTGCTCGGCGCCTGGCTCGTCCACACCGGAGGCGTCCAGACCGTCATCCTCGACCAGGCGGTGAGCCTCGGACGGCCCCGGGTCGTCCGCTGGTGCGCCGCGGTGACCCTCTTCGCGTTCGTCTCGCTCGCGTTCCTCGCGGACCGGGCCTGGCTCGCAGCCCTGCTCCCTCGGCGCCTGCGCTTCGTCTGGGTCTGGCTGCTCACCCCGATGGTGCTCTGGCTCCTCGTGCCCTTCACCTGGCGGCTCGAGACGCTGGTGACGAGCACCACCTTCGACGCCGGGACGGGCGCTCTCGGCCTCGTGCCCCGGTTGTCGTTCTATCCGCGCGCGGCCTGGATGGGCTGGTTCCCTCCCGAGGTCTCGTGGGTCGCGATTGCGCTGCTCGGGGTGACCTTGCTCGCCGCGCTCCGGTCACCCTGGTTGCGCACCCGGCTCGTGCCCATCGGGGCGGTGGTGATCGTCGAGCTCGCCGCGCTGGCCTTCCTCTCCGGACGGAACTTCCAGCCGCGGCTGTCGGTGAACCTCGCGCCGCTCGTCGCGCTGGTGGCGGCGCTGTGGGCCCCGGAGATTCGCCGGCCCTGGCTGCGGGCGGTGCTCGCCGGTGCCGCCTCGACCGTGCTGCTCGTGGCGGTGCTCCCTGGCTGGCGTCGGGTGCCGCTTGCCCTCGTGGTGGGGCGCGGGTTCGAGAGCCGGGAGAACGGCGACGCCTGCCGGGAGGTGGCGCGCGCCCTGCCCCTCTCCTCCGGCGAGCTGGTGAACGAGACGCACCCGAGCCGGCTCCAGCTCTGCAACCTCTGGGTGAAGCTGCTCGCCCGCGAGCGCGGAGACCGGGTGCTGGTCCGCGAGCGCTGGACGGCGCCCGGAGCACACTCGGTGCTCCTCCTCACCGATGGCACGCAGCCCGCGGGACCGAGGGCGGGATGGAGGCCACTGGGTCCGGAGACCTCCTCGGGCGTGGTGCACGGAGCGCTGTACCGCGTCGACGCTCCCCGGGGCTGAGCCTCAGGCGGTCTTCTTTTCCTTCTCCAGCGTGAGCTGCGGCGGCTCGTGCTTGGTGACCACCTCCTGGGTGATCTTGCACTCCCGCACGCCCTCCCGGTACGGGACGTCGTACATGATGTCCAGCATCGCGTCCTCCATGATGGCGCGGAGGCCGCGGGCACCGGAGCTCCGGCGCATCGCCTCGCGGGCGATGGCGCGGAGCGCTTCCTTGGTGAAGCTGAGCTTCACCTTCTCGATCTCGAAGAGCTTCTGGTACTGCTTCACCAGCGCGTTCTTCGGCTGGGTGAGGATGGTGACCAGGTCGTCCTCGCGCAGGTCGTTGAGCGTCGCGACCACCGGGAGCCGGCCCACGAACTCGGGGATCATCCCGAACTTCATGAGGTCCTCGGGCTCCACCAGCTTGAGCAGCTCGCCCACGCTGCGCTCGTCCTTGTGGACGATCTTCGCCCCGAACCCGAGGCCCTTCTCGCCCACCCTGCGGCGGATGATCGAGTCGATGCCGT
The DNA here is from genome assembly GCA_017881345.1 of Myxococcaceae bacterium. GTDB lineage: Bacteria > Myxococcota > Myxococcia > Myxococcales > Myxococcaceae > RPRB01. The sequence continues at coordinate 72 of JADGQZ010000400.1, read as the reverse complement.
GGAAGGCGCCGCCGCAGATGAAGAGGATGTTGCTCGTGTCGACCTGGACGTACTCCTGCTGGTTGTACTTCT
>JADGQZ010000045.1 GCA_017881345.1 Myxococcaceae bacterium | reverse complement strand
CCGCCGAGCTGCGGACACTGGCGAGCGACGTGCGGGCCCTGGCCAGCGAGCCGGACCGGCTCCGGGGGCGGCTCCGACACGGGCTCGCCGACGTGGGGGCCCGGGCCGCGCTCCGCGCCGTGCCGGCGGACGTCCTGGTGGAAGCCTTCCGCGACGAGCTCGACGCGCGGAGCGCGGTGCACCGGTGGATCCGCCGTCCGTTCCGCGGGCTCGCCGCGGCGCTCGGTGCGGTCGGCCGGAAGCTCCGGGCCTCGTTCAGCCCGCCCCGGCCCGAGGCGCTGAACTCCACCGCGGCCGCGGCCACCGACGCCGCGCTCCGCGACGGCGTGCGGCAGCTGGTCGAGGCGCTCGGGCCCGAGCTCGCGGCCTGGCGCGGGGACGAGGTGACACGCGAGGCGCTGGTCGAGGCGCTCGGCCTGCCGACGCTCGCGGCGCTCCAGGCCCCGGGCCCCCTGGTCGAGGACGCCTCGCTCCTGGAGGACCGGGCACAGCTCCTGGCGCGCTGCCGGGAGCTGGTGCGCGAGCACCTGCCCGGCGGACTCGAGGAGGACGCCATCCAGGCGCTGGCGACGCTCGTCTATTCGGTGCCGGCGAGCGCGGCCGCGGTGGTGACGGTGGCCACCGGCGGCGTGGGTCACGACGCGGTGGTGTGGGTCGGGACGCTCCTCACCACTCCCTTGCTGGAGCGCTTCGTGGATCTCCTCGGCACGGGCGTGCGCGCCGAGGTGGTGCGCACCTGGTCCGAGAAGCACGGCGGCTCGCTCGGACGTTCCCTCGAGGCGCGCCTCTTCGCGCCGCTCCTGGCACGGCTCGACGTGCAGGTCGACGCCGCCGAGCGCGCCGCCGCGACCTTCTCCGCGGGAGCCGAGCAGCTCGAGGGAGGCGCCGCATGAGGTGGTTCCGACGCGCGAAGGAGGACCCTGCCCCCGAGGTCGCGCTCCCCGAGCCGGAGCTGCTCCGCTCCCGGCTGGACGTGGCGAGCGGACTGCCCGCACTGGCCGAGGCGCGTCCGCTGCTGGAGCGGCTCGCGGACGACTACGCCCGGACACGCGCGCTCGCCGAGCGACCGCTCCGGATCGCGCTGGTCGGCTCGACCGGCGCGGGGAAGTCCACGCTGCTCAACGCGCTCGCCGGCACGGTGCTGGCGCGTGAGGGGGTGGACCGGCCCACCTCGTCCGAGGCGGTGGCGTACGCACCGGCGGACGCCGTCCTGGGTGCGCTCGGAGAGGCCGTCCCCCGGGTGGTGCGGTACATGGCCGAGGCGGGCAGCGCGTGGTCCGGGCAGGTGTTCGTCGACACGCCGGACCTCAACTCCGTCGCCCGGGCCAATGCCGATGCCGCGCTCGCCGTCCTGGACCAGGTCGACGCCGCGCTGCTGGTCTTCCACCGGGGCTCGGTGGCGGAGGCCCGGCCCGCCGACGCGCTCCGGCCCTTCGCGCGGCGTCGTGCCCTGCTCGGCGTGGTGAACTTCGCCGACCAGCTCGGGGCCGAGGCGCGCCAGACGCTCAAGGAGCAGGTGGGACGGGTGCTGCAGGCCGAGCTCGGGCTCGCCGAGCCGCCGCCGGTCTTCGCGGTCAGCGCCCTGCGCGCGCGGCTGGGCGAGCCGCTCGACGACGACTGGCAGGCGTTGCTGCACTCGCTCCGGACGCTCGCCGAGGCGGGCGTGGCGACGGAGCTTCGGCGGCGGAACGCCGAGGCGCTCCTGGGGCAGATCCGCTCGCGTGTGTCGGACGCGCTCCGGGCAACCGAGGAGGCCCAGGGCGAGGTCCGGAAGGCGCTCGAGGCGGGGCTGGACGCGGTGCGGGCGCCGCTGGCCGAGGACTTCCGGGTGCGGCTCGGCGGCGCTGGAGGCTTCCTCCGCCAGAGCGTGCGGCGCCAGGCGGCGGGACGGCTCACCGGGCCCATCGGCTGGGGGCTCCGGCTCTCCGGATGGGGCTCGGGCGGGCTCGCAGGCGCGGCGCTGGCCTCGCAGGCGAGCCTCCCGGCCGGGCTGCTCGTGGCGGCGACGGGCGCGGTGCTCGACGAGGTGCAGTCACGCGGACGACAGGCCTCGGCCGAGCGCATGGTGTCCGCGGCGGACGGCGTCCTCGACGGCCTCGCGCGGCAGGCGCTCGCCCCGGCAAGGGCCGTCGCGGCGGAGCGCGGGCTTCCGGCAGAGGTCACCGGGCTGCCAGACCATCCGACGTGGCTGTCCCGGCTCGCGGCGGCGCGCGGGCTCGCCTGGCGCGAGGTGACCGGCCCGACGCTCGATGGAGCGGTGCAGGGCTGGTGGCGATGGGCCCGGCTCCTGCTCGTCCCGCTCGTCCAGCTGCCGCTGCTGGGGCTGGTCGGCCACGTGGGCTACCGGGTCGGGCGAGCGTACTGGGACGGGAAGTGGCTCCCGGCGGGATACTTCCTGAACGCCGGGGTGCTCGCACTGCTCTGGACGGTCGCAGGCACGGTCATCGCCGGGCTCACCCTCGCCGGCGTGGCCGCGGGCGTGGCGCGCTCGGGGGAGGCGGCGTTCCTCCGCGCGGTGGACGGGGTGAACGAGGACCTGCGTGCCGAGACGGGGCGAGCGCTCTCCGGGCCTCGCGATGCGGCGAGGCAGCTCGTCGCGCTCGTCGACGCCTGAGCCTCGACCGCTCCGCGGTGGTGAAGCGCTGCACGGGGCCCTCGGCCCTCGCGGTGCGCCGACGGGGCGCGCGGCGGCGAGGTGCTACCGGCTCCCGGTCAGCGATGCGGGCGTGCGACGTCCGCGCCGTCGAGCAGCTCGGCCTCGGTGTCACGTACCGCCGGCGCGGCCGCAGGCATTCCGAGCGGCGGCCGTGCCACCACAGCCGGCGGACTCGACGAGGAGGCCGGAAGCCCGGGGCCGAGCGGGCTGGCCGGGGTTGCCGAGCGGGATGGGGCGGTGAGCGGTGACCCTCCCGCCGAGAGTGGGTGCTGCGCCACGGGCGGCGGGGTTGCACGCTCCGGCCCGGCGTTCGCAGCAAGCGCGCCACCGGCGGCTCGCTGGTCGCTCGCGGGCGCACCAGGCTCGAGTCCGGGTTGCGCCGAGCCCGGTCGCGTGGAGAGCGCGGCAGGTTGCACCGCTCCCGGAGTCTCGACCTCCGCCTCTGCTGGACGGGGCGCCTCGACGGGACGCTGGGTCGCGACCTCGAGCGGGGCAGTGCACGCCGGACTCGAGATCCACGTCTCGAGCACCGGGTCTCCGAAGCCGACGAGCCGCGACTCGAGCGACGGGTTGTTCCAGCCCGCGGACACCGGCGTCGCCACCTTGAAGTGCAGGTGCGCGCCGCAGGCCCAGCCGGTCTTGCCCGAGTAGCCGAGCAGATCGCCGCGTCGAACGTGCTGCCCGACGACGACGCTCACCGTCGTGAAGTGGAGGTACTGCGTCTCGAGGTTCCCCGCGTGCTCGAGGACGACGTAGTTCGCCTTGCGCGCCATCGAGGGATCGCAGCCGCCCTCCTCGCTGTCACCGCGGGCGAGCCGCACCACGCCGTCGAGCGCCGCCACCACCGGCGTTCCCTCGGGCATGCGGAAGTCCCAGGCCCAGGCGTCGTTGCCGACGTGGCTTCCGATGTTGTGGGTCTGGCTGACCGGAAACGACATGCCGCAGCCGAAGGGAACGCCCACCTCGGGCGGCTGCAGCGGAACGGGCAGGTTCGACGGAAGTGGATTTCCTGTCTCTGCCCGAGCAGGAAATGTGAAGAGAGACACCGCGAGGATGAGAGACGGGGCGGTCCGGACCACGGTTTGCTTTGTTCAGTACCGCACCTCCCCCATGTGGGTTCATCGCCGACTTCGGTCGGACGCTTGCCTGCTCTCGCTGACGGACTTCCGACACCGTGCCCCGTCCGGAGGTTGACCTGGGGCCGGCCGTGCTGACCTCTGACCTGGCGACCCGTGGTGGGCCGTTTCGATGGGTTCGGAGGACGGTGGTGACGACGGAACACGAGGGGAGCGTTCGGGTCTCGCTCCTCGATGGCCAGCTGCTCCGGGGCGACGCGCTGGCCCGGGTGCTCTCCGATGCCGGTTACGTCGTGGTGGGTCGGCACTCCCACGCGGACGCGTTCCTCTCCTCGCTCGCCCAGGAGCAGCCCCAGATCGCCTGCGTCGACGTCTCGCTCGACGACGACGATGGCGTCACCGCGCTGGCGGAGGCACGGCAGTTCCATCCCAACCTCCAGGTGCTCGCGCTGGGTGACGGCCCGGGCGCCCTCGACCGGTGCATCGCTGCCGGGGCCGCCGCGTATCTCGACGCACGGAGCAGCGCCTGCGACGAGGTGCTCCACACGCTCGAGCTCCTCGGGCGGGGCGAGCGCGCCGTCTCGGTGCACATGCTCAGCACCGTCTTCCAGGCCACCCGGGCACGGGAGCACGAGCAGCTGCGACCCCTGTCGGCCCGCGAGCGCCAGGTCCTGTCCTGGGTCTCTTCCGGCGCGGACAACGGCGACATCGCGCAGAGCCTGCAGATCACCGAGCGCACCGTGAAGGCGCACGTCTCGAGCCTCTACCGGAAGCTCCGTCAGGACAACCGGACGCAGCTCGCGCTCCTCGCCCGCCAGCTGGGAATCCGACCGCCGAGCCAGTGAGCTCCGGCTCAGCTCCCCTCGGGAAGTGCCCGCTGCACCGTGCGCCGGATGAGCTGGCTGCCGGCCGCCACCACCGCCAGCTTGAGCAGGCTGATCAAGATTCCCAGCGGCCGCGGCCTGTCGTCGGCGAGCGACGCCAGCCGGTCGGGGTCCTCCCAGGCGCGGCGGAGCCCCTGCATCCGTCTCGACGGCAGGCGCGCCCGCCGCGAGCGTGACAGCGCGACGGTGGTTCCGGCGATGACGATGATCACCGCCGCGAGCCCGGCACCGACGGCGATGAGGACGCGGCGGTTGTCCCGCATCAACCCGCGGACGTCCATCGCCCGGTGGCGCCGGCGGTCGAGCTCGCGCAGCGTGACCAGGAACTCGTCGCGCAGGCGATCGGCGGTCTTCTCCACTTGCGGCTGCGGGTCGGCGCTCACTGGAGGTCCTCCCGGGTCAGCATCCAGTCGAGCTTCAGGCGGTCCCGGGTCTTGGCCAGCGGCGACCTCGGCAGCTTCTTCACCGCGAGGAACGCGAGCAGTCCGCCGACCAGGAGCACGAGGCTCCCCAGGAGCAGCGCCGACAGCCACTGCGCGATGGGAAGCCCGAGGACGAGGGCCATCAGCGCGACGGCCAGCCCCGCCGGCCCGAGGAAGACCGCGATGCCGATCATGATGCCGGCGTTGCGCGCCTCCCTCAGCTCGGCCTTCAGCTCCAGCCGGGCGTGGAGCATCTCCGCCCGGATCAGGAGCTTCATCTCGGTCATCGCATGCCGGACCAGCTCCACCGTCGACATGGCCCGCAGCTGCGCCTCGTCCAGCCGCTGCTCTCCGAGTTCCACGCCTCACCTCCGCTGCCGGATCTTCAAGGGGTGCCCCCGGGCACCTGACGGACCCGAGGGAAGATGGGGTCACCCCGGACGAAGCGGAATCACCCCCGCCACGCGCCCGCGCGAGGACCGGCGCCGTCCGTTGCACGACAGAGGGCCCCGCCGGCGGCACGAGCCCCGGGGCGAGGAACCCGCGGCACGCCCGCACGCGAGGGAGCGGCGCAGGGCAAGCGCCTCGCCTGCTAGGCGCGGCCGACGTCGAGCACGGCCTGGAGCCGGGCGATCACCAGGTCCGGGCCGCTGAAGAGACGCTCGCCGTCCCAGAGCGCCGGGGTCTCGCTCCCGCCGCGGGCCGCGAAGTCGGCTGCGGCCTCCGGGTACAGGAGGTTCCGGAACCGCACCTGCTCCAGAAGCCCGTGGTCGACGACCCAGCGCCGCACCCGCGCCGAGCGGGGCTCCTCCAGCCGGTGGAAGAGCTCGAGCCGGGATTCCTCAGCGTCCGCCGGCACGCGCTGCTGCCACCCGGGCGCGCTCGCGCTGCACGCGGGCGGTCTCGGCCGGGGTCTTCGGGTCCCCGGGGCCGAGCGCGGCGAGCCGCTGCTCTGCCTCTCGTAGCGCCGTGCTGGCGGTCTCGAGGTCGATGGATGCGGCCGGCTCGGCCTGATCGGCGAGCACCAGCACCGCATCGCCCTGCACCTCGACGAATCCACCGGCGACGAACCACGCCTGGGTGTTGCTCCCGTCGCGCACGGTGAGCGGCCCCGGTGAAAGGGTGGAGAGGAAGGGGCTGTGACCGGGGCGGACGCCGTAGAGGCCTTCCGCCGCGGGGGCGACCACCTCGTCCGCGGGCATCGAGGCCAGGCGGCGCTCGGGGGTGACGATGTCGACGTTCAGCTTGGCCATCGGGCAGGTGCTCCTCCGAAGTCGGGCCGGGACTACTACAAACGGCCGCCGGTTGCTGCTGTCACGACGCCCGGCCTCACTCGGCGAACTCCAGGCGCCAGGTCTTCGGCTCGACGGTCTCGAACTCCACCTGGTTCCGGTCGTTCGCCCGGGGTTCCCGGCCCGGGACGCCGAGCACGCCCTCGAGCCAGACGAAGCGCCGGTCCAGCTTGCGCAGCTTGCGGTGGGCGCTCGTGGGGAGCAGCTCCGACAGCCGCCGCTCGGCGACGAGGTTTCCCAGCCGGTCGTACAGCCACGCCACCACCACCGGCCCGTAGGCATCGAAGGAGGGCGCCTTCTTCTTCGCGCTCTTCTTCGTCTCGGCCGCCGGGGGGGTCCCGGCGGGAGGCGTGCGGGACTTGGGCAGCGAGGCCAGGACCCAGAACCGCTCGCCCGAGTCGCTGACGAAGTACAGGTCGTCCACCGTGCCCACGCAGCGGGGGAGGATGAAGGCGACCTCGGTGTCGCGGGTCACCTCGACCCGGCACCTCCCCGGCGCCTCGACGTGCATCACGATGCCGTACTCGCCGTTGGACGAGGCACGACCCCGGCTCTGCCCGGCCTCCTCCGCTGCTCCGGTGGCGGAGAGCAGGAGCAGGAGCAGCGTGGGTTCGCAGCCGCCGATCCTCACTGGTGCGCGCGGCGCGGCGGCGGCGTCAGGCCGCGGCCTTCTTCGCCGCCTCCACGACTTCCTCGATGCCCCCGGCGTAGAAGAAGTACTGCTCGGGGATGTCGTCGTGGAGGCCGTCCGCGATCTCCTTGAAGCCGCGGATGGTGTCGGTGAGCTTCACGTACCGGCCCGGCTTGCCGGTGAACACCTCGGCGGTGAAGAACGGCTGGCTCAGGAAGCGCTGGATCTTCCGCGCCCGGGCGACGATGAGCTTGTCGTCCTCGGAGAGCTCGTCCATGCCGAGGATGGCGATGATGTCCTGGAGCTCCTTGTAGCGCTGCAGGATGCCCTGGACCTTGCGGGCGACCGCGTAGTGGTCCGCGCCCACGATGTTCGGGTCGAGGATGCGGCTGGTCGAGTCGAGCGGGTCCACCGCGGGGTAGATGCCAAGCTCGGAGATGGGCCGGCTGAGCACCGTGGTCGCGTCGAGGTGGGCGAACGTCGTGGCCGGCGCCGGGTCGGTGAGGTCGTCCGCGGGCACATAGATCGCCTGCACCGAGGTGACCGCGCCCTTGGAGGTGGAGGTGATGCGCTCCTGGAGGTCACCCATCTCGGTGGAGAGCGTGGGCTGGTAGCCGACCGCGCTCGGGATGCGGCCGAGGAGCGCCGAGACCTCGGAGCCCGCCTGGGTGAAGCGGAAGATGTTGTCGACGAAGAGGAGCACGTCGCGGCCCTCGACGTCGCGGAAGTACTCGGCGACGGTGAGCGCCGACAGGCCCACGCGGGCCCGGGCTCCTGGCGGCTCGTTCATCTGGCCGTAGACCAGCACTGCCTGGGACTTCTCGAGCTCCTCGAGGTTGATGACCCCGCCCTCGCGGAACTCCTTGTAGAGGTCGTTGCCCTCGCGGGTGCGCTCGCCGACGCCGGCGAAGACGCTGAATCCGCCCTTCTCGATCGCCGCGTTCCGGATGAGCTCGGTCAGGAGCACGGTCTTCCCCACGCCCGCGCCGCCGAAGAGGCCGGTCTTGCCACCGCGGGTGTAGGGGCAGAGCAGGTCGACGACCTTGATCCCGGTCTCGAAGATCTGCACCCGCACGTCCTGCTCGGTGAAGGTCGGAGCCGGGCGGTGGATGGGCCAGAACTCGGTGGCCTTCACCGGGCCCCTCTCGTCCACCGGCTCGCCGACGACGTTCAGGATGCGGCCCAGCGTCGCCTTCCCCACCGGCATCACGATGGGCGAGCCGGTGTTCTTCACCACCACGCCGCGGGCCAGGCCGTCGGTCGAGTCCATGGCGATGGTGCGGACGGTGTTCTCGCCCAGGTGCTGCGCCACCTCGAGGACGAGGTTCCCCTCCTCCTTGCCCAGCGAGGTGTTGGTCACCCGGAGCGCGGTGTAGATCTCGGGGAGGTCGCCCGGCGGAAACTCCACGTCCACCACCGGTCCGAGGACCTGGGTCACCTTGCCTTGGCTGTGTGCGGTCGCAGTCATGTTCTCGTTGGTCTCGGTCTGGCGGGAAGGGCGCTACTTCAGCGCCTCGGCGCCGGAGACGATCTCCATCAGTTCCTTGGTGATCGCCGCCTGGCGGGTGCGGTTGTAGGTGAGGGTCAGCCGGGAGATGGCGTCGGAGGCGTTGCTGGTCGCGCTCTCCATCGCGCTCATGCGCGCGCCGTGCTCGGAGGCCACCGACTCGAGCAGCGCCCGGTACACGCGGGTGGCCACGGCCTGGGGCACCAGCCTGTCGAGGACCGCCTCCTTCGACGGCTCGTACTCGAAGTCCACCAT
>JADGQZ010000399.1 GCA_017881345.1 Myxococcaceae bacterium | reverse complement strand
TGCGTCCTAGCCCACGGATGGTGCGCCAGCAACGGCCTCGGCCTGCGGGGACACGCCGGCAACCGCCTCCGCCGGGATGAGCACGATGAAGGTGGCGCCGGTACCGGGGGCGCTCTCCGCCCAGATGTTCCCGCCGTGCGCCTCGACGATGCGCCTGCAGATGTAGAGCCCGAGACCCTTGCCGCCCGCGCCGGGCTCTGCCTGCCAGCCCCGCTCGAAGACCCGCTTCAGCTCTGCCCCGGTGAGGCCCTTCCCCGAGTCCCGCACCCAGAACCGCACCTGGTCCCCGCCGAGCTCCGCGCCGACCTGCACCTGGCCACCGCCCGGTGTGAACTTCAGCGCGTTGTTCACCAGGTTGAAGGCGACCTGCAGCATGCGCTCCTGGTCGAAGCTGGCGGGGAGCTCCGGCGGCCACTGCTTCTCCAGACGTACCCGGCGCTCGTCCGCGTCGAGCTCCTGGAGCCCGCAAGCGGACTCGAGCACCTGGGCCAGGTTGCCCCGCTGGAGCTGCACCTTGACCTCGTCACCGCCGCCGGCAGCGAGGTCGAGCACCGTGCGCACGAGGCCGAGGAGCCACTGCGCACCACGGCCGATGGCGGCCAGCGAGCGCTGGGCCTGCTCCCCACCGCGCGAGAGCCCCCGCTGGGCGTGCAGGCGGAAGGCGAACAGCGCGTTGGAGAGATCGTGGGCGAGGACCGCCACCATCTCCTCGCGGGCGCGGGTGGCGTGCTCGGCCTGCTGCAGCAGATCGGCGTTCTCGAGCAGCATCGACGCGCGGCGGGCGAACTCCTCCACCAGAGCCAGCATCGGCTCCTCCGTGCCCTGCTCACCCGTCGCACGGAGGAGGGTCACGGTTCCACGCACCCCGCCATCGCCAGACAGCGGAGCCGTGGCCCACGCCTGCATGAGCGGCCACAGGCGGCGGATCACCAGCTCCTCGTTCCACCGGCCGGCGGCAGGGGCGCGGCTCTGACGGACGCGCAGCTGAGTCGGGCGGAGCTGCAGCCGGAGCGCCTCGAGCTGCTCGCCGGGCATCTTTCGTCGGACCGGCTCGCTGCGCCACGCGACGCTCTCGGCGCCTTCGATCTCGACCCAGCAACCATCGATGACTCCCGCAGCTCCCGCGGAGGCGATCTCGTCGAGGAGCTGCGCTCCGGACAACTTGATGCGGCCCAGGCGCGCTCCAGCCTGGCTGAAGAACCGGACGCTCTGCTCGGCGGCGGCGCGCCCGCTCACGTCCACCAGCGCCACCCGCGCGCGGGTCGTCCGATCCGGGCCCAGCGCGGGCGAGACCAGCATCTCCACCGTCAATACCTGTTGATTGACGGTGCGAAGGGTGAGCTCGGTCCGGCTCTCCTGCTTCTCCTCGAGCGCGTGGCGCAGCGCCGTGCGGAAGGCCAGCGGGTCGCTCATCGCCACCAGCGTCTGCAGCCGGCGCCCGAGGAGCAGCGCACGGTCCTGCCCGATCAGCCGGGCCGAAGCGATGTTGCTCTCCAGGATGCTCCCGTCCGGCTCCAGGGTGAGGTACGCGACGGGGGCGAAGTCGTACAGCTCGAGGTAACGCCCGCGGGACTGCTCGATCTGCTCCTGGGCCTCGCGGAGCGCCCGGTTCTGGATCTCCAGCTCCACCTGGTGCACGCGGAGCTCGTGGAGCAGGCGGTCGCTCTGGTTCAGCGAGGTCCGGAGGCGGCGGAGCTCGGCCAGCTGGGCCTCGAGCTTCTCCGGGCCGCCATCGTCCTCGCGGCGGCTCATGGGGATCGCTCGGGCGTCACCGAGACGAAGAGCAGCAGCCGCTGCTCCCCCTTGTCGCCCGGCGGCAGTCGCGCGCCGGTCACGAGCAGCCGGCCCTTTCCGTCGAGCGCAAGGGGGAGGCTGGCGAACCGCTCGCCGTCCCTTGCCAGCCGCTCGAGCGCCGCCAGCAGCTCGGGCGCGGCGAGCTGCCCGGCGCCCAGCCGCTGCAGCTCCAGCCCGAGCAGGGTCGCCTTCCCCGCCCCGAGCAGCGCCCCGGCGGCGTCGTTGGCCCAGGTGACACGCTGGCGTTCGTCCAGGACCAGCACCGCCGTCGGGAGCACCGACAGGGGCGCCAGCTGGTCCGGGTCGAGACGCGCCGGGCTTCGATGCACCTCGGCCAGGCTGACGACCGCGCCGCCGATGACGTGGTCCACCGTCCGGTACGGTCGGACTCGCAGCTCGAACCACCGCCCATCCGCCGTCTGGACCACCTGCATCACCGGGGTGAGCCGGTCGATGACCTGCCGGCAGACACGGTCCAGCTCGACCGTGGGGAGGAACGGCTTGAGGATGGACACCGGGCGGTTCAGGTCCTCGGCGGACAGGCCGAAGGTGCGCTCGGCCGCCTCGGTGAGCCGCCGCAGCCGCAGGTCCATTCCCACCATCAGCACCGGGCCGTCCACGGCTCCGAGCAGGTTGACGAGGTCGTCGTTGCTGACCGACAGCTCCTCCATCCGCCGCTGCACCTCGTCGTTGACGGTGGTCAGCTCCTCGTTGGTGCTCTGCAGCTCCTCCTTCGAGGTCTCCAGCTCCTCGTTGGTGCTCTGCAGCTCCTCGTTGGAGGACTGGAGCTCCTCGTTGGCGCTCTTCAGCTCCTCGTTCGAGGTCTCCAGCTCCTCGATGGTGGACTGGAGGTACTCCTTGGTGCTGGCGAGCTCGCGCTCCAGGGCCTCGGTGCGGCCGACGTCGCCCTCCTCCGGCTCGGGGGCGGGCTCCTCTCCGTTGCCCTCCCCGTTCTCCTCGGCGCGGAACAGCACCAGCAGGCTGCGGACGGAGGTCTCCGGGTCCCGCAGCGGGTGGACCTCGATCGACACCGGCCGGAGGCGGTCGCCGATCTGCAGCTGGATGTTCCGGGCGGCGGTAGGGACGTTCTGCTCCAGCGCGCGGTGGGTCGCCGTGCGCAGCTCGACGTGCAGCTCGGGCCGGGCCAGCTTGAGGAGATTCAGGGTGGCGGTCCCGGGCGCCGGCTCGAGGAAGAGCCCGGTGCGTCCGCGGAACTGGAGAATGTCCAGGCCCTCGTTCACCAGCACCCCCGCCGGTCCGAACCGCTCCAGCACCTTCCGGTCGGCGAGCTGCTGGAGGTTGGCCAGCGGGCGAAGCGGATCGGACTGGGCGGTCCGCGGCGTCCGGAGGTCGCGCGGGGTCACCCCGTCCAGCTCGAACACCCCGACACTGGCCACGCTTCGCCTCTGGTAGATCCGGTTCTTCTTGTCGAAGACGCTGAACAGCTCGGGCGCGTCGCCCACCGTCTCGCTCGAGCCGAGCATCAGGAACCCCTCGGGCCCGAGCGCGTAGTGCAGCATCCGCAGCACCCGCCTCTGGAGCGGCGTCTGCAGATAGATGAGCACGTTCCGGCAGCTGCACAGGTCGAGACGCGAGAAGGGCGCGTCGCGGGTGAGGTCGTGCGTGGCGAAGACCACCAGCTCCCGCAACCGCCGGCCCACCTCGTACCCGTTCTCCCCCCGCTGGAAGAACCGGCGCAGACGCTCGGGCGACATGTCCGTCGAGATGGCCATCGGGTAGTAACCGGCCCGCGCGCGCGCGATGGCGTCATCGTCGAGGTCGGTGGCGAAGATCTGCAGACGGAACTCTGCCGCCCGGTCGCCCAGGGTCTCGAGGAGGCAGATGCCGATGGAGTACGCCTCCTCGCCGCTCGCGCACCCCGGCGCCCAGATGCGGATCGCGTCGCCCGGCTTCTTGCGGGCGATGATCCGGGGGAGGACCACCTCCCGGAGCACCTCGAACGGCGCACCGTCGCGGAGGAAGCTGGTCACGTTGATGAGCAGGTCCCGGTACAGCGTCTTCAGTTCCTCCGGGTGCGCCTGGACCAGCCGTACGTAGTCCTCGAGGCGCTCGATCTTGTTCAGCGCCATTCGCCGCTCGATGCGCCGCTGCACCGTGGCGTACTTGTAGAACGACAGGTCGGTCCCGAATGCCGACCGGATGAGGATGAACAGCTTCTTCCGGCCCTCGTCGTTCTGTGGAGGGATGGAGCCGCGCAGGTACGGGTGCCGGCTGATGCGCACCAGCTCCGCGGCGATTCCTTGCGGCGACAGCACCGCGTCCGCCCCCACCGCCGCCGCCGAGGGCATCCCGGGGAAGCGCGCGGTGGCCGGCTCCTGCGCGAAGGTGAGCCCGCCCGCCGCGCGGATGTCCTGCAGCCCGTGCATCCCGTCCATGCCCGTTCCGGAAAGGATGACCCCCATGCACCTTGCGCCACATTCGGCGGCGAGCGAATGGAAGAAGAAGTTCACCGGGAGCACCCCGCCGTGCGTCCAACCGGGGGCGAGCTCGATGAGGTGCAGCTTTCCCTCCAAGAGGGCGAGGTTGGATCCCGGCGGCACGACATAGACGTGATCGGGCTCGACGCTCAGCCCATCCGTGGCCTGCACCACGGGCATGCGGGTGACTCGCCCGATGATCTCGGGAAGATGGCTCGGCTTGTCGCTGGCCATGTGCTGGACCACGACGAACGCCATCCCGGTCTGCGAGAGACCACCGAAGAATGCCTCCAGCGCCTCGACCCCGCCGGCCGACGCGCCGACACCCACCACCGGGAACGCATCCGCTCCCTGGGTGGCGAGCTCCGGGTCGCCATCCATGACGGCCGGCGGTGCGGGGCGCGGCGCCGTCTCGGGACGAGCGTCCGCCGCGCTGTCACCAGCAGACGGTGGCTCCGTCGGTTTGCTCATGAACGCTCCATCCGACGGATCGCGGGTTCAAGGCTTGAAGTCAACACGGCGGAAGGCCCTGCCGGATCGGCGCGGGAAGTCTTAGCTGTACTGGACGATGGCCTCCAAGCACGCCCCTGGGAGCGGCACCCTCCACCGTGACGTCGTGGTGATCGGCACCTCGGCAGGCGGGCTCACCGCCCTGCAGCGGCTCGTGTCCCAGCTGCCGGGGGACCTCCCCGCGGCGGTCTTCATCGTCATGCACTCGGCGCCCGAACCCGGCAGCAAGCTCGCCGAGATCCTCTCGCGCTGGGGACCTCTCCCGGCCCACGCCGCGATCCACGGAGAGCGGATCGCGCCGGGGCGGATCTACATCGCGCCGAGCGACAGCCACATGACACTTCATCGCGACTTCGTCCGGGTCACCCGCGGCCCCAAGGAGAACGGCCACCGGCCCGCCGTGGACCCGCTGTTCCGGACCGCGGCACGCATGTACGGTTCGCGGGTCATCGGGGTCCTGCTCACCGGGAAACTGAGCTGTGGGACCGAAGGGTTGATGGCGGTGAAGGCCCAGGGCGGCGTGGCCATCGTTCAGAGCGATCCGGAATACCCGGGGATGGTCACGAGCGCCATCACGCGCGTGGCGGTGGACCACACGGCGCCCCTTGCAGAGCTGCCCGAGTTGCTCGAGGCCCTCATCTCCGAGCCCATCTCCAACGGGTCGGTGGAGGCGGCGCAGGGGGCGCACAAGGTGGCGCCCCAGCCGTCGAACATCGTCTGCCCCACCTGCCAGGGGGCGATGGTCGAGAGCTCCGACGGGGGGCTGCTCCAATACCGCTGCCACGTGGGGCACGCCTTCTCCGCCGACAGCCTCCTGGTCGAGCAGAGCGAGGCGCTGGAGGCGGCGCTCTGGGCCTCGGTCCGCTCCCTCGAGGAGAGCGCGCAGCTCGCGGACAGGCTCGCCGCGTCTGCCGACCGCAACCTCGCCCAGCGCTTCCGTGACAAGGCGGATGCCCTGCGCCAGCACGCCGGGCTCATCCAGGACGTCCTGCTCCACGGCACCACGCTCGATGCCGAGGACGCGACGCTCCTCGAGGTGCGGGCATCGCTGGAATCGTGAGCGCCGCGCAGCAGAGCATCCTCGTCGTCGAGGACGGGCCGGACCTCGGGATGCTCCTGCGCGAGGCGCTGGCCGACATGAACCGGCGCGCGGTGCTCGCCACGACCGGGAGTGAGGCCCTGTCCATCCTGGCGCGCGAGCCGGTCTCGCTGCTCCTGCTCGACTGGGACCTGTCCGACATGTCGGCCCCGGAGCTTCTCGAGCGTCTGCGGGCCACCGCCCAGGCCATTCCCCCGGTGGTCCTGATGTCCGGGCGGGACCGGACGGCCGAGGAGCTGCGGTGGCCCGAGCTGGTGGAGGTGCTGCGCAAGCCGTTCGAGCTCACGCAGCTCTCCGACCTGCTCCAGCGGCGACTGCCCGCCCCCTGACGCAGCGCTCCGCGCACGCTCAGTACAGATCGGGCGCTGTTCAGGCAGCGACGCGGGCAACTGTACTGGTCGCCCCCGGGCGAGCGCAGTACAGAGCCCAGCTCATCCGCTCCCTAGGAGTCGCTCATGGCCGTCGCCCGCGCCCACCGCCCGCTGCTGTTCGAGCAGGTTGCCGCGCGCATGCGCGACGCCATCCATGCCGGCATCCTGGCCGCAGGAGACCGGCTTCCTTCTGTCCGCGAGCTGAGCCAGCAGGAGCGGGTGAGCATCTCGACGGTCCTCCAGGCCTACCAGCAGCTCGAGGCCTGGGACCTGGTGGAGGCCAAGCCGCAGTCGGGCCACTACGTGCGGCTGCTCCGGCGCCAGCCGGTCCCCGAGCCGCCGGTGAGCCGACCGCCCGCGGCCGCGCGCGAGCCCAGCGTCGTCGAGCTGGTCCGGCGGATGTACATGGCCGCGGGGAACGAGCGCATCGTCAACCTCGGCACCGCGCGCCCGCACTCGAAGCTGCTCCCCACGCGAAAGCTCTCCCGGCTCATCGCCGCCCTGGCCCGGGAAGCCGGCGGAGTCGGCACCGAGTACGACATGCCACCCGGGTGGCCCGCTCTCCGCCAGCAGCTCGCACGCCGGTCGCTGGCCTGGGGTTGCCAGCTCGGGCCGGACGACTTCGTCACCACCATCGGCGCCGCCGAGGCCGTGCACCTGAGCCTGCTGGCGACGTGCTGCCGCGGGGACATCGTCGCCGTGGAGTCACCGGCCTACTACGGCACGCTCCAGGTCCTGGAGATGCTCGAGCTGAAGGCGCTGGAGATGCCGACCCATCCGCGGGAGGGCATGCAGCTCGACGCGCTCGAGGCCGCGTTCAAGAAGCAGTCCATCAAGGCGGTGCTCGTCGTCACCAACTTCTCCAACCCGCTCGGCGGCTGCATGCCGGACGAGAAGAAGGAGGCGCTGGTCCGGATGTGCGAGCGCGCCGGGGTACCGCTCATCGAGGACGACATCTATGGCGACCTCTGCTTCGGACCCTCGCGGCCGCGGGCAGCCAAGAGCTTCGACCGGACCGGCAACGTGCTGTACTGCTCGAGCTTCTCCAAGACGCTGGCCGCCGGCTTCCGCGTGGGCTGGGCGGCGCCCGGCCGGTTCCGCGACCGGTTCGAGCTGCTGAAGTTCGCCCAGACCGTCGCCACGCCGACGCTCCCGCAGATGGCCATCGCCGAGTTCCTGCAGCAGGGCGGCTACGACCGGTTCCTGCGGACGCTCCGGCGCGAGCTGGCCAAGCAGATGGAGCACGTGCGCCAGGTGGTCAGCAGCAGCTTCCCCGAGGGCACGCGCATGACCCGCCCCGAGGGCGGCGCCATCCTCTGGGTGCAGATGCCGGCCAGCGTGGACGCGCTAAAGCTCCACGAGGAGGCGCTGCGCCGCGGCATCAGCGTGGCGCCCGGGCCCATCTTCTCCTCGAGCGGCCGCTACCGGAGCTGCATCCGCCTCAACACCGGGAACCCGGACCTCGAGCAGGTCGAGGCGGCGGTGCGAACGCTCGGGGCCATCGCCCACCGGCTGGCCGAGGCGGCGCCGCGGCTTCAGCGAAGCGCCTGAGCAGCGCTCACTGCCGTCTGGACCCAAGCTGTCTCAGAGTGCGGGCTGCAGCGAACGCTCGCGACAGCGCCCTGAAGGCGTCGGGAGGCGTATCGACCAGCCGCCCCGGCGCATCCGGCGAGAGGTGCCAGGACGAAGTGCTACACGACTTCCGCCGTGGCACATCATCCCCGTCGTGACACGCTCAGCGCCGAGCCGGCATCCGGAGATCCTGGACCAGCGCGTCAACCTCGGCAGGGGCGAGCGCTCGCTCGGAGAGAGGCGGAGACAACGGGGCTCCCTGGAGCTCCCGCGCCTTGGGGAGGTCGTGCCAGATCAGCTTGATGTGCTTGTAGATCTCCTGGTCGGCCTCGGACAGGCTCACGGCCGGGACGGCCTGTCTCCATGCCGTCTCCGAGTCCAGGCCCTGTGCGAAGGCCTGCGAGAACGCCTGGACCGCGGAGGGGCGGGTATCGACCAGCCACTGCACGGTCGCCCAGCTCAGCCCCTCGAAGCCAGCGAACGTCAGCTCCTTGTCGTCGACCTTGCCGTCCCAGCGCATCAGCTGCGCCACCTTGAGCGATCGGATCCCCGTGTACGCCTGGTAGCCGGCGACGTTTCCCTTTCCGACCAGGACCGTGCCGCTGTCGGGGTCGATCTGGAGCGTCGCGAAGTAGCTGCCCACGCCGGAGAGGAACCAGGGGGGCGCTCCCCGATGGACGCGCCGGGCGAGGATGCCCGCGATGGCGGCGACGACCACGTTGGGGGGGACGGACGGGCCGAGGGAGCTCCGGAATGCCCACCGGGTCGGTGGACCGAAGCTCACGACCCGCGGTTGCGGGTCCACCTGGTACACGGCGGAGAGGGTCCGGCCGTAGAGGCGCTCGAAATCGATTCCGTTGGAGAAGATCACCACCTGGATCGGCGGCCCGTCGGCAAGCGCCGCCCGCGTTCCGGCTGCGGCCATGAGGCCCCGGTACAGCTGTTCCAGCAGTGACGCGCTGTCGCGGGCCTCGGTGAGGGAAAGGTCTGTCTGCACGACCAGATGGGCCGTGACCAGCTCGTGCCAGCCCGCCGTGGAGGGTGACCCACCCGTCGTACTCGAGGCGCATCCGGTCAGCAGTGCCGCGAGGACCGCTGCACAACAGTGGCTCCGGTTCATCCTCTCCCCTCACGCTCGAGCCTACCGACGGGCCGCCACGGGGACCAGCCGGGAGTCGCCGCAACCGCGATGCAGCCGGGGCGTGACCCGCACTCCCGCCGCGGCGCGCGTGTACGCTCCGGCTCCAATGGGCACCGTCCGGAGCGCACCGTGACCGCCGGGACCGACACCCTCTCCCGGCGCGTCGCCTTCTGGAGCCCCCGGCGCGCGGTGGGACGGCTCCTGCTCGCCATCGTGGTGGGCGGCGTCACCGCGGCGGTCATCCCCGGTCACGTCGGCGCGCCGCTCCGCACGGTCGCCGCGTGGGACGCGGCCGCGCTCCTGCTCCTCTTCATGGTCTGGCGCATCGTCCTCGCGGCCGGTCCGGAGGAGACCGCCCGACACGCCGCGGCCGAGGACGTGGGCCGCAGCTTCGTCTGGGCGGCGGTGGTGCTCGGGAGCACCGTCAGCATCTTCGCGGCGAACGTCGCGCTCCGGAACGCGCGGAGCATGGCGCCCCGGGCCGAGCGGCCGCTGGTGCTCCTCTGCCTGCTCGCGGTGGCGACCGCGTGGTTCCTCTGTCACACCACGTACACCATGCGGTACGCGCACCTGTACTACCGCGACGACGGCGACCTCGGCGGGCTCGGCTTCCCGGGGACCGAGATGCCGTGCCTGCTCGACTTCGCCTACTACGCCTTCACCATCGGGATGTGCTTCCAGGTCTCGGACGTGACGGTGACCCAGCACCGGATGCGCCAGGCGACCCTGGGCCACGCCCTCCTGTCGTTCGCCTTCAACACCGCGGTGCTGGCGCTGGCCCTGAACCTCCTCTTCGGCCAGCTCACACCGTCGTAGCGGAGGGGAGGGCGCAGCCTCCGGTCCTCGGAGGGCAGCGAATGGTGCAATGCTGGCGCCGGACACCCGTCGCCAGGACATCCATGACCGCCCTGCTCGCGAGCCTGCTGCTCGCCGCCTCGCCACCTCTGGTCCAGTTCGAGACCTACACGCTGCCCAACGGGCTCACCGTCACCCTCGCCCGGGACACGCGGCTCCCCACCATCGGCGTGAACCTCTGGTACCACGTGGGCGCCGCGAACGAGACCGCCGGACGAAGCGGCTTCGCCCACCTCTTCGAGCACCTCATGTTCCAGGGCTCGAAGCACCGGCTGGGCAACGAGCAGGACTTCGCCGGGCTGCTCGAGTCGGCGGGCAGCTCCGACCTCAACGCCAGCACCTGGAACGACCGGACGAACTACTACGAGACCCTCCCGGCAAATCAGCTGGAGCTGGCGCTGTGGCTCGAGAGCGAGCGGATGGCGTTTCTCCTCGACGGCCTGGACCAGGCCAAGCTCGACACCCAGCGTGCGGTGGTGCGCAACGAGCGGCGGCAGAGCGTCGAGAACACGCCCTACGGCAAGGCGGACGTGCGGATCGTCGAGCTGCTCTTCCCGAGCCCGCACCCGTACCACGGCGCGGTCATCGGCTCGCACGAGGACCTCCAGGCCGCCACGCTGGACGACGTGAAGGCCTTCTTCCGGACCTTCTACGTGCCGGCGAACGCCTCGCTGGTCATCGCCGGCGACTTCGAGCCGGCACGGGCGAAGGCGCTGGTCGAGAAGTACTTCGGTCCCATCCCCCGCTCGCCGAGGCCGCCGCCGCCGGCGGTCCAGACGCTCCCGGTCACCCGGCAGAGCCGCTAGACGCTGACCGACGACGTGCAGCTCTCGCGTCTCCTGGTCGGGGTCATCGCCCCCTCCGCGGGCAGCGACGAGGCCTTCGCCTACGACGTGGTCCAGGAGATCCTCTCCGGAGGGAAGACCTCCCGGCTCTACCGCTCGCTGGTCTTCGAGCGCCGGCTGGCACAGGAGGTCGACATGGCCACCGACCGATCGACGTTCGGGAGCGCCTCGGTCATCCGGGTGACGCTCACTCCCGGGAATCTCCCGGCCGCGGCCGAGGCAGTGCTCGACGCCGAGCTGGACCGGATCTCCTCCACGCCTCCCACGGACGCCGAGCTCCGCCGCGCCCAGCGCAACATCGTCGCCCGGCTCTACCGGGCCCTGGAGCGGCTGAACGGCAATGGTGCCCGGGCCGATCTGCTCAACGCCTTCCAGATGTGGCGCGGCGACCCGGGGTTCGTGAACCAGGTGGTCGGCCGCTACCGCGCCATCACCGCGGCCCAGGTGCAGGAGAGCGCGCGCCGCACGCTCGCCCGCGACGCCCGGGTGGTGCTGGTGGTCGACCCGGCAAACAAGACGGTGTCCGCGCGATGAAGACCTCCGGGCTCTCGCTCCTCGCCGTGCTGGGATTCACCCTCGCCTGCGCCAGCTCCGGCACGCCACCCCCCGGGACGGCCGGCGCAAGCGCCGCGCGCGGCGACGCCGGGGTGTCCGAGACCGGCACGCCGGACGCGCCCTTCCGCCAGGTGCTGCCGGCCGCCGGCCGGCCGGTCGTGTTCCGCGCCCCGGTCCCCACGGTGCAGACGCTCCGCAACGGGCTCGCGGTGTGGATCGTCGAGGACCACGCGGTGCCGCTCGTCACGGTGGAGCTGGTGGTCCGGGCCGGAGAGGACACCGACCCGCCGGGCCGGCCGGGCACCGCGAGCTTCGTCGCCGACATGCTGGACGAGGGCACGGCGCTCCGCGACGCCAGTGCCATCGCCGCGGCCTTCGAGGACCAGGCGGCGCTGTTCCGGAGCCAGTCGGACAAGGACTCGCTCATCGCCGCGGTCTCGTTCCCTGCAGCCTCGCTCGCACCGGTGCTGGACGTCTTCGCCGACTGCGTGCTCCACCCCGCGTTCCGGCACGCGGACCTGGAGCGGGTGCGGGCGCTGCGGCTGGGAGATCTGGCGCAGCTCCAGGCGGATCCAGCGCAGATCGGCAAGACCGTGCTCGACCGCACCGTGTTTGGCGACCAGAGCCCGTGGGCCTTCCCCAGCCTGGGCACGGTCGCGTCGATCAAGGCCGCCACGGCCGATCAGCTCTCCGCCTGGCACCGGGCCTGGGTGCGACCCAACAACGCGGTGCTGGTCGTGGTGGGCGACGTCCGCTCCGCCGAGCTCCTGCCCGAGCTCGAGCGCCGCTTCGGCGGCTGGACCAAGGCGGCCCTCCCGAAGCGACGCTCCGTCGCGCCGGCCGCCGGCAAGGGTCCGCGGGTGGTGACGGTGGTGGACCGGCCCGGCGCCGCGCAGAGCCAGCTCTGGGTCGGCGAGCTCGGAGTCGGGGCCAGCAGCCCGGACCTCTACGCCGCCCAGGTCGCCTCCACCGTGCTGGGCGGCGGCTTCAAGTCGCGGCTCAACGCCAACCTGCGCTCCGGCAAGGGCTACAGCTACGGGGCCTACAGCGCCTTCGACGTGCGACGCGAGCCAGGACTCTTCATCGCCGCAGCGCCGGTCGTCGCCGACAAGACCGCCGAGGCACTCCGCGAGCTCCTGAACGAGATCGACCGGCTCCGCCAGGGCGGGATCGACGCCTCCGAGCTGGCCGAGGCCAAGTCCGGGCTCATCCAGAGCCTCCCGGCGGAGTTCCAGACCACCACCAGCACCGCGCTGGCCTTCGGGCGGCTGGTCTCGCTCGGGCGGCCCCCGGAGTACTTCGCCCAGTACGTCCAGAGGCTGGACGCCGTCACCGGCGAGGACGTCGCCCGCGCAGCGAAGCTGCGGTTCGACACCAGGACGCTCGCCATCGTGGTGGTGGGCCCGCTCGCCGAGCTCCGCGCCGGGCTCGAGGCGCTGGACCTGGGCCCCATCGCGCTCCGCAACGCCACCGGCCAGGCGGTGAAGGCAGCGCAGGCCGTGAAGTCGACCGCAAACTGAGTGGCATGAGCGGGGTGCTGGCTCCCTGCGTCATCCTCGCCGAACGTCCTTGACTTCGGAGTCAGTCATGACGTTATGCGCGCTCCCCGGGGGTCACCAAGGAGTCGTTGATGAAGCGCATCATTTGGGCGGCAGTCGCGTGCGCGGCGCTGCTCGTGGGCTGCAGCAGCCCGCACATCTCCATTGCCAACGTCACCACCGGCGCCGTCAGCGTGCCCGTCGGCTCGACGCAGGCCTTCCAGGCCATCGTGCAGGACAGCAGCAGCACCGTGCTCTGGACCCTCACCGGCCCAGGGACCCTCACCGCGACCTCCGGCCTCCAGACCATCTACATCGCTCCGTCCACCTTCGACCCGGCGGCGACCTCCGCCACCCTGGTGGCGTCCCTCAGCGACACCCCGGGCGAGAAGCAGACCATCGCCATCACCATCGTGAAGCCGTCGGCCAGCGTTGGTGGCATCCCGGGGCTCTCGGGGACGGTGAACGTGACCTACGACTCGCGCGACATCCCGACCATCACCTGCGTGAAGTCGGTCGACTGCTACTCGGTGCTCGGCTACATCCACGCCCGCGACCGGCTGTTCCAGATGGACTTCTTCCGCCGGGCCGCGCGCGGCAAGCTGGCCGAGCTGGTGGGTGACGCGGCGCTCTCGCAGGACCAGGCCCTCCGCACCTTCTTCACCAGCCGCAGCGGCCAGTCGGTTCCGGAGGCGCTCTACGCGCACGTGCAGACCGACCCGCTCGTCGCGCCCGCGCTGGCGGCGTACACCACCGGGGTCAACGCCTTCATCGCCACCCTGAGGGGCAATCCGGACGCCCTCCCGGCGGCGTACGGGCAGCTGCTCTACAAGATCAACCCGGCCAGTCTCGATGACCTCCCGGACTGGAGCGACGTGGACACGGTCGCCGTGGCGCGGCTCTTCCAGTTCCAGCTCTCGGAGACCGCCGAGCAGGAAGGGGACTACGGCAAGTGGGCCCAGACCTGGTCCGTGCTCGACCCAAGCGGGCTCACCATCGGGCTGTGGATCCAGGCCAAGTCGCCCATCGAGGCCTTCACGCTGTCCGGGAGCGGTGCCCCGAACGCGCCGCCGCTCCTGGCCCAGCCGGGCACGTTCGACTCGCTCCGGGCCGCCGGTCCGGCCGTGGGCGACGCGGCGAAGGCGCTCGGCGCGATCCGCCAGGTGCGGGAGCTGATGGGCGTGCCGGCCGGCTCCAACAACTGGGTCGTGGACAAGGCCCACACCGACATCGGCCAGGCGTTCGTCTCCAACGACCCGCACCTCTCGCTCCAGTACCCGTCCAACTTCCACCTCTCACACATCGTCGGGAGCGCGGACGGCCTGAACGTCATGGGGGCCATCTTCCCCGGACTGCCGGCGACGCTCATCGGCCGCGGCACGCACGTGGGATGGGGCGTGACGGTGGTGGGCTACGACGTGACCGACCTCTACGTCGAGAAGCTGGTCTTCCAGGGCCAGCAGCCGGTGGGCATCCAGTTCAATGGCAACACGGTGCCGTTCATCGTGGTCCCTCAGACGTACAAGTTCCGCACCGCCACCGGGCTGGCCTCGGTCAGCAACCCGACCCCGGTGTTCGTCGCCCCGCCGCACGGACCGGTCATCTCGCTGGACGCAGCCCACGGCAGCGCGATC
>JADGQZ010000044.1 GCA_017881345.1 Myxococcaceae bacterium | reverse complement strand
TGGCTGAAGTACTGCCTAGCCGTACGCCTCGCGCTTGATCCGCGCGGGCGTGAAGCCGACCGCCTGCAGGTTCGCGATGGTCGACTCGAGGAACCGTGGGGTAGGCGCGGTCCCCTCCTCGAGCGCCTTCTTTCGGTCCCATGAGGCGATCGCCGGTCCGCAGAGATACGCAAAGGCCGTGCCGGTGTCCGGGATGAATTCGCGCAGCAGCTCGGGCCCAACCCGCCCCTGCCGTACCCCGGAGGGCAACCCGCGCAGGTCGGTGTGGCGGGTGAGCGTGTGGACCACGGTGAGCCGGTCCGGGTGCTCGGCTGCGAGCCGCGCGAGCCCGTCACGAAAGATGATGTCGTCCCAGGTCTTGTTGGTGTCGATGAACGTCTGGCGGAGATTGGGATGATTCCGGAGCGCGTCCTTCAGGATGCTGTAGTTGGGGACGACGCCCGAGCCGGCGACCAGGTGAACGACGTGGTCCGTCCGCTGCTCGATGTCCGGGGGGAGCGTGAACGGCCCGGTGAAGCCAACCACTGGAAAGCGTGTCCCCACCGGCGTGCCGTGCACGAGGAGCGGCGAGAGCAGCGGGGCGTGGAGGTCTCCCGGACGGTACGGCTCCTCCTTGACGGTGACGGCGAGCGCCTCCTGCGGTGTCGAGGCCATCGAATAGGCCCTGACCAGCTCCTTCTTCCCGCCCTTCAGATGCTCGACGTACGCCACCTGCCCTGCGATGACTGGGAAGACGTGTGGATCGATGGTGAGGAACTGACCCGCGCGATAGGGCGGGATCTCGGGCGCGTCGAGGACCAGGGTCACTGTGTCAGGCGTCTCACGGATGACCTCGGTGACGACGACCTCGAATGTCTTCGGCTTGAGGCTGCGTTCTGGCGGCACGGGTGGATCCTCGCATAACGGTGTTCTCTCCGATGAGCCAAGCGGATGATGTCGAGCGGATATTCGTCCAGTGCACCCCGGGGCTCGAGGACGCCATCGAGGCCGAGGCCCGCGTGCTCGGGCGCGCGCACCAGGTCCCGGGGGGCGCGGTGGTCGAGGGCGCCGCAGGGCTGCACGCGCAGGCGGCGCTCGTCCTCAGGCTGGCAGAGCGTATCCTGCTGCGGCTCTCCGAGAGTTCCATCAGGAGCTGGGCGGAGGTCGAGGCCGGGCTCCGGCGCGTGTCGCTTGCTGGCGTGGCGGAGCCCGGAGCTCCGGTCGTGGTCGAAGCCACCCTTCGCATGGCCGGAGCCCCGGCCATGGGCGTGCTCCCCGGTCTGCTCGAGCGCCTCTGGGGCCGGGACGTCCAGCGCGCCTCGGGCGAGGACCGCGAGGGCAGGGCGGTGCGGCTGGTCCTTCGAGTGGTGGACGGGACCGCGTCGCTCTCCGCCGACGTCGGCGGCACGCTGCTCCACCGTCGTGGATGGCGCCAGGAGGTCTCGCGGGCGCCGCTGCGCGAGACGCTGGCCGCCGGCGTTCTGGCCCTTGCCGGCCACTCGTCCGAGGTTCCCGTGTGGGACCCGGTTTGTGGGTCGGGCACGCTGGTCATCGAGGCCGCGCTCGTCGCCCGCGGAGTGGCTCCGGGGCTGGGGAGGAGCTTCGCTGCGGAGATGTGGCCGGTTGCGGCCGAGGCGGACTGGGCGGGACGACGCGAGCGGCTCCGGGCGGGGGTGCGGCCCCGGGCTCCGGCGGCCATCGTTGGCAGTGACCTGAATGCGGGAGCGCTGGGGACGGCCCGGCGCAACGCGCGGCGCGCGGGCGTGCTCGAGGACCTCCGTCTGGAGCGACTCGACGTCGCGGCCGTGAATCCAGGAGCCCTCGCACCCGGTCTCCTGGTCGGGAACCTTCCCTACGGCGTCCGGGTGGGCGCGCGCGGTGGGCTCGACGCGTTCGACGCCGTGCTGGCGAGGGCGCTCACCGGGCCGTTCCGGACCTGGCGCCGGGCGCTCCTGGTCGACGACCCGGCACGGCTGGCGCGCGCGGGCGGCCGGACACCCGACCGAGTCCACCGACTGCTGAACGGAGGCATCCCCGTCGTCCTCGGTCTTTGGGAGGGCACGCCCGGCCCGCCGTGAGCGCGTCAGAGATGTTTGACACCTCGGGCGGACACGGGCGAACTGTCGTGCTTGGTCTCTCGGAGGGCGACCGCGCCATGGGTGAGCGCGTCAGACGAGCGCGTCAGACGCGTCAGACGTGTTTGACACCTCGGGCCGGACGGTGGGTCCCGGGGCGTGGACGGTGGCGACGGGTGATCAACCGAGGGCGGAAGCTGGCGCCGGCACCCCGTCGGGCCCTGCGCGCCAGGGACTCCATGCCAGGAGGAGATTCCCGACTGCGATGTCCGACTTGCGCGGCGGGATCGTGAACTCCATGACCGTGAGCGCATCGGGTGACGCCGAGACCTGGAGCCTCTCGGTCTCCTCCTGGAACTCCGCCTCGGCGTCGGCGAGCTGCTTTCGCGCCGCTTCGAGTTGCTGCTCCGCCGTCCCGACGTCCTGCCGCTCCTTCACCGTGCGGCTACCGCTCCGGAGCGCCGTGCGCGCGCGGTTGAGGTTCGTGACGCTCACGGCTTTTCGACCGAGGAATGCGCCGAGGAGCGTGGTGCCGACGGTCACCACCGTGTCCAGCGTCTGTCCGGACGCCTGGGACTGCTGGTCGGCCAGTGTCTTCTGCGCGCGCTGAACGGCGTTCTGCAGCGTCTGGAGTTTCGGCGCCCAGCGCTTCCGGAGCACCTCGACGTCTGCGTCGCGCTGCTCGCGGCCCGAGTGGGTGAGTCGTGCCTTGAACTCGGCGAGCGACTCGCCCGGCGTGGAGACCTCGTCCAGCGCATCACATCGGAAGAGCTTCAACGGACGTGACTGGTACAGCGCCGCGGCGAGCGACTTCTTCCAGTCGGCCCACGCCCCAGCATTGGTGACCGCGGCGGGGGCTTCCTCGAAGCTCGCTCCCTCGGAAGGAGCGCTACCCAGCCGCGTGCCCGCGTCTCCGGGAAGCTCCTGCGCCTCGTCCCACTGCACCTGCGCGCCGTCCACCGACGCCAGCAGCGCCACCGATTCCCAGGCGTCCACCGCCGACTTCTTGTCCACGTAGTGCAGGCGTGCCTGGCCAAGGACCGCCGGCCGGTAGCTCAACCCACCGGAGCCGGGTGCGGCCGGGAGAAACCCCTCGGAGACACCGGGCGGAAGCACGGGTCTGCGTGCACTGGCGCTCGTGCCGGCGTTCGGCGGCTTCGGCTGGGCGCTCGCAGCGGACGGGGCTGTCGTCACATCGCCCCGCTGTCCTGCGCTGAGCAGCTTGATCTGCTCCCGGTCCAGGGGGCCTCGCAGGTACGACAGCGTCCACCGCGTCTGGAACAACTCCGGTGCGTCCTCGTGGACGTTGTTGAGGAGAAACACCCGCGAGCCGAGTCCGGAGAGCAGGCGGTCCATCGCCTGCCGGTCGAAGGCGTGGCTCGCCGCGTCCATCGCTCCCTGCAGTCCGTCGAGCACTCGCAGCTTGTCGCGCTCGGTCTGCAGTCGCCCGATGAACCACGTCCCGGCGTTCGCGAGCCCCTTGTAGTCGAGGTCCACCGGGTTCTGCGTGGCGAGCAGCACGCCGACGCCAAACGCCCGCGCCTGCTTCAGCAGCGTGAGCATCGGCAGCTTCGACGGCGGCGCGGCGCTCGGCGGGAAGTAACCGAAGATCTCGTCCATGTAGACCAGCGCCCGGAGCGACCCGGTGCCGGACTGGGTCCGCATCCAGGCGAGCACCTCGCTCAGGAGCGTGGTGACGAAGAACATCCGCTGTGCGTCCGAGAGGTGGGCGATGGAGAGCACCGCGATGCGCGGCTTGCCCGCCGGCGTCCAGAGCAGCTTCTGGATGTCGAGCGGCTCTCCCTCGGCCCATGCCGCCGCACCAGGCGAGGCGAGCACGTTGTTCAGCGCCAGGGCCAGGCCGGCGCGGTCCTTGGCCGGGTAGAACGACTCGAGGTCGAGCACCCCGACCTTGTCGAACGGAGGTCGCTGCACTCCCTGGATGACGCCTGCGAGGTCGAGGTCATGCCCGGCGGCCCACGCCCGTTGCACGAGCTGCGAGAGCAGGATGTGCTCGCGGCCCTGCATCGGGTCCGAGTCGACGCCCGCGAGCGCCAGGAGCCCCGAGACGGCTCCCTGGACACGGGCCCGGAGCGCCTCGTCATCGTCCAGGACCGCCTGCGGTGGGGCGGTGAACGCGCGCAGCAGCGCGAGCGGGCGTCCCGCCTTGCTCCCGGGAGTGTAGATGGCGACCTCGCAGGCCTCACGGAAGCGGGCGATCCGAGCCCCGTCCTCGTCCCAGTCTGCGAGACCCTGCTTCCAGGTCGCGGCGGTCTTCTCCGCGAGCTGCTGGGGCGTCACTCCCTGCTTCTTGGCTTCGTCCTCGTCGACCCAGGGCAGGAATTCGGCGGGGGCGAGCGAGGGAAAGGTCAGGGCCAGGTTCGCCAGGTCGCCCTTCGGGTCGATGGCTAGTGCCGGGATGCCGTCGATGGCAGCCTCCTCGAGCAGCCCGATGCACAGGCCCGTCTTGCCGCTCCCCGTCATCCCCACACAGACGCCGTGGGTGGTCAGGTCCTTCGAGTCGTAGAGCAGGAGCTCGCCCAGGGTCTTGCGCGTCTTCGGGTCCCAGCGCCGGCCCAGGTAGAACACCCCAAGCTTCTCGTAATCCTGCATCCGCCCGCCTCCATGTCGTCCCGGGGGCACTCCAGTGCAGGCCGGGGGGTTGGAGCAATGGTAAGGAGCGGCCCATGGCCACCGACCAAGCCCTGAAGCACTTCGCCGCCCACCGCGACGGTTACCTGGATGACCTCAAGAAGCTGGTCCGCATCCCCTCGGTGTCGTTTCCGGGGTTCGACGCGGGGAAGGTCCGGGCCAGCGCCGAAGCGACGGCGAAGCTGCTCCGCGAGCGAGGCTTCTCGAAGGTGCAGCTGCTGGAGGTGGACGGGGCGCACCCGTACGTCTACGGCGAGATTCTCGAGGCGCCCGGCAAGCCCACGCTCCTGCTCTACGCACACCACGACGTCCAGCCCGCGGGTGACGAGGAGGCCTGGGCCAGCCCGCCGTTCGAGCCTGTGGAGCGGAAGGGGCCGCCGGACGACAGCCCCCGTCTCTACGGCCGGGGCGCCGCGGACGACAAGGCGGGCATCGTCGTCCACACCTCCGCGGTCGAGTCATGGCGAAAGGGAGCCGGCGGTCTCCCGCTCAACGTGAAGATCGTCGTCGAGGGCGAGGAGGAGGTCGGCTCCGGGCACCTCACCGCGTTCCTCCAGAAGAACAAGGCGCTGCTCCAGGCCGATGCCATCGTCCTGACCGACACGAGCAACTTCGACACCGGGCTGCCCTCCATCACCACCGCCCTGCGCGGCATCGTGGTGGTGAGCGTGGAGGTCCGTGCGCTGAAGCAGTCGGTCCACTCCGGGATGTGGGGCGGTCCGGTGCCCGATCCGGTCATGGGGCTGTGCCGGATGCTGGCGTCCCTGACCAACCCGGACGGGTCCATCGCCATCCCGGGTATCAAGGAGCAGGTGAAGCCTCTCACCGAGAGCGAGCGCAAGAGCATCGCCGCGCTCCCGGGCGACGAGGCCCACTTCCGCAACCAGGCGGGGCTGCTTCCAGGCGTGGAGCTGCTCGGCCATGGGATGCACCCCTGGGAGATGAACTGGCGGCAGCCGTCGATCGCCGTCAATGCGTTCCAGGCCAGCAGTCGCAAGGACGCGCGGAACATCATCTCCGAGTCGGCCTGGGCGCGGGTCGGTGTCCGGCTGGTGCCGAACCTCGATCCCGCGGACGTGCAGCGCCGTCTGGTCGACGCGCTGAAGAAGGCGACGCCGTGGGGGCTCGAGGTGAAGGTCCACGCCGACGACGCGGCCCGCTGGTGGTACACCGACTCGAGCCACCCCGCGTTCCAGGCGGCATTCCGGGCCCTCAAGAAGGGCTACGGCGCGGACCCGGTGACCATTGGCTGCGGCGGGAGCATCCCCTTCGTCGAGCCGTTCGCCCGCGAGCTGGGCGGTGTACCGGCGCTGCTCATCGGGGTTGAAGACCCGTACACGAACGCTCACTCGGAGAACGAGAGCCTCCACCTCGGGGACTGGGAAAAGGCGGTCAAGAGCGCCATCCACCTCTACGAGGAGATCGGTGGCGCGCTAAAACCGGCCGCACGCTAGCGGGTGTCAAACACCTCTGTCGGCCGTTCCCCACCGGACCACGCGGCGACCACGGGCTCTCCACCACGAGGTGTCAAACACCTCTGACCGTGCTCCGCGGGCGAGGGTTGGCCCGATCCGTGCTGGGCCCTTCCATGGAAACGGGGGGGACCAATGGGTTGGCCGATTCGAATGTTCACTCAGGGGGAGATCTACCTCGTCACGATGCGCTGCTTTCAGGGCCGCTTCCTGCTCCGTCCGTCAGAGCAGACGAACGAAGTCCTGGGGGGTGTACTCGCGAGGGCGGTGCGGCTGAACGGGGTCGAGCTCTTCGCCTTCGCGTTTGCCTCGAACCACATGCACCTGCTGGTCCGAGCACCTCGTGGCAACCTGCCTCGGTTCATGCAGCACCTGGCGACCAACATCTCGAAGAAGGTCGGCTTCCTGGCCGGGTGGCGCGGTGCGTTCTGGGAGCGAAGGTACTCGGCCCAGCCTGTGCTGGACGAGGAGGCGCTCCAGGATCGGCTCCGTTACCTGCTCGCGCACGGCCCGAAAGAGGGACTCGTCCGCAGGTGTGCGGAATGGCCGGGACTGAGTTCCCTTAAGCTCTTGCTCGATCGCAGACCTCGCCGGTTCCGGTGGTTCGATTGGACCCGTCGCTCGAGCAGTCGCATCGCTTCGAGGAAGAGATTCCGATTCGACGAGTGCTGGGCCGAGCCAGAGGAACTGGTGCTCGCTCCCCTGCCGAGCCAGGCGCTGCGAACACGAGGCGCGATCGGACGCTTCCTCCGGCGCGCCACAGAGGCCATCGAGATCGAAGCGGCCGGTACGTATCGGCGCGTGCTCGGAGTCGCCGGAGTACTCTCCCAGCACCCCCAGCACAGACCCGACCGGCCGGAGCGCAAGCCACGCCCTCTTTGCCATACAACCATTGCGGCACTCCGCGAGGAGTTCCGGGAGCGCTATCGGGCGTATGCCGCAGCGTTCGGCGAAGCCTCCACCCGGTGGAAGGCCGGGGACTTCTTTGCACAGTTCCCTGATTGTGCGTTTCGCCCCTTCGTCTGGCCTCTCTTGGCTGTCGCCGAGCTGGCTGCCTGACGTGAATCAACGGGAGCGCGGGTGGATGGGCCCAGGGCGAAGCCGCAGGCTCTGTACGTCCGCGCCCGTGTTGCGGGCCTGGATCTCGGCGAGTATCGCGAGCGCGATCTCCTCGGGTTGTTCCGCGCCCAGATCCAGTCCTACCGGACTGTAGAGGCGCGCTCGCTGCTGCTCCGTCGGCGAGAAGCCGCCCTGACGTAGCTCATCCAGGAGTCGCTCGGTCCGAGCGCGGGGACCGAGCACGCCCACATAGGAGCAGCCTGACTCGAGCGCGAACCGCAAATACCCGCGATCGTGGCCGAGGTTGTGAGTCATCACCACGATTGCAGAGTCCGGTTCAGGCGCGAGCTTCTCGGTGATGGCCGCCGGGCTCGCCGTGAGCTGCACGTCGGCATCGCGGAAGAGATCCGCCGGAACCCCGCCAGAGGTGTTTGACACCACTGTGACGTGGAAGCCGAGTGCGACCGCCAGCCGCACGAGCGGAACCGCATCCTGACCCGTCCCGAAGACCACAAGCGCGCGGGGGGGGCGGATGACCTCGACCAGCGCCTCGAGCGGACCAGCGTCGGTGTCGAACCGAGCAATCCGCGTCGACCGGTCGGTCAGGGCGCGCTCTGCCTCGGCGGCCAAACGATCCTGTAGCGCCCCGAAGGGAACATCCGACCGGATCCCCGATGCGTCGAGGAGAAGCCGCTGACCCACCCGCCCCCCAGCCCCATCCCTGAAGACGGTTGCCATCACCCCGGCCCTCCTCGACGAGAGGCAGCCGGCGATGAACTCGAGCGGGTGGACCTCGCCACCCGGCGGCAGTCGCTCCAGCAACACCTCCACCCGGCCGTTGCACCCCAGACCGAAGGTCCACGTTTCCTCGTCGTCCGCGGAGGTCGAGTCATAGCTGACGACCACCGGCCCCTCCCGGGTCCGCCACAACGCTTTCTGCAGCACGTCCCGCTCGAGGCACCCGCCGCTGATCCCGCCGGCGATCCAGCGCTCCGCCGAGAGGAGCAGCCGCGCACCAGGGCGCCGGTACGTCGAACCGCTCGTGGCGACCACCGTGGCCAACAGGGCCGGTCGTCCCTCGCCACGGATCTCGGTCCAGCCCCGGACGATGTCCCGGAGCTCCCTCATGATCCGACCGCCCCCAGCGCCAGCCAGCCGCCCCAGACGAGGAGCCCGACGCCGCCCCCCCGGCCGAGCACCGTCGCCACTGCCGGTGACGTCACCCGCTCGAGGACCAGGAACGCGGTGAGCAACACCATTCCAGCAACGTTCATCGCCCCGACCACCAGGAGCGTCAGCATCAGGATGCCGCAGGAGGAGAGGGAGACCACGCCGTGCCGGAGGCCGGCGCGCAGGGGGTGGACCGAGCCTTCCCCCACCGCCGCGGAAAGCGCCCGGCAGCGCTCCAGGCAGACCGCCTTCCACGGCGACAGCTGCACCAGGCCCGCCGCCACGAGGATGGCGGCCGCGAGGGGAGCACTCCGGATGGCCATGTCGTGCGTCATGAGGCCCCAGGCCCCGAGCTGCGCGTCGAGCATGGCCAGTGCGGCGCTTCCGGCACTCCAGATCGCAAGGTAGCCGCCGAGCATGAGCCAGGCGTTCCCCTGCGCGCGAGCTCGCTGCGCGCCGCTCCGGGCTAGCCCGGACAGGGTGAGGACCTCCGGGGGGACCATCATCCCCACCATCATCGTGGTCCACATCACGACCCGCGCGCCCAGGGAGAGCCCGTGGTGCCCGGCCTCTGCCAGATGGAGCGACCACGCCCAGCCGAGAGCGGTCAGCCCGGCGAGCGCCAGCACGAACGTCCAGGCCGGACGACGCTGCGCACGCGCGATGGGAAGGACGGCAGTCATTCCTACTCGGCGACCCCCTTGTCCTTGAGGATCCGCCACACCCTCTCCGGCGTCATCGGGATGTCGATATGTCTGACACCCAGGTGGGACAGGGCGTCCACCACCGCGTTGACGATGGCCGGTGTGGCACCCACCGTGGCCGACTCACCCACCCCCTTGGCCCCGAAGGGATGATGGGGCGACGGCGTCACCGTCTTCCCCGTCTCCCACGCCGGGGTCTCCATCGCCGTCGGTACCAGGTAGTCCATGAAGCTTCCGCCCTGGATGTTCCCGGACTCGTCGTAGCTGATCTCCTCCAGCAGGGCCGGGGCCATCCCCATCGACAGCCCGCCGTGGATCTGCCCGTCGACGATCATGGGATTGATGATGTTCCCGCAGTCGTCCACCGCGACGAACCGCCGGATCTTCACCATCCCCGTCCCCCGGTCGATGTCCACCACGCAGATGTAGCTGCCGAAGGGGAAGGTGAGGTTCGGCGGGTCGTAGTAGTCGACCGCCTCGAGCCCGGCCTCCATCCCCTGCGGGTGGTTGGTGTACGCGGCGAAGGCGATCTCCTGGATCGTCTTCGAGCGCTGCGGAGCCCCCCGCACCGAGAACTTGCCCGTCTCCCAGACCAGGTCGTCCTCCGAGACCTCCAGCAGGTGCGCGGCGATCTTCTTCGCCTTCTCCCGCACCTTGCGTGCCGCCATCGCTCCGGCCGCACCGGCGGTCGGGGTGGAGCGGCTGGCGTACGTCCCGAGCCCGTACGGGGCGGTGTCCGTGTCGCCCTCCTCCACCTGCACCGCCGAGGCGGGGATGCCGAGCTCCTCGGCGATGATCTGGGCGTACGTCGTCTCGTGCCCCTGGCCCTGAGACTTGGTCCCGAACCGGGCGATGGCCTTGCCGGTGGGATGCACCCGGAGCTCGCAGGAGTCGAACAACTTGATGCCCAGGATGTCGAAATGCTTGGACGGGCCGGCACCGACGATCTCGGTGAAGCTGCAGATCCCGATGCCCATCAGCTCCCCGCGGGCCCGTTTCTCCGCCTGCTCCTTCCGCAGCCCGCGGTAGTCGATCATCTCCATCGCCAGCTGCAGGGCCCGCGGGTAGTCACCGCTGTCGTACTCCCAGCCCAGCACCGACTTGTACGGGAACTTCTCCTTGGGAATGAAGTTCTTCATCCGCAGCTCGGCCGGGTCCATCTTCAGCTGCTGGGCGAGCACGTCCGTGATGCGCTCGATGGCGTGCACCGCCTCGGTGACCCGGAACGAGCAGCGGTAGGCCACGCCGCCGGGCGGCTTGTTGGTGTACACCCCGTCGACCTCCACGAAGGCCTTCTTCACGTCGTACGAACCGGTGCAGATCGAGAACAGTCCGGCCGGGAACTTCGACGGATTCGCCGCGGCGTCGGCGTAGCCGTGGTCGGCCAGCGTCTTCATCCGCAAGGCGGTGATGGTCCCGTCCTTCTTCGCCGCCAGCTCGGCCGTGATGTAGTAGTCGCGGGCGAAGGAGTCGGCCTGGAGGTTCTCCATCCGGTCCTCGATCCACTTCACCGGCTTGCCGATCACCACCGACGCCGCCACGGCGATGACGTAGCCCGGATAGACCGGCACCTTCCCGCCGAAGCCCCCGCCGATGTCCGGGGAGATGATGCGGATCCGCTCCTCGGAGAGCCCGACGTGCCCGGCCACCAGCGCGAACACCGTCCGGATCGCGTGCGGCGCCTGCGTGGTCATGTAGACGGTGAGCTTGCCGTTCACCCGGTCGAAGTCGGCGATGCAGCCGCAGGTCTCGATCGAGGCGACGTGGATCCGCGGGATGTAGAGGTCCTGCTTCACCACCACGTCCGCTTCCGAGAACGCCTTCTGGGTCGCGGCCCGATCCCCCGCCTCCCAGTGGAAGATGCGGTTGTCCTTCTTGTCCTTCTTGTCGGTGCGGAGGACAGGGGCGTTCGGCTCCAGTGCCTTGAACGGGTCCACCACCACCGGCAGCGGGTCGTAGTCCACCTCGACGAACGCCTGGGGCATGTCGTAGCTGCCAGTGATGACGTTGAACAGGCCGGCCGGGAACTTGGACGGGTCGGCGGCCGCGTCGGTGTAGCCGTGGTCCGCGAGCGTCTTCACGCGCAGCCCGGTGATCTTGCCGTCGTTGCGCAGGCCCATCTCCGCGT
>JADGQZ010000398.1 GCA_017881345.1 Myxococcaceae bacterium | reverse complement strand
CGTGGTTGCCGCGGATGACGGACGCCTCGAGCGACATCAGCACGTCGGCGGTGGCCGATGGCTCGAGTGGACCTGAGAGCAGATCTCCGGCCACGACCAGCCGCTCGATGTCGCGGAGCGCGTGGATGCGGCCGAGCACCGCCTCGAGCGCGCGGATGTTCCCGTGAATGTCGGAGATGACGGCGAGCCGCATGGCGGGACAAGACAGCACGGCCCGCCGACCGATTTCCAGTCGCCGAGGAGCACAGTGCTGGGCCGAGCATCGATCAGCCGGCGAGCGCCCGCGGGAAGAGGATGTTCGCCGACGCTGGCCCGGTGAACCGGCTGTTCGCGCCGTCGAAAGGCAAGCAGATGGCCAGCGTCGCGATCGAAGACGCGGGGCTGAGCACCACTGACGCTGACGTCGCGTCTTTGCGCGAGCAACTCAGGGACGTGGAGGAGCCGGAACCCCCCTCGTGAGCGAGCGCACCGCTGAATCGAGCTCACGGTCCGAGGCAGCTCTCCGCGATGAATGTGAGGAGCCGCGGCGTCTCGCGCTCCCAGAACGCCCAGTCGTGCCCGCCGGGCAGCTCGGCGCAGGTGTGACGGACGCCGGCTGCTCCGAGCGAGATGTGCATCGCCCGATGCGCCTCGGTGACCTCACGGTCATCCTCGGTGCCGGTGACGAACCAGAACGAGGGGAGACCGCTGGCGCCCACGCGGGCCAGCGCCCGCTCCAGCGTGCGCCAGGGGTCCACCCAGGCCCGGGTGCCGCTGCCGGGAGGACCGAGTGCCGGGAGGAAGGGCGAACCATCGAACCTCCCGATGTTCCACCAGCTCATCCCGAACGCTCCGGAGAGCGAGGCCACCGCGGCATAGCGCCCCGGATGGCTCAGTCCGAGGTGGAAGGCGCCGAGGCCGCCCATCGACACACCGGCCACCGCGCGTCGCTCTCGCCCCGGGGCCAGCCCGAGACGGCCCTCCACCGCCTCCGGGACCTCCACCGCGGCGTAGTGCTCCCAGTTCCGGCCGTCGTGACCGTGGACCCACAGCGACGACTCGCCCTCGGGGAGCGCCACCGCCAGCGGCCAGCCAGAGACCATTTCCGCCAGGTCCATCCGCTCGGTCCACTCGGAGTGATGCGAGTACCCACCATGCAGAAGGTAGAGCACGGCCTCCGGAGCCCGCCCCCGCGGGAGGAGCAGGGTGCAGGGGAGGGACCGGCGGAGCGCACTGCTCGCCACGGAGAGGATCTCGATGGTGTGGCTCGACGCGCTCACCCGCGGCGGCCGATGGCGGAAGTCGGGCTGCTCTCCGGCGGGCGGGTGCCTGGCCAGAACGCGGCGAGCAGCAGGACCACGCTCGCCAGACAGACGATGATGGCAGCGATGCGGAAGGCGACCGCCTGGAAGTACCGGGTTCCCGTGACCTGGAACAAGGTCGGAGGCAGCGCGGCGATGGCCACCGCGATGGCCCGGGTGACCACCAGCGCCCAGCGGGCCCCCCCGGCGGCATCCGGGGCGGCGTAGGCCACCAGCCCTCCGATGGGGAGGAGCAGGATGCCGACGACCACGTGGTTGAGCACCATCGGTGGGCTCAACCAACCGGCAGCGCCGGGAGCTGCTCCGTCCTGGAGCATGCGAACGATGAACGGCGTGACGGCGAGGTGCAGCAGACCGAGTGCGAGCAAGAGCACGCCAGCCGTACGGAGGACCGTCGAGCGGACGCGGGGACTCAGGCGGAAGAGCACGCCCAGGCTCTACCATTGCCTCAGCGAAGGCGGACCATCGGCAGGGGTCGGAGCGGGTGTCGCACGGCCCAGGCGAACGCCGTACGGACCAGGACCCCGTGGAACCCCGCGTACGGAAACCGTTCGACGACTTCGCGCACGAGCCGGGGTGGAAGCCCAGCGCGGAGCTGCCCCCGGGAGACGTCGACGAGGTCGGCCCGGCGGAAGGCCTCCTGTACCGCCGGGTCAGGTCCGGTCCTCAGCGGGCGGAGCACGTGGTGGTTCCGGATGAGGCTCGCGATCAGCTCTGCCCCGAGGCCGGGCGCTCGCTCCCGGCGAAAGGCCTCCGCGCGCTCCACCGACGGCGGAAGATAGTCGAAGGTCCGGTCCGACCAGATGCCGAGGTCGTGGAACGCGGCCGCCAGCGCGAGCTCCTCGTCGTGTCGCGCCGAGCCGAGCAGGGCGCGGGAATAGTTCAGGACGCGGTAGGCATGCCCCCCGTACGCGACGCGCGCGGACCCGAGGGCGGGCGCCCACTCCTCGAGCATCTGCTCGAGGAACGGGTGTTGTTCGATGAGCTCCATCGTTGCCTGCGAGTGACCCCGACAGGGATCGAACCTGTGACCTAGCGTTTAGGAAACGCTCGCTCTATCCAACTGAGCTACGGGGCCAAAACCGCCGCACCGTACAACGCCTGGCCGCTTCGCTGCACGGCGCCGATGGCCCGCTGCGCCTGCGCCGGCCCCGAGTTCGATGGCCTTGCCTCGCGCGCCGGGTTCCGGCCTCATTCGCACCGCCGCCTATCGCGGGCGGCGTCGCCCGGAGGGACCCATGTCTCGTCTGCTGCGCGGTGTCGGAGTGCTCGCGGTCGTCCTGCTTGGACTCGGATGTGGCGGAGGTGCGACGACGGAGGACCCGGCGGTGGCCGGCATCGACCTCGCCTCGCACCAGCCCGCCGCGCACATCGTCTGCTCCTCCGAGGACCCCTGCGCGAAGGGCTTCATCTGCGTCGGAAGAATCCGCTGCGCAAAGGTCTGCAAGGCAGATTCGGATTGCCCCACCGGACAGCTCTGCACCGGGTCGATCAACGGGAAGAAGTTCTGCCAGTAGGCGATCAGCCCGCCATGGTCGGAGCGAGCGGTGCATCCGACGCCTGGAGCGTCATCCCTCGCGCCCGCAACCGCTCGACGAGCACCTGACCCAGCCCGGTGGCCGGGGTGAGGATTCCCCCGCGCGTCGGTCCTCCCGGCAGCTTCGCGCTGTCCACGGCGAGCGCCAGCGCCGACTCGCACAGGCACTTCACCGTCACCACGTTCCCGGGATCACCGGCATCCTTCACCAGGCCGTATGCCTTGCGCCCGTCCTCCCCGGTGCCGACCAGATCGAGACGGAAGAAGCCGTTGCGGCGGACCTCCTCCGACGGACCCGTCCCTGGCGGCGGTAACATCCGCTTCACCAGCGCGCGGAGCGGCGTGGCGAGCGCGAGCTGTGCCCCCGCGATTCCGGCCGCGAGCACCATGGCCTGCGTCCGGCTCTTCACCGCCATGAACTCCCGGTACGAGAACCGGGCGCCGTAGGGCACGCCTTCCTGGGCCGCCAGCATCGCGCTCCTGCGCACCACGCGGGTGTTGACCATCGCCATGAAGAATGGCGCGAGCCAGCGGCCGAAATCGGGGTTCCAGCGGGCGCCGCCTGTGTCGCGCTCGCGAAGGAACTCCTCCCGGGACAGTCGCGGCCGGCCGGGACCGTTCAGGAGGAAGGGGTGCCCGGAGCGGCGGACCTGCCCGCTCTCGAAGAGCTGGACCGCCGTCGCCGCGGTGCCGCCGTTCAGGCCGCCCCGGAGGCGGAACGCAGACACCACCTCGGCGCAAGCCGTACCGCGGCTCCGGAGATGCTCCACGAGCACCAGCGTGCCCAGGTCGCTGGGGATCGAGTCGAACCCGCAGAAGGGGATGATGCGCGTGCCGTCGGCGGCCGCGTGCACATGGTGCCGCTCGATGACGTCTGCTACCCACGGCGTCTCGCCGGTGATGTCCACGTAGTGGACCCGGTGCCGGACGCAGGCGTCCACCACCGCGTCGCCATAGGTCGCGAACGGGCCCGCGGTGTTGATGACCACCCGAGCGCGGGAGACCGCCGCGTCGACCGTCTCCGGCTTGCTGCTGTCCGCCTCGACGATCTCCGCCGGGCGCCCGGCTCCGTCGGCGGCGTCGCGGGCTGCCTCGAGCTTCTGGCGGTGACGCCCGGCGAGCGCCCACCGCAGGCCGGGCGGGGCATGCCGGGAGAGCTCGGCCACCATCTGCCGACCGGTGAAGCCACTGGCTCCGTACAGCAGGACGTCGATCGGGCGCGTGTCCATCGGTCCGGCTTCGTGCCAGCCGCGGCGGGAGG
>JADGQZ010000397.1 GCA_017881345.1 Myxococcaceae bacterium | reverse complement strand
TCGCTGTCCTCCCAGACGACCCACTTCCCGTCCTGGACGACGTACGCGGTGATGGCGGCGACCGTGTTCTGGCCGTGGTCGTCGAAGGTGATGGCGCCGACGATGGAGTCCCGGTTCTTCACCTCGCCCAGCGCAGCGAGCACCTTCTTCCGGTCGGGCCCGACCTTGTCGATGGTGTCCATCAGCAGCGTCGCGGCGGCGAAGGCGAACGGACCGTAGGCCTCGGGCGGGTTGGAGTACTTCTGCTCGGCGTACTTCTCGAGGAAGAACTTCCCTCCAGGGAGCTTTTCCGCTGGTGCGCCCTCGCGGAACGCCACCACCCCCTCGGCGAGCGGTCCCAGGGCCTTGATGAAGTCGTCGTTGACGATGCCCGAGGTGCCCTCGAACTGGGCGTTGATGCCGAGCTTGTCCATCTGCCCGCGGATCCGGACGCCGATCGGGGTGAGGCCGCCGAAGAAGATGACCTCGGGGTTCAGCGCCTTGGCCTGGGTCAGCTCGGCGGTGAAGTCCTGCTGATCGGCGGTGACGCCGAAGCTGCCGAGGATCTTCCCGCCACCCGCGGTGGCGAACTGGGTGAAGTACTTCTCGTGGCCCTTCCCGTAGTCGGTGGTGTCGTGGATGATCACCCAGCGCCGGAAGCCCTGCTTGAGCATCAGCTTCGCGGCGGTCTCATTCTGGTTGATCATCGTTCCGTTCACCCGGTGGATCTCCTTGTAGGAGTGCCCGTAGGTGATGTCGGGGAGCACCGCGCCCCAGACGATGGTCGGCAGCCCGAGCCGGTGGAACGTCTCCACCGTGGCCACCGCCACCACCGAGCAGTAGTGGGTGATGCCGGCGATGATCGACCTGTCGGCCCCGGCCTTCGTGGCGACCTGGACACCGGTGTCTGGCTTGCACTCGTCGTCGAGCACCACCAGGTCGTACTGGTACTTCGCCTTCGGATCGGCGTTCCGCAGCTTCACCGCGACGTCCGCCGAGTTCCGGCCGCCGAGACCGATGGCGGAGTTTCCGCCGGTGAGCGGACCGATGAACGCCAGCTTCACCGTGTCCTTGGCCCGGACGGGCAGGGCGACCAGGAGGACGAGAACGGCGAGGCGAAGGACGGCGACCTTCCTCTTCATGGTTCCCTCCGGGGCAGAGCGCGCGGGATCTACCACGCCGGGCCAGGGGAATGGCTCTCCGCGTCGGTGGCGGAAGTCATCGGACTTCCTCGGCGTTCCGTCGGAGGTAGGCGGCGTGTCCGCGTTTGCCTCGATTTCTCGTGAGGTGATCGGGCGCCGGACAACCTGGCTCTGGAGACCATCGCGGGTCCCCGCGAGCATGATGGGGAGGGCTGAGGTCGCCCGGAGGCAGGATGGAGGCGGAGGAGAAGTCACCGACCCCCGGCAGCAAGGACCCGCGCCACTGGCAGCGGATCGACGCGCTGCTCTCCGAGGCGCTGACCCTCCCCGAGGCCGAACGCGAGCGGTGGTTCGCCGGCCTGTCCGAGGACGACCGGCCGCTCGCCCCGAGCCTCCGGGCGATGCTCTCCCGGTCTCTCACCACCGACGGGTTCATGCAGAATCCCGTCCCGGCGGAGGCGCTGGCCGCCGCGGGTGAGCCGTCGTCGCCGGAGCACGCCGGAGCGATGGTCGGCCCGTATCGCCTGATTCGCCCTCTCGGTGCCGGCGGAATGGGGCAGGTGTGGCTGGCCGAGCGGGTGGACGGCACCATCCGGCGGCAAGTCGCGCTCAAGCTGCCCCGGACCGGCTGGGCCCCGGGCATGGCAGAGCGGCTGAAGCAGGAGCGGGACGCGCTCGCGGCGCTCGAGCACCCGAACATCGCCCGCCTCTACGACGCCGGGATGACCGAGACCGGGCGGCCCTACATCGCGATGGAATACGTGGACGGCGTTCCCATCGACGCCTACGCCGCTGCCCACGCGCTTTCGCTCCGCGAGCGTCTCTCGCTCTTCCTCCAGGTCGCGGGGGCGGTGTCAAACGCGCACGCCCGGCTCGTCGTTCACCGTGACCTCAAGCCGACGAACATCCTGGTCTCCGCCTCGGGGAGCGTCCGGCTGCTCGACTTCGGGGCGGCGAAGCTCCTCCGCGAGGACGGGCCGGGGGACTCGGAGCTGACGCGGGAGATCG
The DNA here is from genome assembly GCA_017881345.1 of Myxococcaceae bacterium. GTDB lineage: Bacteria > Myxococcota > Myxococcia > Myxococcales > Myxococcaceae > RPRB01. Next base: position 20,009 of record JADGQZ010000397.1, on the reverse strand, counting down.
GACCCGCCCTGTCTCCCGACTATGCCTCCCCGGAGCAGATCCGCGGCGAGCGGGTCACCGTCGCCGCCGACGTGTACTCGCTCGGGGTGGTGCTGTTCGAGCTCCTGACGGGTCAGCGCCCGTACCGTCTGCCGCGGGATTCCTGGGGCGCGCTGGTCGAGGCAGTCGCGAAGATCCAGCCGCCCCTGGCGAGCACGCGCGTGGTCAGCGACCGGAGAGCCGCCCGGGCGATCCGCGGAGATCTCGACGCGGTGGTGGCGAAGGCGCTGCGGCGCGAGGTGGCCCAGCGCTACGCGAGCGTGCAGGCGCTCGCCGACGACGTCTCTCGATACCTCGCAGGCGAGCCGGTGGTGGCGAAGGATCAGAGCGCCGGCGAGCGGCTCTGGAAATTCGTGTCCCGGCACGCCCTCGCCGTGGGCACTGCCGCAGTGGTCACCCTGGTCGTCGGTGCCGCGAGTGGGGTGGCGCTCTGGCAGGCGCGGGTGGCACGCGCCGAGGCCCGGCGTGCCGAACGGGTACGCGCGTTCATCGCCTCGATCCTGACCAGCGCGACCCCCAGGACCGGCGTGGGCGGGGTCGTGACGGCATCGGAGCTCCTGACCGCGGCCGCCGGAAGGATCGACACCGAGCTCTCGGCCGAACCGGGGGTCGCGGCCGAGCTCGGGGTGATCGTCGCGCAGAGCTTCGATTCGCTGGGGGAGCTCGCCAAGGCGGAGCCCGTGCTCCGGGCCGCAGTGCCCCGGGCCGAGGCGACGTTCGGTCGCTCCCACCCGCTCACGTTGCGGGCGAAGACCGTGCTGGCGGACGCCGTCGTCCTGCACGACGTGCCCGGAGCGCTGGCGATCATCGAGGAGGTCGTCCCGGCTGCACGTCGCGGGCTGCCGGCAACGGCGGACGAGGCGGTCGCCGGGCTCAAGGAGAAGGCCTACGTGCTGGCGAAGCTGAATCGTGCCGAGGACTCCTATGCGGCGCTCCGGGAGAGCGTCGGGCTCGCCGAGAAGCACTTCGGCCCGCTGGACGAGCGCACCATCATGGCTCTCGGCAGCCTGGCGAACACCTACGGCCGCTTCGGAGACTTCCCGAACCAGATCGCCGTCGCTGCGGATGCAGTGGAGCGCGCCCGGCGCGCCTTCGGCGCCCAGCGGCCGCACGAGACGTTGATCATGATGGAGCGGTTCTACGCCGACGCGCTCCGCGACGAGCGGCCCGGGGATTCCGTTCCCATCTATCGCACGGTGCTCGCGGATCAGCAGCGACTCGACGCTGCCGAGACCACGCGGGTCCGGGACGCCAAGCTCCAGCTCGCGTACGCGCTCCTTCTCAGCGGACGGCTCGAGGAGGGTCTACCGCTCGTCCGGGAGGCGGTGGCGCTCGAGCGCCAGCAGAACCCGGCAGAGTCCGACGACCGGCGAGGCTTCGGCATGGCGCTCTCCCTGGCGCTGGTCCTCGCGCAGCGAACGGACGAGGGGCTCCAGGAGCAGGAGCGGCTCACGGCGCTCGTCGCCCGCCTGGGAACCGAGCCGCATCGGTCGGCGGTCCTCCGGCGCATACGCTCGGCACGCCTGTACGCCCTGGCGGGACAGTCAGCGCGGGCACAGACGCTGGCTGCCGAAGCGGAGTCGATGGCAACGCCGGGCGAGGAATCGACACGCGTGCAGGCGGAGCTGACCCGAGCATTCGATGCCCGGCTTCAGCTCCATCACTCCGAAGCGCTCGAGCGGCTCGAGCAAACCCTGCGCAAGCACCGGATCGAGAAGATGTCGACGAAGATCCAGGCGGAGGTGGCGGCGGAGCTCGGCATGGTCCGGCTGGAGCTCGGGGATCTCGCAGCGGCGGAGGAGGAGCTCGCCCGGTGCGGTGAGCTGTTCACCCGGGCGCAGGTCGAAATCTCCGTCCCGATGACGCCTTGCCTCGTCGGCGCCGCAAGGCTCCAGCTGCGCGCGGGTCGCCCCGCCGAGGCGGAACGACTCCTGGTGCCGCTCGCTGCCTCCTGGGAGCAGGTGAACCCGGACGGACCGGGTCGGGGCGAGGTCCTGCACTGGCTCGCCCGGGCAGAGGAGGAGCTCGGGAAGCGGGGCCTTGCCCGCCGTGATGCCGGTCTCGCGGACGGTCTGCTCCGGCGCGCCAGGGTGCCAGCGCTCCTCCGTCTGGCCGGAACGAGGGTCGGCGCTACTTCCCCTCGAACACCGGCGGACGCCGTTCCATGAACGCGCTGATGGCCTCCTGGAAGTCGGCCGAGGGCATCACCGTCGTGTTCTGCATCAGGGCGTCCCGCAGGCCGCGGTTCACGCTGTCCTCCAGGCGCGTGTTCATCACCCGCTTGGTCGCTGCCACCGCGAGTGGCGGGTTGGCGGCGATCCGGCCGGCGAGGGCACGCGCCCGCTGGAGGAGCGCGTCCGCGTCCTTGCACACCGCGTTGACCAGGCCCATCCGCTCGGCGGCGCCCGCGTCCACGTCGTCGCCCGTCAGGGCCATCTCCCGCGCGTGCCCCTCACCGACGAGGAAGGGGAGTCGCTGAAGGCCACCGAGGTCCGAGACCATGCTCACCTTCACCTCGCGCAGGCTGAACCGGGCCTCGGGGGTGCAGAGGCGGACGTCGCAGGCGCAGGCGAGCTCGAGGCCGGCGCCGATGCACCAGCCGTCGATGGCCGCGATGACTGGCACGCTGCACGAGGCGACGGCCCGGAAGGCCCGCTGCATGCCCTCGCCCACCTCGCGCAGCCGCGCGCGCTCGGCGGCGCCCCCGGTGACCAGCGGCAGGACGACCGGGCCTGTCGCCACCAGGTCGAGCCCGTAGCAGAAGTGCCGTCCCTCGCCACGGACGATGACGGCCCGCACTGCCGGGTCCGCCCCGAGCGCCTCGAAGACAGCCGGCGCCTCGGCCCAGAACTCGGGGCCGAGCGCGTTCCCCTTGCCCGGCCCGACGAGCACCACCTCGACCACCTGGGAATGGCCGCCGCGCTCGACGCGCAGCGACCGGAGTGACTCGGTCATGACGCGAGCCTACCGCTGTCCTGGACACTCCGCGGCCGTCCACTGCAATGGTCGAGCGGCCGGTCCGTCCGGCGCGTTACGGTCCCACCCGCCATGCTGACCACCCTCGTCGCCCTGACCCTCCTCGCCCCTGCTCCGGCTCCGCACGCGCCTGCCGCCGCGCCGGCCTCCGGCATCGTGTTCATCGAGGACGACTACCGGGGCGCCCTGGCCCGGGCGAAGGCCGAGAACAAGCCGCTGTTCCTCGACAGCTGGGCCACCTGGTGCCACTCGTGTCTGTCGATGCGGTCCTTCGTGTTCCCCGACGCCGGGCTCCGGCCGGCGAAGGACGCGGTGGTGTGGCTGTCCGTCGAGACCGAGGCGGAGAAGAACCGCGCCGTCGTGGAGAAGTTCCCCGCCGACGGGCTGCCAACCTTTCTCCTCATCGACCCGTTCACGGAACAGGTCATCGGCCGCTGGCAAGGCACCTCCTCGGTGAACGAGATGCGCCAGTTCGTCCTGGACACCACGCAGGCCTGGCGCAACGCGCAGAAGGGCGGACAGGTCTCCGAGGCGGCCCGGGCCGAGCAGCAGGGACACGCGGCACAGCAGAAGCAGGAGTACCCGGCTGCGGTCGCGGCCTACCGGCGGGCGCTCGCACTCTCGGCCAGGAACGACCCGATGCGCCCCGCGCGGGTGAGCCTGCTCGCCTCGGCGCTGGCGAGGCTGAAGACGCCCGAGGGGTACCGAGAATGCGTCGCGCTGGCCACCGCGGAGCTGGCAGGAATGCCGGCGAGCCCACCCGGCGGCGACCTGGCCGAGCACGCCGCGGAATGCGCGGTGAAGGCCCCCGATGCGCCCGGGGCGAAGGCTCTGCTCACCGCTGCTCTGGCGCGCATGGACGCGCTGGCCGGTGACTCGAAGGCTGCCCTGTCCGTGGACGACCGGAGCGACCTCTACGCCTACCTCGCCGATCAGCTGGACGAGCTGAAGCGGCACGACGAGGCAGTCGCGGCGATGCGGAAGCGCGCGGCGATGCTCGAGGCCGCAGCTGCGGCGGCGCCGGACGTGGCGACGGCCGCCACCTTCGACGCGCACCGGGTGGAGACCTACCTCTACCTGGGCGAGGCCCCGAAGGCCGAGGCGCTGCTCGCCAAGCGAGAGAAGGAGATGCCCGCGGACTACAACCCGCCGGCGCGGCTCGCCCGGGTGCTCCTGGAGGAGAAGCGGGCACCCGAGGCGGAGGCGGCAGTCGACCGCGCGCTCGCGCTCATGTCCCAGGGCCCACGCAAGGTGGGCATCCTCGGTCTCAAGGCCCGCATCCTCGAGGCGGAGGGGAAGGACCCGACTCCGGTGCTCCGCGAGCAGCTGGCGCTGTTCCGGACGCTGCCGAGCACCCAGCAGAACCCCGAGACGGCGAAGCGCATCGAGGCGGAGCTCAAGGCCCTCGGGGCTGCCCCCACGGCAAAGCGCTAGCCGCGCCACCGTTGGTAGAGTCCGGGGCATGGTGGTCGCGCTCCTGGGCTTCGGGCGTTTCGGCAGGGCGCTGGGGTCACTCCTCCAGGAGGCGCAGCTGCCGTTTCGCGCCCTCGACCCCCATGCCGAGGTCCCGGAGCCGGTGCGGGCCGCTGGACTCGCCGAGCTGGTGGCCGGGGCGAGCCATGTCGTGGTGGCGGTTCCGGTGCCGCGGACTCGCGAGGCCCTCGAGGCGCTCCGCCCCCACCTCACGGCCGAGCACACGGTGCTCGACGTGGGGAGCGTGAAGGTCCATCCCGCCGCCGCTCTCGAGGCCGTGCTCGGGGACGCGGTGCCCTGGGTGGCGACCCATCCGCTCTTCGGTCCGGTCAGCCTCGCCCTGGCCGAGCGCCCGCTCCGGGTCGTCGTCTGCCCGTCACCGCGGCATCCGGCAGCGGCCGTCCGCGCGAGCGAGCTCTACCGCCGCATCGGGTGCGAGGTCATCGAGCAGACCCCCGAGGGGCACGACCGGGTGATGGCCCATACCCACGCGCTCACCTTCTTCGTTGCCAAGGGGATGCTCGATGCGGGAGCGGGGATGGACGTCCCGTTCGCGCCACCATCGTTTCAGGCCATCTCCCGTACCATCGAGACCGTCCGCTCGGACGCGGGTCACCTCTTCGCCGCCATCCAGCGCGAGAATCCGTTTGCCGGCGAGGCGCGGCGCCAGCTGCTCGAGGCGCTGGTGCAGATCGATCAGGCGCTCGAGGCTGCGCCCGCGGACCGCTCCCCGGATCCGGCCCGCTTCGCCATCCCCGACCTGGGTGCACGCTCTCCCGAGCTCCAGGAGACGCGCGAGCTCATCGACGACCTGGACCGCGAGCTGGTCGGCCTCCTCGCCCGCCGGGTCACGCTGGCCCGGAGGGCCGGGAAGGCCAAGGCCGAGCTGGGCCACCCCATCGTGGACCCGGAACGTGAGGCCAAGCTCCTCGCCGAGCGCCGCGCCTGGGCAGGCTCGCTGCAGCTCGACGCCGAGGGGATGGACGAGCTCTTTCGCGCCATCCTTCGCTTCTCCCGCCGCGCCCAGCGCCCCCCGACCCGAGGAGACACACCGGAATGACGAAGACGCGCGCCGCTCTCGCCGCCCGCCTCTCGATGGGCCTCCTGCTGCTTGCCGCCTCCGTCGCCGCCCAGCCCGCGCCGGCCACTCCCGTGGCGCCGCGGATCGTCGCCGTGCGCGCCGGCCGGCTGATCGATCCGGCCACCGGCAGCATCGCGACGGACCAGATCATCCTGGTGAAGGGGAACCGGTTCGAGGCGATCGGCCGGGGCCTGGCCATTCCCTCGGGCGCCGAGGTGATCGACCTCTCGGGGCTCACGGTTCTCCCCGGCCTGGTGGACACGCACAACCACCTGGCCATCACCTACAAGGAGTTTCCCGAGCGGAACAATTACTACATCACCGTCGTCACCGAGAGCACGCCCCTCCGTGCGATCCAGGCGGCCTCGAACGGCATCCAGATGCTCGCCGCGGGGTTCACCATCATCCGCGACATGGGGAACAACGGGAACTACGCCGACACGGCGCTCCGCCAGGCCATCGAGGAGGGATGGATCCCCGGCCCGCAGATCATCAACGCCGGCATCATCATCGGGAGCGCCGGGGGGCAGTTCTGGCCGACGCCCGAGATGGGCGCCAGGCACGTCGTCTACCCGGAGTACCTCGACGCGGACACGCCGGACGAGATCGTCAAGGCGGTCCGTCAGAACATGCTGTACGGCGCGAAGGTCATCAAGATCTGCGCCGACTGCAAGCCGTGGGGTTACTCGGTCGAGGACATCAAGCTGGTGGTCTCCGAGGCGGGCAAGGCCGGCCTCAAGGTCGAGGCCCACGCGCAGACGGTGGACGGGGCGCGCCGGGCGATCGAGGGCGGCGTGTGGTCCATCGCCCACGACCTCGGGCTGGACGAGGCAAACAACAAGCTGATGGCGAAGCGGGGCACGTTCCGCGCCGGCACCGAGACGCCGCTGTCCCTGACCGGCCACCAGACCGAGGCCGGGTTCAAGCGCGACGTGGCGAGCCTCAGGAACGCGTGGGAGAACAAGGTGAACATCACCTACTCCACCGACGCCGACTACTACGTGCCAGGAAAGACGCGGGGCGAGGTGGCGATCGAGTTCATCGAGACCTGGAAGGCGGCCGGAATCCCGACCCGCGACATCCTCAAGGCGATGACCACCACCGGCTACCGCTGCGCCCAGACAGAGACCACCCGGGGGCCGATCAAGTCAGGTCTGGCCGCGGACCTCATCGCCGTCCCGGGCAACCCGCTGGAGTCGATCGACGCGCTCCGCGACGTGCAGTTCGTGATGAAGGACGGGGTGGTCTTCAAGCAGAAGGGCGTGATGACGCCCGGTGCGTTCTTCCACGGCGGGCCGGTGAACGGCCTCGTCCGCTGAGCGTGGACGCGCCCGGCCAGCGTGCTCACTCGCGCGGGATGCTGGCCACCGGGGTGCCTCGCTTCGCAGCGACGGCGTCCAGCTCTTCCTTCAGCTGGAGCTTCAACGCGCGGTCCTGGAAGTTCTGGGCCAGTGTCATGAGGACGCCCGTGCTCCAGGCGAAGGTCATCAGCCCGGCGATCCCGGTCATCCCCTCGAGGAGCCGCCACCCTGTCGCCAGGGGGAACTCGCTCCCGAGCGTCGTGTAGTTCATCAGCGCCACGTAATAGGCCTGGGTCCGTAGAAGCACCGCGCCCTTCCAGACCAGAAAGACAGCCCAGACGAACACCTCCAGGAGGTGCACCGAGGTGATCATCCAGGTCGCCAGCACCACCCGCCCGAGCGACGGGGCGAACGTCGCGGCATCCTTGAACCGGCGGGCGAACGCTCCGGTGACCCGCAGGGTCCACAGCATGCCGATGCCGTGGATGGTCATGGTCACCGCCAGGAGCGCCAGTCCCCACAGCAGCTCGCCGAGCTTGATCACGTATCCCGGTTCGTGGCTCATGGTCAGGTCGTCCCCGAGCGGGTGTCCTCAGCGGCGGCGCGCTCGCGGAGGGCATCGTAGATGGGACGACCGCCGCCGAGCGAGGCGCCCACGAACGCCCCGCACGCCGCGGCGAGCATCGGCACGAGCAGGGAGCGCACGCCGGTCATCTCCACCAGGAGCACCAGCCCGGTGACCGGCGCCCGCACCGTGGCGGTGAAGAAAGTGGCCGCTCCCACGATGACGAACACCGTCGGGTCCGGGACCAGGACTGGAACGGTGGCGTGGAGCACCCGGCCGGTGACCGCCCCAGTCGCCGCGCCGACGAGGAGCAGGGGACCGAAGAGACCGCCCGGGGCCCGGGAGGCGTACGACAGCGGGCCCAGCAGGAAGCGAAACAGGCAATAGACGACCAGCAAGCCGAGAGGCGGAGTCGCGCCGATGAGCAGCTGTTGCACGGCGGCCTCGCCGCTGCCCACGATGCGGGGGTTCAGCCAGGCGATGAGCGCCACTGCGGCGCCGATCGTCGCAGCCCGCGCCTCCGGTGGAACGCGGGTCAGTCGCTCGTCCAGCTGAACCGCGAGGAGGACGAGCCGGTTGTAGAGCGCGCCGAGTCCCCCCATGAGCAACCCGAAGCCGAGGAAGACCAGGAGCCCCAGGCCTCCGTACTGCACGACCGGCGGGGCCGTGAGCAACGGCTGGTTCCCGAGCATGAACTGGACGACGGCGGTCGCTGCGCCGGTCGCGCCCAGCACGGCGATGGCGGTGCGGCCATGGAAGCGCTGGAGCACCTCCTCGAGCACGAACACCGCACCGCCCAGTGGGGCACCGAACGCAGCGGCCAGGCCGGCTGCGGCGCCGCCCGAGATGAGGACGCGGCCGTCGTCAGGCGAGAGACCGAGGCGCCGCGCCAGGTTCCCGCCCAGGTTCGCGCCCATGGACACGCTGGGCCCCTCCCGACCGAGCGCGAGGCCGGCTCTGATCGCCGCCAAGCCGCCGAGGAACGTCACCACCAGCACCCGGACCCCACCGAGCCCCGTGCCGTACCGGACGGCGGACTCCACCTGCGGGATGCCGCTGCCGGCGGCTGCGGGAGCGAGGCGCTGGACTGCGGCCCGTGCTGCAGCCGTGGCCAGGGCCGCCGCAGCGACCGGCACCACCCAGCCCCAGGCTGGAAACAGGTGAGACCACAGAAGCAGGCTCCTCCGCGCCGTCTCGGCCCGGTCCAGCGCCAGCCGGAACGATACGCACACGAGCCCGGTGACGAGGCCCATTGCCAGCGACGCCATCGCGAGCCCGAGCAGTCCCTCGCGCTCACTCCCGGCGCGGTGGGGTCCTCCGTCCGCGGCGGGCGCCGACGGAGCCGTGGGCAGATTGCCCTCGCGGACTGTTTCAGGAGGAGACACCCCGGCATCGTACGGGCACCCGTCGCGCTGGGGGAGCTTCTTCATCGTGGCGCGGCCGGCGCTCGGGCCCTCGCAGCTCGACGCCTAAACGCGCGCCGGAACGAGAAGGGCTGTCACGACGACGGCGGCCTCAGGAGGGGTGGGTGCTACGGTAGGAGTCGATTGACGCCGGTCCGTTTTCTTCTCGATGATCTCTCCGGGCCGCCGACGCGCGCGCTGATCGCACGGCACCTCGCGGGCATGCACGCCCACTCGCCGCCAGAGAACGTTCATGCCTTCGACGTGGAGAGGCTCCGGCAGCCCGGCGTCACCTTCTGGTCGGCCTGGGCAGGAGAGGAGATCGCCGGCTGTGGCGCGCTCAAGCTGCTCGACGCCGAGCGGGGCGAGCTGAAGTCGATGCGAGTCGCGGACGCCTTCCTGGGGAAGGGGATCGGACGCGCCATCCTCGATCATCTGGTCGCCGAGGCCAGGGCGCGCGGGCTGAGGAGCCTCTGGCTGGAGACCGGCTCGGCTCCGGCCTTCGTCCCCGCGCTGCAGCTCTACGAGAGTGCGGGATTCCGGCGCTGCGGACCGTTCGGCGAGTACCGGGAGGACCCGTTCAGCATCTTCATGACCCGCGAGATCTGAGCAAGGACGCGAGCGCTCGGGTGGCGCGACAGGCCCTGCCTCCGACGGCGCCGTCGGCCGGTGCTCAGGCCCGGCGAGCGCCCGCTCGGCGTCTGGAGACGAGCGCGTAGGCCGCGTAGGCGAAGGGGGGCGCCGCCAGGACGTCCACCGTGTAATGCACGTGTTGCCAGAGCACGCAGGCGGCGACCGCGACGGTGCAGGCGAGCAGGAAGGCGCGGCTCGCGCGGCCCGAGGCGAAGAGGGCGAGCAGGAACGTCGTCGAGGTGTGGCCCGAGAAGAAGAGATCCTTGGTGAGGACCTGGCCCGTTCCGAGGATCTGCACGAAGGGATCCTCGAGCGCCAGCATGCCCGGGGGGGCCGCGAGCGGCGTCACCGACATGACCGCCATGCGCAGCAGCATCATCAGCACGTAGGCCTGCATCCCGAGGAGCAGACGCCGTGGGCGAGGCACGAGCAGCACGACGGTGGTGAGGATGCTGGCGTAGACGAGCGCGAAGGTGATCCAGGTGAGATCCCGGGGTGCGATCGCCGAGAGAATCGGGTCGGGGAGGATCACCCCGGGGCGGCGCTCGACCCAGCTCAGGAACCGGGCGAGCACGGCGAGCACGGCCACCAGCGCCACCGGGGTGAGCAGCAGCTCGAGCCGGAAGCTCCGGTCCTTCCACTCCTCGCTCCAGGCGCGCGGGGCAGACCTCAGCCGGGGCGAGACGTCCAGGGTGTCGTGCATGCGCGGTCGAGAAACCAGGGTGGATCTGCCAGGGCCGTTCCCTGGACTGGTCAGTAGCCCATCGGGCGACGAATTGCCCTGATCTTCGTCCGTCGGGTTCGACCTGGTGCCTGGGCCCGTACCCAGGGCGGCGAGCGGGCGAGGAAGGAAGCGGGCGCGCGGGTCTACTACTCGCTCAAGTCGCTGCTCCGCGGCTCCGGCCGGCGAGGTCCGGGGCAACCTCGGCCCCGCCGGCGAGCGCTCGATGAGCAGAGGCGTTCGCCCTGGCAATGAGCTAGGCCTCGGCCCATGGGCAGAGCTGCGCTGGTGACCGGTGCTTCCTCGGGGCTGGGTGAGGAGTTCGCCCGGCTATTCGCGAACGATGGCGTCGACCTGATCCTGGTGGCTCGCCGCCGGGAGCGGCTGGAGTCGCTGGCGGACGCGCTGCGCGCCCCGGGCAAGGTATCGGTGCAGGTCATCGCTGCCGACCTCGGCGTGCCCGGGGATGTCGAGCGGGTCATCCGTGAGGTTCAGGCGCACGGCGCGGAGATCGAGTTCCTGGTCAACAACGCCGGGCTCGGCAACGTGGGGCCGTTCGCCGGGAGCGCGCTGGGAACGCAGCTGATGATGGTGGACGTGAACATCCGGGCGCTGGTCCGGCTCACCCACGCCTTTCTCCCGGCGATGCTGCAGCGGCGCCGGGGGCGGGTGCTGAACATCGGCTCCACGGCCGGCCTCCAGCCCGGGCCCTTCGGCGCCGTCTACTACGCGAGCAAGGCCTTCGTGAACTCGTTCACCGAGGCCCTCGCGCACGAGCTGAAGGGGACGGGCGTGACCGCCACGGTGAGCCTCCCCGGGGCGACCGCGACCGAGTTCGCGTCGGTGGCGGGAAGCGGAGAGAGCCGGCTGTTCCGGTCCGGTGTCATGACCTCGGCCGAGGTGGCGAGGGACGCGTACCGGGCCATGCTCCATGGCAAGGCGTTCGTGGTCCACGGATGGAAGAACAAGGTGCTGGGGTTCAGCGTCCGGCTCGGTCCTCGCTCTGTGGTCCGGGCGATCTCCGCGGCGATGAACAAGACCGGCAGCTGACTGCGGGAGCGGCCATGCTCCACCGCGCGGGCCGTTGCTCGGCTACGGTGAGGACGATGGCCACGTCCAGCGTCGTTCCAGGCAGCACGCTCACGCACCTCGAGTGCAGCGCCTGCGGGCGCCAGCACGAGGCAGACCGCCTCCAGAACCTCTGCCCGGACTGCGGCAAGGTCCTATTCGCCCGCTACGACCTCGAGCGGGCCGCCCGCACCTTGACCCGGGAGTCCGTCGCCGCGCGGCCGCGTGGGATGTGGCGCTGGCGCGAGCTGCTCCCGGTCCGCGATGCAAGGCACATCGTCTCGCTGGGGGAAGGGGACTCTCCGCTCCTCCCCGTGCCCCGGCTCGGCGCCCGGGCCGGGCTGAAGCGCCTGCTCCTGAAGGACGAGGGCACCAACCCCACCGGCTCGTTCAAGGCGCGCGGGATCTCGGCGGCCGTGTCGCGTGCCCGCGAGCTCGGGGCGCGGGAGGTCGCGCTTCCGACCGCGGGGAATGCGGGCGGAGCGCTCGCGGCCTATGCGGCACGGGCCGGACTCGGGGCCCACGTCTACATGCCGGTCGACGCGCCGGAGCTGAACAAGAAGGAGTCGGGCGTCTACGGCGCGGAGGTGGTCCTGGTCCGTGGGCTGATCAACGACTGCGGAGCCTGGGTCCGCAAGCGCGCCGCGCAGGAAGGCTGGTTCGATCTCTCGACACTCAAGGAGCCGTACCGCGCGGAGGGGAAGAAGACGATGGGGCTCGAGCTGGTGGAGCAGCTCGGCTGGGAGGTGCCCGAGGTCATCGTGTACCCGACGGGGGGCGGCACCGGGCTGGTCGGGATCTGGAAGGCGCTCGACGAGCTCGAGCAGCTCGGATGGATCGGGTCCCGGCGGCCCCGGATGATCGCCGTCCAGACCGAGGGCTGCGCGCCCATCGTCCGCGCGTTCCAGCAGGGGCTCGACCATGCCCCGGCGGTGCAGGACGCGCGCACGAGCATCGGTGGGCTCCGCGTCCCGGTGGCGATCGCCGACGCGCTCATGCTCGGGCTGATCCGCCGATCCGGCGGCACCGCGCTCACGGTGACCGACGACGAGGCGCTCGACGGGATGAAGGAGATCGCCTCGAGCGAGGGCATCTTCGCTGCGCCGGAGGGTGGAGCGGTCTGGGCCGGGATCAAGAAGCTCGTCGAGAGTGGGGCCATCGACCGGGAGGAACGGGTCATCCTCATGAACACCGGGACCGGGCTCAAGTACGGCGAGCTGGTGTCGTTCGAGTTCCCGGTCGTCGACCGGCTCTGAGCCAGGCCGCGGGACGGACGAGCTCGCCTCCGCAGCCCGAATCCGGTCGTCGCCCGGTACTCCGAGCTTGCGGGCCCCCGCCGGCGCTGCGAGATTCCGCGGCTCCAGCCGGGGTGGCCGTGAAGGAACCCATCGAGCAGCCCATCGACGACACGACCCTCGCTGGCCGGTCGCCCGAGCGCGCCTCGACGCTCCGGTCGGCCTCGTCGAACATCGAGCGGCGCATCGGGCCCTACCGGCTGCTCAAGGAGCTCGGCCACGGCGGGATGGGCACCGTGTTCCTCGCTGTCCGCGCCGACGAGCAGTTCGAGAAGCGTGTGGCGCTCAAGGTCGTGCGGGGGTCGGACAGCGAGGAGGTCATCCGCTTCTTCCGGCGGGAGCGACAGATCCTCGCCGGGCTCGAGCACCCGAACATCGCCCGCCTGCTCGACGGAGGGACCACCGACGACGGCCTGCCCTACTTCGTGATGGAGCACGTCGAGGGTGAGCCCATCGACCGCTACTGCGACGCGCGGAAGCTCTCGATCCCGGAGCGCCTCGAGCTCTTCGAGGAAGCGTGTTCGGCAGTCCAGTACGCGCACCAGAGCCTGCTGGTGCACCGCGATCTCAAGCCCGGGAACATCCTGGTGACCGGAGAGGGCATCCCCAAGCTCCTCGACTTCGGCATCGCCAAGCTCCTGAACCCGGGCGTGGCCGGCGTGGGCTCGGGTGAGACCATCGTGGCGATGACTCCGGAGTACGCGAGCCCGGAGCAGGTCCGGGGCCGCGCCCTCACCACCGCCACCGACATCTACTCGCTGGGCGTGATCCTCTACGAGCTCCTCACGGGCCAGCGCCCGTACCGGGTCAAGAGCAGCGCGCACATCGAGGTGCTGAAGGCGGTCTGTGAGGAGGAGCCGCAGCGCCCGAGCACCGCGGTGGGCCGCACCGGCGAGCGCCGCCAGCCCGACGGGACGACGGTCAGCACCACGCCCGAGGAGATGGGGCGGTTGCGTGACGACTCGCCCCAGCGGCTGAAGAAGCGGCTGCAGGGCGACCTCGACGCGATCGTTCTGGCGGCGCTCCAGAAGGAGCCGACGCAGCGATACGCGTCGGTGGAGGCGCTCTCCGCGGACATCAGGCGATACCTGGACGGCCGGCCGATCACCGCGCGCAAGGCGGGCAGGATCTACCGGGTGGGGAAGTACGTCGGGCGCCACAAGCTCGGGGTGGCCGCCGCGGCGACCATCGCCGTCCTGCTCACGACGATGGCGGTGATCTCCATGCTCCAGGCCAGCCGCGTCCGAAAGGAACGCGACCGGGCCACCGCGGAGACGGCGAAGGCCACCGCGATGAACCTGTTCCTCCAGGACGCGCTCGGGGCGGCGGATCCCTGGGCGAAGGGCTCGCGGAACATCTCGCTCCTCGACGCGCTCCGGCAGGCGCAGTCCAAGGCCGAGAGCGCCTTCCAGGACCAGCCGCTGATCGCCGCCGCGGTGCTCCAGACGATCGGGACGACCTTTGCCAGCCTGGCGGAGTTCACCGAAGCGGAGAAGGCGCTTCGCTCCTCCTACCACCGGCGCGTCGCCGCGGCGGGACGGCGGAGCCTGGAGGCCGCCGACTCGCTGCAGGGGCTCTCCAACCTCTACGTGCAATGGCACAAGTACGACGAGGCCGAGAAGGCCGCCCGCGAGGCGCTGGAGATCACGCGCGAGCACTACGGGCCGAAGAGCCTCGAGACGGCAGGCGCCATGTCTCCGCTCGGCGTTGCCCTGCAGCGGCAGACCCAGGTGAAGGAGCTGAAGGCGCTCGCCGGGGACATGCTGGCCATTGCCCGGGCACGGAACTGGCCCGATCCCCGGCAGGGCTCGTCGGCGGTGTTCCCGGCGAAGATCGAGACCGACGCCCTGGGCTTCCTCTCCGGAGCGGCCCTCGAGGAGCAGGACTTCAAGCAGATGGAGGCGCTCGATCGGGAGCGACTCGGGAAGCTGCGGGACCGTTATCCGGACCGCAGTCCGGAGATCGCCTCCGCGCTGAACGACCTGGGCACGGCGCAGATGATGAATGGAGACCTGGCCGGCGCCGAGGTCACCTACCGGAAGGTGCTGGAGATCAACACCGCGCTGTTCGGCGCGGATCATCCCGAGGTGGCGTTGGTCCGTGAGAACCTGGGGAACGTCTTCTATCGGTCCGGCAAGTACGACGAGACCGTGCGAATGCTGGAGGCGGTGCTCGCGGTTCGCCGGAAGAGCCTGGGAGACGACTCGGAGGCGGTGGCCCGCACCCGCGCCAACATGGGCAGTGTCCTCAAGAAGGCCGGCAACCGGGCCGAGGCGGTGCGCTCGTACCGCGCAGCTCTCGAGACGCTCGCCAGGACGCTCGGGCCGGATCACCTGGACGTCGCCGCGGTCCGGGCCTACCTCGGCGATACCTTGCGGCTGGAGGGGCAGCTGGACGAGGCGGATTCGCTGTTCCGGCAGTCGCTCGAGGTCCGGAGCAAGGTGCTCGGGGAGAAGAACCCGTTGACCCAGACGACTCTCAAGTCGCTCGCGGAGCTGAGCACGGCCCGGGGGAAGCCCGAGGAAGCGGCGGCGTACCGCGCGAGGCTGCTCCCGCCTCCGGGCAAGTGATCCTCGGGCCAGCAGCCGGCGATGTGGCCGTCGCGCCCACAGGTCCCCCCGGGCGCGCGCGCCTGGTACCCTCGCGGGCGCGAGCGCAGGCACCTCATGACTCTCCCCCGCGACGCCGCCCCGCCCGGTTCCGACACTCCCGTCCCTGACGGAGCACGTGCGCCCGCGCTGCGCAACGAGAACCTCGCCATCGTCTTCACCGACATCGTCGGCTACACGGCGCGGACTTCGCGGCAGACCCGCGAGGAGAATGCACGCCTTCTGGCGGAGCACGACCAGCTGCTCCTTCCAATCGTCCGTGCCTTCGGTGGCCGGCGGATCAAGTCCATCGGCGACGCCCTGCTCCTCGCCTTCCGCTCTCCGACCGACTCGGTGCTCTGCGGCATGGCGATGCAGGACCGGCTGGCGCGCCACGCAGCCGAGCGGCCCGGATCGGAGCGCCTGGTGATCCGCGTCGCCATCAACCTCGGGGAGGTACGCGTCGAGCGAGGAGACGTCTTCGGCGAGCCGGTCAACGTCGCGGCGCGGCTCGAGCACGAGACGCCGGCGGGTGAGGTGTGGCTCACCGATTCCGTCCAGCTGTCGATGAACCGCGCGGAGGTCGATCTCGAGGAGGTGGGGACGCGGGAGCTCCGTGGCATCTCGCAGCCGGTCCGGATCCACCGCGTGCGGACCGTCGATGGGCCGTTGCCCTATGGAGGTGCGGCGCTGGCGCGGGCAGAGGCGAGCCCTGCGTTCCTGGACCGGATGCTCGCTGGCGGCGCCGTGCTCGAGCCAGCGCTCCGGGGCGCGGCCGCCGCGGGGGGCTGGCTGACCCGGGCCCGGACCTCGCTGGCGGGGAGCCGGAGTCTCCGGCGTGTGCTCGTCGTTCTCGCCGCCGTTGCCGTGCTGCTCGGTGGTGCCTCGGCGATCAGGGCATCACGGCCGATCCGCCGGGCGGAGCGGGCGCTGGCCCGCGGCGATTCCGAGGCGGCGCTGTCGCTGCTCGAGCCCCTGGGCCGGACGGCGGAGGTGCTCGTCCTGCGCGGACGGGCGCAGGCGCTCGCGCACCGTCCAGGCGAGGCGCTCGCGTCCTGGGAGGAGGCGGCGAAGCTCGACCCGAGCGCGCTCGAGAGCGGAGCGGTCCTGGCCGTTCTCGCCGGCGAGCTCGGAGGGTCACGGTCGCAGGCGGCGGGCGATCTCCTGGCCAGGCTCGGCGGGCCGGGGCGCCGGGCGCTCGTCGAGGCCACGCGCTCCGACGCGTACCGGAAGCGGTGGGCGGCAGTCGAGGCGCTGCGACGGGCGCACGCGGAGGACGCGATCGACCTCCGCGAGGTGTACCTGGTGGACCTCCGGGCCCGCGACTGCGACGTCGTGGTCCGCGCCGCCGGCAAGCTGGCAGACCTCGGGGACGCGCGGGCGATCGAGCCGCTCCGGGAGGTCGCCCAGCGCAAGGGCGTGCTGGGGCTGGTGGATGCCTGCGAGGCGCCGGCCGCGAGGGCGGCGCTGAAGAAGCTCGAGAAGCGCTAGTTCTTGAGCCCCGCGAGCACGGTCTCGATCCGTTTCTTGTTCGCGGGCTCCTTCGCCAGCGCCAGCGCCTTCTCGTAGTTCTGCGCCGCGCCCTTCTTGTCCCCGGTGGTCGCGAGCGCCTCCCCGAGGCTGTCGTAACAGTTCCAGGAATCGGGGTGATCCTTGACGTTCTTCCTGAACAGGCTCAGCGCCTGGTCGTACTTCTTCTGGGCCATGAGCCCGTAGGCGTACTGGTTGATGTCTCCCTCGGTGGCCAGCTTCATCGCCTCCGCGCGAAGCTTGTCGGCGCCCGCGGTGTCCTTCTTCTTCTCCAGCAGCGTGGCCTTGGTATTCAGATTCGCGAAGCTGGGCTGGACGTTGATCGATCGGTCGACCCACTCGAGCGCGCGCTGATCGCAGCCGTTCTTGATGCACCACTGGGCGGCCTGGTCCCAGGGCTGCCAGGAGAAGCGCGCCAGCCCGCGGAGCTGGGCGTCGAGGCTGGCCAGGGTGACGGCCTTCGTGTCGACGGTGATCGGAAACGAGACCTGGAGCTTTTCCCACTGGAGGACGACGGCCACCGAGGTCTCGGTGGGAGCCTCGAAGCGGTACTCCAGGCTCTCCTCCATCTCCGCCGGCGTCGGGGTGACGGTGAAGCGGACCGCGTCCTCGTTGGGTTCATAGCTGAAGCTCCCCCAGGCGCTGGAGACGGTGCTCAAGGCGACCGTCCAGGTCGTCGCCGTGGGAATCATGTGAAGGCCATACTTGCCGGCCGGGAGCTGCTTCCCGCCCACGGTCACCGGCGTGGAGAAGCTGACCGTCGTGTTCTCGTTGGCCCCTGCGCGCCACGGCTCGCCGTAGGGGACCAGCCCTCCCCAGATCTTCCGCTTCCCGACCGCGGGCCGGTGGTAGTCGATCGTGATGTCGGTGAGCCCGACGCGCTGGGTGACCGAGGCATGGGGGCTCGGGTCCGGCAGGTCGAGGCGTGGCGCCTGGGCGAGGGCCGGGGCCGTGGCGAGGAGCAGCACGGCAAGCGCCGGCGGGAAACGAAGTGTCGAGCTCGGGTGCACTCGGCGCATGCGCTCTCTCCTGCCTTCTAGTGGTGGTGGCCGTTTACGGGAGGCGGCCGCAGACGACCAGTGGGCTGCAGCCGGAAGCGTGGTCCGTGCAGCGCGCCGGCCGAGCTCGAGCGGGCCTGCAGCACCGCTGGAAGCGGCCTGGGTGTGCGCGTGCCGCGCGCACCCGGTGTGCTGCTGCTTGTGGCCGGTAGGCTGCAGGCGGATGGTGAGCTCCGGAGGTGCCTCATGATCGCGCGAGTCCTCAGCGTTCTGCTCGGCGCTGCGGTGTTCGCCAGCGCCTTCCTGCTACCCACGCGCTCCACCGTGTTCTGGCACGACCTGCTGCTGGGAGGTGTGGTCGCGGTGGCCTCGCTCGCGGCCGTCTGGCTTCCGCAGCTGCGGTTCGTCACCGCCGTCGCGGCTGTCTGGCTCTTCTGGTCGGGAGCGGTGCTGCCCAACATCGACCACTTCCACGTCACCGTGCTCGCCGGGACGCTGGTCTTCCTCCTCTCCCTCGTGCCGACGAGTGACGAGACGTTCTGGCCTCATCGGCTCGTCCCGCATCATCATTGAGCAGGAGGACGCCAGGGGCGCGGGCGTCGGAGCTGCTCGACGCCCGCGATCGGCCGCTAGTGCGGGACCGAGACCCCCGGCGCGATCGGGAGCAGCAGCCGGGAGGGATGCCGCCCATCGTGGAGGATCGTCTGGTGTGCCACCTCCATCTCGGAGGACCACTCGTTGACCTTGCCGGTGTTCAGGTTGCGGTCGTAGTGGGGGAAGCTCGACGAGGAGATCTCGAGCCGGATCCTGTGCCCCTTCCGGAAGATGGTCCCCGCGTTCCCGAGGAAGATCCGGTACTCGTACTCCTCTCCCGGCTCGATCAGGGTCGGAGGCAGCTTGGATCCGTGGCGGAACCGCGCCCTGACCACGCGGTCCAGCACGTTGTGCGAGGCCCCGTCGAGGTGCACGTCGACCAGCTTCGCCGTGAAATCGGTGTCCCGCGCGGATGACCGTGCCCAGAGCTTGACCGCCACTGGCCCGATGACCGCCGTGTCGTGCGAGAGCGGCCCGCTGGTGTAGACGAGGACGTCGTTCCGCTTCTCGACGTCCGTCTGATCCTGGGCACCGTCAGCGACCAGAACCGCGTTGCAGCACATGTTGCCGCCGGTGGTGGGGACGGGATTGGCCGGGTCGTAGTCGTAGCGATCCGGCCGCGTGCCACGCCAGCGCGGCTCGTCGTCCACCAGCGCGCCGTCTCCTTTGCTCGAGTTGGCGTTTCCGCCGCTCGAGAGGAAGAGCTCCTTCTCCCAGGTCCCGGGCAACGGATAGCTGTCGCCGGTGACGATGAATCCACTCCCGGTCTTGCCGGTATCGGGAGGAACCAGCACGTAGAGCGTGACGTTCGGATCGTCCTCGTACCCGTTCTGGAGACCCTTCAGGTAGCGGTCGAAGAAGCGAAGCTGGGAATCGACCGAGAGCAGTGCCCCGATCGGATCCGCCCCGAACGTGGGCGAGCCACTGTCCCCGGCGTGACCGTACGCACCGACCAGGATCTTCGTTCCTTCGCGGGCGGCTCGTGTTCCCCCTTCTCTCCGCATTCCGTGGAAGTTGCGGAACGAGCCGACCTGGAAGATGTCGTACCAGGCCGAGTTCATCAGCGCCGGCACCTTGACGTCGTCGTAGCGGGTCTCGACGTCGAGCTTCGCCCAGTACTCGTCGTAATTAGGGTGGTCGATCCAGTCGTAGAAGTACGGGGCGAAGGTGGTGAACTGGTCGAAGCCTGTGAGTGGCAGCTGCCAGACCCAGTGGGTGGTCAGATTGGCGTTTGCCTTGTCATTGAAGTTCGCCACGAGCTCATCGATGGTCGTCTGCGGTACGCCCTGCGCCTGAAGGCCGCGAACCATCTGGTCGGCCACCCAGCCCGGGGGCCAGCTCATCCCGAACCAGAGATCGAAGACGCCGTTCACGTACTGCCAGTTGTCGTGGTAGTCGGACGCGGTAATCTGCGGTGAAATGGCCGCCAGGTGCGGTGGATGGTGAATTGCCGGCTGCCACTGGGTGAGACCGAGGTACGACCCGCTGGTCGTTCCCACCTTCCCCGTCGACCAGGGCTGCGTCCCGGCCCACTCGATGGCGTCGTACCCATCACGGGCCTCTTGGACCATCTCCCGGAAGGGGCCCTGTGATCGGCTCGTCCCTCGGCAGTCCTGAGCGAGGGCGATGTAGCCGTGCTGAGCGAAGCCAGCGACTGTGGCGCCAAGCCCTTGGAAGCACCCGGCCGCAACGCCCCCACCGCTGCGCCCGTACGGATTGCGGGCCATAATGACCGGGTACTTCC
>JADGQZ010000396.1 GCA_017881345.1 Myxococcaceae bacterium | reverse complement strand
TGCCGATGCCCAGGCCGACGACGAGGACGGCCGCCAGGGTGGCCCGCAAGGCGGCCGGCCGCAGCCGAACCAGCCACGCGCTGGCGAGCCAGGCCGGCCCGAGCAGCGCGAGGTAGAGCTGGCGATCACTGGCCGGCTCGGGCCGGGGGAGCAAGCCCACCGCGCCGCGGGCGTCGATCCGGAGCGGGTAGTACCCGTCCTCCTCGATGAGCATGTTGCAGTCGACGCTCACGTCGGTGATCTCGCCGAAGTCCGGCTTGAAGAACACCGCCGCGTTCACCCCGCCGCCGGAGATGGGCGGCGAGGTCGCCTCGATCCAGTTGTTTCGGATGACGATGCCCTGCCCGCCCATCGCCTGGATGCCGTCGAGGTGCGCGCCGTCGCCGCCCACCAGCCCGTCGATGAGGTTGCAGGGCTACACGTGCGCCGCGGCGAGGTCCGGGTGCTTCTCCACGAACTCGTCGAAGGAGCCCGGGAAGTCCAGGATCTCCTCGCCGCGGTGCAGCGCCCAGATACGGCTCCCCACCTCGCGGATGAGCTCCTGGTCGTGGGTGACCACGATGACCGTCCCCTCGTAGCGCTGCAGCCCATCGGAGAGCGCGGCGATCGACTGGAGGTCGAGGTGGTTGGTGGGCTCGTCCAGCACCAGGACGTTGTCCTTGAACAGCATGAGCTTGGAGAAGAGCAGCCGGACCGTCTCGCCGCCGGAGAGGGTGGTGGTGGGCTTCATCCGCTCCTCGCCGGAGAAGAGCATCCGGCCCAGCAGCCCGGAGATCTCCTCGTTGGTGAGCTTGTCCTCCAGCTCCCGCAGCCAGGCGAAGGCGGTGGTGCCCGGCCGGATCACCCCGGTCTGATCCTGCGGGAGGTAGCCGACCTGGGCCTGGTGGCCCCACTTCACGTGGCCCTGGTCCGGCGGCAGCTCGCCCGCGATCATCTTCACGAGCGTGCTCTTCCCCACGCCGTTCCGGCCGATGACGCACACCTTCTCGCCGCGCGTGACCAGGGCGCTGAAGGGCTGGACCACCTCGTTGCCGCCGTAGGCCTTGGCGATGCCCTGGATCTCCAGGGTCTGCTTCCCGGAGAGCGCCTTCTGCTCGAACTTGATGAACGGCGCGGCGATGTTCGAGCGCTTCATGTCCTCCAGCTTCAGCTTCTGCATGGCGCGGACGCGGCTCTGCACCTGGGAGGCGCGCGTGCCGGCGTGAAAGCGGGCCACGAACTCCCGGAGCTGCTCGATCTTCTTCTTCTTCTCCTCGTTCTCCGACTCGACGCGCGACCGCATCTGGCCCTTCTGCCGGACCATCTCGTCGTAGCTGCCGGGGTAGACGATGATGCTCTCGTAGTCGATGTCGGCGATGTGCGTGCAGATGGCGTTCAGGAAGTGGCGGTCGTGCGAGATGGTGATGAGCACGCCCTCGAACGCGTGGAGGAACCCCTCCAGCCAGCGGATCGAGTCGATGTCGAGGTTGTTGGTGGGCTCGTCGAGGAGCAGCGCCTGGGGCTTGCCGAAGAGCGCCTGGGCGAGCAGGACGCGCAGCTTGTAGCCGCCCGCCAGCGCGCGCATGGGCTGGTCGTGCCAGGGCTCCTCGATGCCGAGCCCCTGGAGCAGCTCCGCCGCGTCGGCCTCGGCCGAGTAGCCGTCCTCCTCGCCGATGGTCGCCTCCAGCTCGGCCAGCCGGTGACCGTCGTCGTCGTTGATCTCGGGCTTGGCGAGCAGCCCCTCCTTCTCGGTCATCGCCGCCCACAGCGGGACGTTGCCCATGAGCACCACGTCGAGGACGCGATTGTCCTCGTAGCGGAACTGGTCCTGACGGAGGACACCCACCTTCCTCGGCTTCAGCACGGCGCCGCTGTCGGCCTCCTCGTCGCCGGAGAGGATCTTCATGAAGGTGGTCTTCCCGGCGCCATTCGGACCGGTCAGGCCGTAGCGGTTGCCGGGCGAGAACGCGACGTTCACGTCTTCGAAGAGCTTCTTGGGGCCGTAGGCCTTGCTGACGTCCTGGACCGAGATCATCGAGCGGGCGTTTTAGCGGAACGGACCGCCGTTGGCGACCGGCACGGCGCCGCGGTGACCGCGCCAGGGCTTGCCGGGCGATTCGCCTGGCGTGACGGACACTTCACGACCTGGTGCGGCGGATCGTCCACCCCGGTCCGGGGCCCGCCTCCGGTGGCGGTGCCCGTCCCCGAGGCGAGGCCGACGTGGTGGCCGGGCCAGCCGCGCTCCTGGCTCCGCCTGCGCTCGGGACACCGGACAGGGGACGCGGCGACACGGGGACGGAGAAACCGGGCGTCGCATTCGGGCTCGTTCACGGGTTCGGGGAGACGCGCTCGACCCGGAAGGCTCAGCGGGCTACCCTCCCCCGCCGTGAGCTCCTCGCTCGATGGAAGCACGGCCGCCGCTGGTGGCCGGCGCGACGTGCTCGTGCCCGCGCTGGCCTTCGCCGCCGCGTTCCTCTCGCGCTCCGTGGCCGGCGCCCTGGTGGAGGGGCTGCGCCGCGAGC
>JADGQZ010000395.1 GCA_017881345.1 Myxococcaceae bacterium | reverse complement strand
CGTCCTCGGCCGCCACCACCGCCACGTCCTCCGGGAGGAGCGCCGAGAGCCCGCGCACGTACGCCTTCGACGGCAGGGGACGCGAGCTGTCGAACGCCACCACCTGGCCGAGCGCGTGCACGCCGGCATCGGTCCGGCCCGCGGCCGCCGCGGCGACCGGACCACCGAGCAGCTCCGCCAGCGCCGCCTCCAGCACGGCCTGCACGCTTCGCCCGTTCGGCTGGCGCTGCCAGCCCACGAAGTCGGTCCCGTCGTACTCGAGGGTGAGCCGGATGCGGGGCATCAGCGGTACTTCAGCCAGCCACGGAGGACGTCACGCGCCAGCTCCTCCAGCGTGAGCCCGTTCCGCTCGGCCACCGACTCGAGCGCCTTCCGGTCGTCGTCGTCGAGATGGAGCCGCAGCGCCCGCCCACCGCGGGGCCCGGGGCCGTCCGCGACGAGCGTGTCCGACGCCCGCGTCAGCCGTGCCCGCTCTGCCTCCAGCTCGTCCGAGAAGAGCTGCTTGAGGAAGTTGGCCAGGTGCATGCTGGAGGGGCGGAAGTCGCTCTCGCCGAGCAGATGGTCCAGGTCCCGCTGCATCTCCCACGCACTCGGGTAACGCTTCTCCCGGTCCTTCTCCAGCGCCCGCATCACCACCGCCTCCACCGCGGGCGGGATGTCCGGCTTGAAGTAGCTCGGGCCGTAGATCTTCCCCTCGCTCACGCTCCGGAGCACCGCCACCTCGGAGTCACCGGTGAAGAGGCGGAACCCGGTGAGCCATTCGTAGAGCACCACCCCCAGCGAGAAGACGTCGCTCCGGCAGTCGAGTGGCTGCCCCAGGGCCTGCTCCGGACTCATGTAGCTCAGCTTGCCCTTGATCTCCCCGACCGTCGTCTGGCCGGTCTGCCCGCGCGCCTTGGCGATGCCGAAGTCGAGGATCTTCACCGTCCCGTCGAAGGAGACGAAGACGTTCTCCGGGGTGACGTCGCGGTGGACGATGTGCAGCGGGTTGCCCCAGGAGTCGGCCCGCTGGTGGGCGTAGTGGAGCCCCTCGCAGACGCTGGAGGCGATCTTCAGCGCGTACACCACCGGGAAGGCGATGCCCATCTTCTCGGCCTTGGGGATGATGCGGGCCATGTCCCGGCCGAACACGTACTCCATGGCGATGAAGTAGCTGTCGTCGACCTGCCCCAGCTCGTGGATCTGCACGATGTTGGGGTGGTTCAGCTGCGCCGCCAGCCGGGCTTCGTCGAGGAACATCGCCACGAAGCTCTTCTGCTTGGAGAGATGGGGACGGATCCGCTTGATGACGACCGTCTTCTCGAAGCCCTCGAGCCCCTCCTGCCGCGCGAGGAAGATCTCCGCCATCCCGCCCACCGCCAGGCGGTCGAGCAGGACGTACTTGCCGAAGCGGAGCCCGCCGCTGCGCTGAACGGGGAGACCTTGAGTCAACGTCTCCGGAGGTTAGCACCCCGGAGCCGGAGCACCCGGACCTTGAGCGGCGGCTCCTCTCCGGGAGGAGACGGGAAGTCGATCTCCGAGGCGCCCGGACGGGCCACCTCCTCCGCCGTCCGGCCCGCCTGTCGCACACCCTCCGCCAGGGCGGCGTCGAACCGGCGCCCCGACAGGGAGACCACGTTGCACGCCGCCAGGAGCCACCCGCCAGGGGCCACCAGCGCCGCGGCCTGGGCCACGAGGCCCGGCCAGTCGCGCGAGGCGGAGAACGTCCCCGCCCGGCCGCGGGCGAAGCCAGGAGGATCGAGCACCACCGCATCGAACCGCTCGCCGCGCTTGCCGAAGCGTCGCAGCCACTCGAAGACGTCGCCGGCCAGCCGGTCCGACTCCGGGGGCGCCTGTTCGTTCAGCCGGGCGTTCTCCTCCGCCCAGGCGAGGGAGCGCCGGCTGAGGTCGATGTCGACCGCGCGCATGGAGCCGCCGGCCCGCGCCGCGACGCCGAAGGCGCCGGTGTAGGAGAAGCAGTTGAGCAGCGTGCGCGCCTCGGCGTGCGCCCGGACCCACCCCCGCGCCTCGCGGGTGTCGAGGTAGAGGCCCACCGCCAGTCCCTCGCCCGGCCGGATGCGAAAGCTCAGTCCCTGCTCCTGCACGACCACCGACTCCATCGGCTCACCCCGGAGCGGAAGCGCCGGAGCCAGGGCCGCCCGCTCCTCGCCGTGGAGCCTCCCTGCCTCCCTCGGACGCGCCTTCCGATACACCGCGCGAAGCGGGAGCAGTCCCATCGCCGCGTCCGCGACCGGTCCCGGGTCCACGACATCGTAGGTACTGAGCACGGCCACGTCTCCGAAGACGTCGAGCGTCAGCCCCGGGGCCCCGTCTCCTGCCGCGTTCAGCCAGCGGAAGGCGTTGGTCCGGCGATCCTGGCGAAGCGACGCGCGCCGCCGGAGTGCCCGGTCGAGGAGCCCCCGCGCTCCTCCGCTCATGCCACCGCGCGACGGACGGCGGCGGCCTCGGACAGCAGCGAGGTGAGGTCGGCGCCGAGCAGCTGGCCCTCCCGCACCACCACCCGCCCGTTCACCACGCACCAGGCGACCTGGGCCCGCATCGAGGCCGCCAGCACCTCGATCGGGTCGGCGGACTGCGGGAACGCATCGACCAGCACCAGGTCGGCCAGGGCGCCGGGGATGATCCGCCCCGCGGGCCGGCGGAAGACGCGCTCGAGGAATCCCGCCGGACCGTCGCCCAGCACCTCGGGGATCCGCTCCCGCGCCCAGAGCCTGCCGATGCGCGCCGCGCGGTGGGCGAGGATGCGCCCCGCCGTCCACTGCTCTCGCAGGTCTCCCACGCCCGCGCTCGCCAGTACCACCCGGTGTGCCGACTGCCAGACCGAGTCGAAGCCGTGCTGCTCGCCGAGGAGATCCGCCAGCGGGCTCCAGGCCACCAGGACCGAGGCCTCCGCGAGCCGGTGCGCCTCCGCTCCGTCGACCGCCCGGGCGTGCGCGGCCAGGGTCCCCGGTCCGAGCAACCCGTGACGCTCCAGGCGCTCCACCATCCGGGTCCGGTGCTGCTCGAAGTGCTCGGCCAGCTCGGCGCTGCTCTCGGCGAGGCGAAGGTGCACCGGCGCGCGCAGCGCCTCGGCGTCGCGACACACGGCGCGGAGCACCTCGTCCGAGGCGGTGAGGCAGGTCGCGAAGCCGAGACCGGCCCTGACCAGCGGATCCTCCGCGCTCGCCCGCGCGGCGTCGGCGT
This sequence comes from Myxococcaceae bacterium, assembly GCA_017881345.1. Lineage (GTDB taxonomy): Bacteria > Myxococcota > Myxococcia > Myxococcales > Myxococcaceae > RPRB01. The sequence continues at coordinate 20,046 of JADGQZ010000395.1, read as the reverse complement.
TGATCTCGTGCTCGGCGATGCCGTGTCGCCCCCCGGCCGCCAGGGAGGTGACCATCCGCACCCCGAGCGTGCGCCCGATCTGCAACCGGCCGGCGAGCGCGGCCGCGCCATCGCCCACGCCCTGGATCTGGTCGAGCACCGTCGTCACCCCCGCGCGGAGCGCGACGGCAACGGAGGCGGCCACGAGCGCAGTCGACTCGGACGGCGTGAGCAGTCGGCGCGCACCCGGGCAGTGCCCCAGCTCGGCGTGACCATCCACCCGGCCCGGGACGAGCATCCGACCCCGCGCCTCGATGGCCCAGTCACCTGGCCTGACCGGCTCGGCCTCGTCCGCAGAGATGCGGGCCACCATGCCCGACTCGACCACCACAGCCCGGTGCGACTGCACGGACTCCCGGTCCAGCAGCGTGCAGTCCTTGACCAGCAGGCGACCTTCCATCCGGGAAGCACTGTACCCGGTGCCGCCGTGCCGAGCATGCGTCGTGCGGCGGGGATAAGCTTTCACCCATGGGTGATCCGGCGTGGGGACTTCCGCTCCACATCCGCTGGGATGAAGGGCTGTCGCTGGTGGAGGGCGACGGCGCGCTCCCCGGCTGCCCTGCCCCCGTTCCGGGGACGCCGCTGGCCACGGCGCTCCAGGTGGATGCGGCCACCGCGCGGGCACTCGACGCGCGGGGCCGTGCGGGCGGCGGAGTCGACTTCGTGCGGGCAGGGACGCCGGACTCTCCCCGCTGGCTCCGGGTGTCGATGACCCCGGGCGGAGCCACCATCGAGGCCCGGGTGCAGGACCTGGGGGCCCTCCTCGAGGGCGCTCCGCCCCTGCAGATCTCCCGGCTCTCCAGCTCCCTGAGCCACGAGCTGAGGAATCCGCTGTCCAGCGTGAAGATGGCGGTGCAGGCGCTCGCCCGGAACGACGGGCTCTCCGCGCGAGACCAGCGGCGGCTCACCATCGCGCTGCGCGAGACCCGGACGCTCGAGCGGATGCTGTGGATGCTGAGCGAATATGGGCGCGAGATGCCGCTGGCGGTCGACACCTGGGCGCTGCCCGACCTCATCCAGGAGTCGGCGGCGCTCATCGAGCAGGACCTGACGGAGCGCAGGGTACGGCTCGAGCTCGCCGGGGCGGAGGGGCTGCCACGGGTGCGCTCCGACGGGGTCCGGCTCCGCCCGGTGCTGGCCCAGCTGCTCCTCAACGTCGCCTCGAGCCTCACCGAGGGGCAGCCGCTGGCGGTCACCCTCCGACCCTCCGGCCGTGGCGCCGAGGTCCAGCTGCTCGACGAGCACGCCGCGCTCACCCCCGGAGAGGAGCAGCGGGTGTTCGAGCCATTCGGCTCGCGTCTGGCGCGGGGCGCCGGGCTGTCCCTGGCGGCGCTGCGCCGGGTCCTCCAGCAGCAAGGTGGTGAGGTGACGGCGCTCCCGGCGATTCCCCCGGCCCGGGGCGTCCTCTTCAGCCTCGACTTCGCGAGGGCCGCCTGATCATGGAGACCCTCCTCCTGGTCGACGACGACGTCTCGCTCCTCGAGTCGCTGAGCATGCACTTCGAGGAGGCGGAAAAGGACGGCGAGCCCCGCTTCCAGGTGGTGACCGCCACCACCGCCGCGGCGGGGCTGGCCAAGGCGCGAGAGTGCGCACCCTCGCTGGTCGTGCTGGACATGATGCTCCCCGACCGGAGCGGGCTCGACCTCATCGCGGAGATGAAGTCGGTGTGCGGGGACGCGCCGATCGTCCTGGTGACGGCGTACCACGACATGGAGAGCACCATCCGGGCGATGAAGCTCGGGGCCTTCGACTACATCCACAAGCCCTTCGCGGATACGGCGGCGCTCGATCTGGTCATCAACCGTGCGCTCAGCGTCCGGCAGCTCAGCCGCCGCGCGGCCAGCGCGGACCTGGACATCGCTCCGGCCCGGCTGGGCGACCTGATCGGTCAGACCCCGGTGATGCAGAAGCTGGTGAAGGAGATCGGCAAGGTCGCCGCCGCGCCCCGCGCCACGGTGCTGGTGACCGGCGAGTCCGGGACCGGCAAGGAGCTGGTCGCCCGGGTCATCCACAACTACTCCTTCGACGAGCCGCGCCCCTTCGTGGGCATCAACTGCTCGGCCATCGTCGAGACCCTGCTCGAGTCCGAGCTCTTCGGTCACGAGCGCGGCTCGTTCACCGGAGCGACGGCGAGCAAGCCGGGCAAGTTCGAGGTGGCAGCCGACGGCACGGTGTTCCTCGACGAGATCGGCGATCTGTCGCCCCAGCTCCAGGCCAAGCTGCTGCGCGTCCTCCAGGAGAGAGAGTTCGAGCGGGTGGGCGGCACGAAGCGCATCGGACTGCAGGCGCGGGTCATCGCCGCGACCCACCGCGAGCTGACCGAGGAGGTGAAGGTTGGTCGATTCCGGGAGGACCTCTACCAGCGGCTCAAGGTCATCACCCTCCGCGTGCCCCCGCTCCGCGAGCGCATGGAGGACATCCCGATCCTGGTGAAGAGCCTGCTCGAGCGCATCAACGGGCGGGTCCACAAGCGGGTGACGCGGGTACCCCCCGAGGTGATGGAGGCGCTGGTGCGGCTTCCCTGGCGGGGAAATGTCCGCGAGCTGGAGAACGTCCTCACCCGTGCAGTCGTCCTGTCCCCCGGGGAGGTGCTGCTCGCCGAGAGCCTCCCGCGGGACGAGCCGACCCTGGAACAGGACGCTTCCAACTGGTTACCGGCGGACGCGCCGCTGCCCACCCTGGAAGAGGCCGAGCGTCAGCTGATCGAGCGGGCGCTGGTCCTGACACGGGGGCACAAGGGCCGTGCCTGCCAGATGCTCGGCATCAGCCGTCCGACGCTCGAGCGCAAGCTCGTGAAATACGGGGCTGCACGTTCCGTGAAGGACCCGCTCAAGAGTGTCAGCTGAAGGATACTGTAAAGCCAGCGACGATTCGCACCACCATTGAACGTTTCGTTCAGTCTACTCCAAGACGTTGAAACGTTTCGTTCAAATCCCGGCCCTGGAACATGGGCGACGGGTGGCCGGTCGCCCCTGAACATGTCCGTATTTCGGACCTTTGCGCCCAGTGTCACCGACCACGGGGCATGGCACGCGTCTTGGAATGAGCCCTCGCACACGGCACTGCAGAAGAGGACCTTCCACCATGCACGGCTACAACCGCCCCCTCGGCCCGATTGGTTCCAACGTCGTCCCTCCGCTGCAAACCACCTCGTCCGGGATGCTCGTCACCCCGAACAAGGTCGCTGTGCCCCAGGAGGCCATCGACTTCAAGGGGTACTTCAAGGTCGAGACCTTCCCGCACAACGCCGTCATCTACCGCCCTGGCGATGCGAGCGATCGGGTCTACCTGCTGAAGACCGGCCGCGTGCGGCTGATGCGGCTCGGGCGCAACAGCCAGCGCTCTGTCGTCTCCATCCTCCGGCCAGGGGACCTCTTCGGCGAGCTCTTCAGGCCCGAGGGGACCCCGGTGGAGGAGCTGGCCGTCTCGGCCGGTGAGGCCGAGGTGTGGAGCATCGAGGGCCGTGACTTCCGCGCCCAGCTCGAGGCCCGGCCCACCCTGGCGGTGGACGTGGTCCGCGCCTACGCCGAGCGGGTCCGTTCGCTCAGGAAGCGGGTGCTCGGGCTGACCTTCAAGGAGGTCCCCGCGCGCCTGGCAGATACCCTGCTCACCCTGGCCGAGGCCCACGGCGAGCGGTGCCCCCACGGCGGCGAGACCGACCTCCGCGGCATCACCCAGCAGGACCTCGCGGATCTGGTGGGCGCCTCCCGCTCCTTCGTGTCGACCCTCATCAACGAGATGAAGCGGGACGGCATGCTGGGCAACGTCGGCCGCATCCTCTGCGTCCGCGACCAGAAGGCCCTCCGGAAGATCGCCTCGGCCGAGAAGTAGGCCCTTCTCCCGGGGTCGGACACGAGAGGGCTCGCCGCGGGCCCTCCCACGGTGGCAGTCTCTCTCGCCCCCGTGCCGAGCCTTCCCGAGAGCAGGGACGCGGCAGCCCAGCGTCACCGTGACGAGCGCGCCCGGGCCGAGGCGGTGGCCGGCGCGCTCGACCGGCGCATGGCCACCGTGGCGAACGTGCGGGTGGTGGCGTTCCTCGCCGCGGCCGCCTTCCTCCTCCTCACCGTGTTCCACCGGCTGCCGCTCTGGGGCTACCTGCCGGCCCTGGGCGCCGCCCTCGGGTACGGCGCGCTCGCCTTCTGGCACGGGCGGCTGCTCCAGGCGGAGGCGCGGGCCCGCGCCGAGGCGGCGTACCACCAGCGCGGCGACGAGCGGCTGACCGGCGCATGGCACGCGCATCCCCCGGGCGGCACGCCGCTCGAGCACCTCGCCGAGCACCCCTACGCGGCCGACCTCGACGTCTTCGGGCACGGCTCGCTCTTCCAGCTGCTCGACGAGGCCGCGACCGCGCACGGCGAGCAGCGGCTCGCCGCGTGGCTCTCGGCTCCGGCCGCGCCCGAGGAGGTCCGCCACCGCCAGGCCCAGGTGGTCGAGCTCGCCGGACGGCCAGGGTTCCGCCGTGACCTCGCGGTCGAGGGGCGGCTCGGCGGCAACGCCCGCGTCTCTCCCCGGGCATTCATCGCCTGGGCGGAGGCCCCACCCGCCATGGACGGCGTCCGCTGGATGCGTCCGCTCGCCTGGGTGGTGCCGCTGCTCTGGGCCGGGGTGGTTGCCGCGACGGCGATAGATCGGCTGCCCGGCGAGGTTCCCTGGCTCGCGCTCCTCGTCCCCGCGGGGCTGCTCCTCCTCGCGCGGCGCGGTGTCGCGGCGAGCTTCGAGGGGCTCGAGCTCGGCCAGCGCGGCGCCGAGCGTCTCGCCCGGGCGCTGCTGCGCCTCGAGCAGGAGCCGTTCGCCTCGCCGGAGCTGCAGGCCCTCGCCCACGGGTCGGCGCCCGGCACGGCTCCGAGCACCGCGATGCGCCAGCTCGCGCGACTGGCCTCGCTCGCCGAGCAGCGGCGGAACCAGCTGCACGTGGTGGTCAACGTCCTGACGCTCTGGGACCTGCACGTCTTCTTCCGGCTCGACGACTGGCGGCGCCGCCACGGCCGGCAAGTCGCCGGATGGCTGGACCGGCTCGCCGACGTCGAGGCCCTGGCGTGTCTCGGCGGATACCTGCACGACCGGCCCGACCTCGTCATGCCCGACGTGGCCGACACCGGACCGCGCTTCTCTGCCGAGCGCCTCGCCCATCCTCTGCTGGATGGCGCCGTCGCGAACGACGTCTCGCTCGAGGGGCCGGGCCAGCTCCTGCTCGTCACCGGCTCGAACATGTCGGGGAAGTCCACGCTGCTCCGGGCGATCGGGCTGAACGCGGTGCTCGCACTCGCCGGAGGCCCGGTCTCCGCCCGCCGCCTCGTCCTCTCCCGGCTGGACACCTGGACCAGCATGCGGGTGCAGGACTCGCTCGAGCAGGGGGTCTCGTTCTTCTACGCCGAGGTGCGGCGGCTGAAGCAGGTGCTGGAGGGCGCCGCGGCCCACCCGCGGGCGGCGCTGGTGCTGGTCGACGAGATGCTGCTCGGGACCAACACCCGGGAGCGTCGGCTGGCCTCCGGCGAGGTGCTGCGGCTCCTGGTCGCGACGGGCTGCATCGGCGCGGTCACCACCCACGACCTTTCGCTCGCCGAGCTGGCCCGCGTCCCGGGGAGCACCCTCGTCCCGGTGCATTTCCAGGACGTCCTGGAGGACGGGCGGATGCGGTTCGACTACACCCTCCGGGACGGAGTCGTTCAGAGCACCAATGCGCTCCGGGTGCTCGCCCTGGCCGGTATCCCGGTGCGCGACGACGCACGCGAGTGACGAGGAGCCCGCAGCCGATGGCACGACTGGACCCGCACAGCCACACCGACACCACGCAGCCGCGGCAGCGCCACCTGAGCTGGGCGGCCGAGGTGGACTTCCCCGGCCGGGCGGTGGATGCCATCGCGACGCTGTCCTTCGACCGGGGGGGCGGGCCGGTGGACCTCGACACCCGGGGCCTCCACATCGCGCAGGTCACGGACCGGGCCGGCACGGCGCTCCGCTTCGCGCTCGGGCCGCCGGACCCCGTGCTCGGGCAGCGGCTCCGGGTCGAGCTGCCGGCGGGCGTGGACAGCTGCGTCGTCTCCTACCGGACCGGGCGGGAGGCCTCCGCACTGCATTGGCTCGAGCCTCAGCAGACCGCGGGCGGCAAGGCCCCGTTCCTCTACAGCCAGTGTCAGGCCATCCACGCGCGCTCGGTGGTCCCCCTGCAGGATACGCCGCGGCTGCGCATCACCTACGACGCGGCGCTCACCGTTCCCTCCGGGCTGCGGGGACTGATGGCCGCCGCCTTCGTCGGACGCGAGGAGCAGGGCGAGCGCGCCGTCGAGCGCTACCGGATGGACGAGCCCATCCCGCCCTACCTCTTCGCCTTCGCAGTGGGGGACCTCGCCTCGCGCGAGCTCGGGCCACGGAGCCGGGTGTGGGCCGAGCCGTCCATCGTCGAGCGCGCGGCGGCCGAGTTCGTGGGCGTGGATGGGATGCTCACCTCGGCCGAGGCGCTCTTCGGGCCCTACTCCTGGGGGCGGTTCGACCTGCTCGTGCTCCCGCCGTCGTTCCCCTACGGCGGCATGGAGAATCCTCGGCTCACGTTCCTCACCCCCACCCTGCTCACCGGAGACCGGTCGCTGGTCAACGTGGTTGCGCACGAGCTGTCGCACAGCTGGACCGGCAACCTCGTGACCAACGCCTCGGCGGAGGACTTCTGGCTGAACGAGGGCTTCACCGTGTTCGCCGAGCGGCGGATCCTCGAGGTGCTGGAGGGGCCGGAGATGGTCGCGCTCCACGCCGCGGTGGGTCGGCAGGCGCTCGACGAGGCGGTGGCCAACTTCCGTGACCGCCCGGAGCTGACCCGGCTGCGGACGAAGCTCGCCGGCGTCGACCCCGACGACGCGTTCAGCCAGGTGCCGTACGAGAAGGGATACCTGTTCCTCCGGGCGCTGGAGGACTCGGTGGGCCGGCCTGGCTTCGACCGGTTCCTGAGGCGCTACATGGACGCGTTCCGGTTCCAGTCCATCACCACCGAGGAGCTGCTCGAGCTCATCCGGGCGGAGCTCCCCGGCGCGCTCGAGGCGGTGAACGCCCCCCGGTGGATCGACGGGGAGGGCGTGCCCCCGGGCGCACCGGCGGCCCGGAGCAGCCGGCTCGAGCAGGTGGAGAGGCTCAGGACCCAGCTCCCCCCCGCCACAGCCGGCGAGTGGTCACCCTGGGAGTGGCAGGTGTATCTCAACCACCTGCCCCGCCCATCCTCGCCCGAGCTGATGGTCGCCCTCGACGAGCGGTTCCATCTGACCGGAGCGGCGAACCCCGAGGTGCTGGTCGCCTGGCTCACGGTCGCGGTCCGCAGCGGGCACGCCCCCGCGGTGCGCAGGGCCGAGACGCTCCTCGGCGAGGTCGGGCGGATGAAATATCTCAAGCCCCTCTATGCCGCGCTCATCGCTGGCCCGGGGACGCGCGGCCTCGCCGAGGCGTGTGCGCGGCGGTACAGGAAGCGGTACCACGTGATCGCCGCGGCGGGCGTGGATGCGCTGCTGAAGAAGAGCGCATAGCCAGATGGCCTAGCCTGGCCTCGCTTCGAGCCGTGGCAGGTAGCCGCCGGGAGGTCGCTCCAGTTTCGTGAAGCCGCTCTCCGGAACATTTTCGGACGGTTGTCCCGGAAGAGCGGGGCGCGTGGTCCGGAGTGACCGTCCGAAATTGTTTCGCGAAGGCGGTTCCGGGAACCGCTGGACGTCCCGCAGCGTGGATGGGAGGTCAGTTCGGGCCCGGACAGGGCGGCTGACGTCGGTCAGGATGCGGCGCGAGAGCCACGGCGCTGCGCGGAACGGCGCGGACCGAAGCGCTCGTCGGTGGGACGCGTGGCCCCCTCCGACTCGGCCTCGAGCCGGGCGCGGGCAAGCGCGAGCCAGGTCGGGTCCCGCTCGACGCCGAGGAAGCGGCGGCCGAGACGGAGCGCCGCGACCCCTGTCGTCCCGCTCCCCGAGAACGGGTCGAGCACCATCCCGCCTTCGGGCGCGCTGGCCTCGATGATCCGCCGCAGGAGTGCGACCGGCTTCTGCGTCGGGTGCTTCCCGTGCGCCTTCTCGTCCCGGCGGGGGCTGGTCATCGTCCAGATGCGCCCCTGCCCGTCGGCGTCGAGCTCCTCGTCACCCGGCCGTGGCAGCGCCCAGACGTCGCGCATCTGCTTGCCGCCGTTTGCCGACTTCATCCGGGGATAGTCGAAGACGTGCTGCAGCCGCCCGGGTCGCCGCGGCGCCGCCCAGACGAGGATCTCCGAGCTGTGGGTGAAGTAGCGGCAGGAGAGGTTCGGGCTCGCGTTCGGCTTGTACCAGCTGACCGTGTTCAGGAGCCGCCAGCCGAGCGTCTGTAGCGCGAAGCCCGCGGAGAAGATCACGTGCTGGGTGCCGGAGATCCAGATCGAGCCCGAGGGCTTCAGGACCCGGCCGCACGCCTCGATCCACGCGCGGGTGAATCGGTGGTCCTCCTCGATCCCGCGGGAGGTGTCCCAGGCCCCCTTGGCCACGGGCGCTCGCCGGCCGGACTGGCAGGTGAACCCACCGTTGCTCAGGAAGTACGGCGGATCGGCGAAGACGAGATCCACGCTCGCCTCGGGCAACGCCGCGAGCCGCTCGAGGCAGTCACCGGCGTGGAGCGCCCAGGACGGCCCCGCCGCCCACGCGGGCACCTCGGGGAACGGCGAGCTCGACGGGACGACACGCGGTGCGCGGGCGACGTTGGGCATGCCCGGGCCACGCTACAGGAGCGAACGATCCCGGCCAGTTCCGATCGACTGCTACAGGCCTGAGCGGCCCGGCGTTCAGGCCGCGAGCGCGACCGAGAAGTCCGGGTACACCTGCACGCCGTCGGCAGCCCGCGGCCGCCCCTCCTCGCGGGCCAGGGCCCGGTCGAGCGCGAGGAGCGCGATCTCCAGCTGGTCGTCCGTGGGCTCCACCGTGGTGATCTTCTGCAGCCACAACCCCGGGGCCACCATCGCCTTGAGCACCGGCGGGCAGTCCGCGCGCGCCGACCGCTTCTGCAGCTCGTAGGCGATGCCGGCGACCGGGAAGGCCAGGAGGATCTTCAACCCGAGCACGAAGAGCGTCTGCAGCGCGCCAACGCTCGAGATCGTCGGAACGAAGGGCAGCACCAGCACGTGCAGGAGCACCGCCACACCGACCACCACGAAGAGGAAGCTCGTCCCGCAGCGCGGGTGCTGGGTGGTGAAGCGCCGCGCGTTCTCCACCGTGAGCGGCAGCTTCGACTCGTAGGTCCAGATCGCCTTGTGCTCTGCCCCGTGGTACTGGAACAGCCGCCGCGCATCCTTCGTCCGCGCCACCAGCGCCAGCCAGCCGACGAGGATGCCGATCCGGAACACTCCGTCCACGAGGTGGAAGAGGAGCCCCTTCAGGCTCGGGTCGCGCCCGAGCAGCTTGAAGAGCCCGAGCGTGAGCAGGTGGGGCGCGGCGATGAACAGCGCCACCATGAAGAGGAACGAGACCCCGAGCATCAGCCCCCGTGCGAGCTCGCCGCCGCCCTTCTCCGCGGACGCCGGGGTCGGTCCGGGCGTCGACGGCCGCTGGATGGACGCGGCGGACTGCTCACCGCGGGCGGCCTCCTCGGTCTCCGCCTGCTCGGCACTGAAGGCGAGCGCGGTGAACCCGTTCCATACCGATTCGATCAGCACCACCGCCCCACGAAAGAACGGCTTCCGCAGGAAGGTGGCCTTCGGCCAGAGCGTCTCCCAGGCCTCCTCGCGGACGGCGATGCGACCGTCAGGCCGGCGAACGGCGACGACCAGGCTGGCCGGCGAGCGCATCATCACGCCCTCCAGCACCGCCTGGCCGCCGATGTACGGACGCTCGCTCACGCGAGGACTCGCCTCAGGCCTTGGCCTTGGGCGACTTCTTGCTGCTGCTGGGAACCGCCGGAGCGGGCACGCCGGCCTTGGCCTCGTACTTCTTCCGGAACCGCTCGACGCGACCCTCGGTGTCCACCAGCTTGTACTTGCCGGTGAAGAACGGGTGGCAGTTCGAGCAGATCTCGACGTGGAACGAGCCGCGCGTGCTGCGGGTCTCGATGACGTTGCCGCACGCACAGGTGATGCGCGAGGGCGGGTAGACCGGGTGAAGGTCGGGCTTCATGGTGCGGGGACTCCTGTGTTCGGACCGCCTTGCCCCGGGAGACGTCATGTCCCCGGAGGACCGGCGGGCGAAGCGGGCTTCTCTAACAGCGACCAGCCCCCGTCTCAAGCCCGCGTCCGGCCTACTTCTTCCCCTTGGGCGGGGGGGGCTTCTTCAGGGCTGCCAGGCCCTTCTGGGCGAGCTTGGCCTCGCTCGACTTGGGGTAGTCGCTCAGGACCTGCTCGTACGCAAGCCGGGCAGCCTCGGGGTTCTTCAGCCGGGCGAAGCAGTCACCGCTGCGGACGTAGGCCAGCGGCACGGACCTGGACTTGCCGAAATTCTTGATGAGCTGCCCGTACTCCGGCAGCGCCTCCGGGCAGTTGTCCTGCGCGTAGTAGGACTCGGCCAGCGCGAAGTGCGCGTCCCCGGCCAGGTCGTCCTTCGGCCACTTGCGCACGAACTCCACGTAGAGCGAGCGGGCCGCGGTGATGTCGCCGGCCTTGGCCTTGCTCTGGGCGAGGGCGAAGAACTCCTTCTTGTCCGTGGGCCGGGGCACGTCCGCCGCCGGGGGTGACCCCTTCGCCGCCGTCGCCCGGTCCTGCAGCGCGTCCACCGAGTGGGTGTACGCCTCGACCTGACCCCGGAGCTGCGCCAGATCCTCGATCACCTTCTGCAGCTGGACGCTCGCGTCGGCGCCGCTCCTCCGCGATGCCTCGTCGAGCGAGTCCAGCGCCTTGCTCACCTGGGCGATCTTCTGGTCGATGCGCGATTGCTGCTCGTCCAGCTTCTCCTGCTGCGCCTTCTGCTCGGCGCGCAGGTCGTGATCGAGCTTGTCGACCCGGGTCTCGAGGTTCTTGCCGGCCTCGGACGAGTAAAAGCAACCCGCCAGGGCCAGGAGCCCCAGCGGGAGGGTGGTGCGAACTGCGCGCATCTAGTGAGCGAACTCGACCCGGCGATCCTTCGCGAACTCCGCCTCGGTGTCGTTCGGGCCGGAACCAGCCGGGCGGTTCTCGCCGTAGCCGATGGTGTCGAGCGTCTTGGGCGCGACGCCGAGCGCGGTGAGGTACTTCTTCACGCTTGCTGCGCGGCGCTGCGAGAGGTGGAGGTTGTACTCCTCGGTGCCGCGCGGGTCCGCGTGGCCCCCGAGCGTGATCTTCTTGGACGAGCCCTTCTTGATGCAGTCGGCCAGCGTGTTCAGCTGGGCGCGGGACGGGTTGTCGAGCGAGCTCTCGTTGAAGGCGAAGTAGATCGGAGTCCAGTCGCAGGTGTCGGCGGGCGCCGCGACGGCCTTGGCGCACATGCCGGACTGGCAGGTCTCACCCGTGCCGCAGTCCTCGTTGGTGGCGCAGGTGTTCGGGATGCACTGGTTGTTCTTGCACCGGGCGCCCGGGCCGCAGTCGCCGTCGGCGGTGCAGGCCTTGGGGGCGCACTTGCCCGCGGTGCAGGTCGACCCGGCGGGGCAGTTCTGGTCGGTGGTGCACTCCGGCTTCGGAACGCACTTGTTCGCCTGGCAGACGAAGCCCGCCTTGCAGTTGGCGTCGTTGGCGCATTCCTGGCACTGCCCGGCGACGCAGACCTCGTTGTGCGATTTGCACTGCTCGTCCGAGTCGCACTTTGGATACGTCGGAGGACATCCGGTGAGAACCGCAACTCCCAGGCCCAGTGCCAGCACTGCCAAACGACGGGACATGCGCAAGCCTCCGCGGGTGGCCACCGGCTGGGGCGGTCCGTTCCCTGGCTCACGCTGTACCGTCATGATGTGATGGCAGTCAAAACAAAACTGGCGGGGTCGCGGCCACGGGGCCATGTCATTGCGGCTCCGCGGACACACGGCGGAGTGCAGTGATGGCGCAGAGCGTGCTCCTCGTCGACGACGAGAAGAACATCCTCCTGACCCTGAGCCAGGCCCTGCAGCTCGCGGGATACCACACCGAGCTCGCGGGCACCGGGCGGCTCGGGCTGGAGGTTGCGCTGGCCCGCCCGGTCGACGCGGTCCTCATGGATGTGCGCCTCCCGGACCTGGACGGCCTGACCGTGCTCGAGCAGCTCCTCAAGGCCAGGCCCGGCCTCCCGGTGCTCATGATGTCGGGGCACGGCACCATCGAGACCGCAGTCCGTGCCACCCGGCTCGGGGCCCGGGATTTCCTCGAGAAGCCCATCGGCCGGGACCGGCTTCTCGTGGCCCTCCGCAACGCCCTCGAGCACCAGGCGGCGGTGGAGGAGCTGGAGACGCTCCGCGCCGAGGCCGGGCGGTACGAGATGGTGGGACACGGACCCGCAATGCAGCGGCTCTACCACCTGGTCCAGCGCACGGCCCCGAGCGAGGGCCGGGTGCTGATCAGCGGCGAGAACGGCACCGGCAAGGAGCTGGTCGCCCGGGCGCTCCACCGGAACAGCCGGCGCGCCTCGGCACCGTTCGTCCGGGTGAACTGCGCCGCGGTCCCGCACGAGCTCATCGAGAGCGAGCTGTTCGGCCACGAGAAGGGCGCGTTCACCGGCGCCCAGGCGATGCGGCGGGGAAAGTTCGAGCTGGCCTCCGGCGGCACGCTGTTCCTCGACGAGGTGGGCGACATGCCGCCCACCATGCAGGCCAAGCTGCTCCGCGTCCTCCAGGAATCCGAGCTCGAGCGGGTGGGCGGCACGGAGACGCTGAAGGTCGACGTCCGCGTCCTCGCCGCGACCAACCGCGATCTCGAGGCCGAGGTGGCCGAGGGCCGCTTCCGCGAGGACCTCTACTACCGCCTGGCGGTGGTGCAGATCCGTACCCCACCCCTCCGGGAGCACCGCGAGGATCTGCCGGACCTCATCAGCGCCTTCCTCGAGGAGGCTTGCCGTCGCAACGGCCGCCGTGCGCTCCGGCTGACACCCGACGCGGTGGCCGTGCTCTCGGCACACGACTACCCCGGCAACGTCCGCGAGCTGAAGAACCTGGTCGAGCGGCTGGCCATCCTCTGCGAGGGGCCGGAGGTGTCCGGCGACGAGGCACGCGAGCTGCTGCCCCGTGCGAGACCCGCCCGCGCTCCCGGCACGACGCCGCTCCCGCCGCCCGAGCAGAAGACCGCAGCAGCGCTGCGCCCCGTGGGGGAGAAGCCCTTCCGCGACCTGGTGGATGACGCCGAGCGGGAGATCATCCTCCGCACCCTCGCCTTCACCCGGGACAACGCCACCGAGGCGGCCCGGCTGCTCGACCTCGAGCGCGGGCACTTCTACAAGAAGATGAAGGCGCTCGGCATCCGGAGGGCGCGCGCGCAGACCCCTGACGAGGGCGAGGGAGAGGGAGAGCTCCCGGCCGGGGACGGCTCCGGGCCCGTCGAGGTTTCGTGAACCCCGGACCCGTGGTCAGCGCCACGTCGCGGTGGATCGGTCAGCGCGGCACACTCGAATCGAACCCCATCCCACCAGCCGTCCAGGTCGAAGGCCCGGTCAAAAAATCCCTGCGCGCATCCGAGGGCTGGGAGCCGACCAGAATTCGAGTACCGGTCCGGGCCGCATCGGCCATCTCGTAGTAGGGCGCGAGCGCCGGGTCCGGCACCGGGGCGTTGCGGTACCGGATCGAGTTGTCCGCCAGAGGGTCGATCACGATCCGGCCCCCCAGGTTCAACAGGAGTCCCAGCGCACCCGCCACCTCGACGTCCGACCATGTGGCCATGGTCGCCGGGAGCGAGACCGAGATGGGCTCGACCTTCGCTCCGCACCCGCGGTAGCCCAGGTAGACCTTCCCGTTCCAGCGCAGGTCGTAAGCGCAGATGCCGACCTGACCCGTGATGCGCGCGGTGGAGAGCTCGAAGTCGCTCACCGTGCCTGCGAAGATCCCGGTGACGCCGAGACCGGTCGGGGTGCGCGCCACGACAAGCTCGAATGGCGCCCCGCGGTAGACGCCCGCGCCCTGGTCGCCGTGGAAGCCCACCACCATCGGTACCTTCAGCGCGCGGCCACTGATCTCACCCTCGGACCGAGCGAGCCCGAGGTCTGGCTCAAGGCCGAAGATCTGATCCTCGCTCACCTTCACTGCCCAGTTGTGTCCGTTTCCGCCGATCTCGAACGTGTCCGGCGTGCTTACGCTCGCGACGCCCCCGCTGGGTCTGGGTTCGCTCGGTCGAGGGGTGTGAGCGCAGGCAACGAACAGCAGGCCGACGGCGATGGAGAAGGAACGACGGACCATGGGGCGGCTCCCTTGGAAGGTCGGGCCGGAAGCTTACCGCCCCGCCCACCTCCAGAAAACGCTCACCCGGTGGGGGGGACTCTCAGTGCGAGCTGGTGGACGCTCGGCCCGACCCGCCCGCGCGGGGCGCCGAGCTCATCGTCCCCGAAGGCCGCCCGGCCCCGGCGCGGGCTGCCGCGGCGCTGGCCCCGGCGGCCGTCCGCAAGGCCCCGACGCCGAAGTAGGCGCCGCCTCGAGCCGCGTAGGACAGCTGGTAATACGGCGCGAGCGCCACGTCCGGCACGGGGCCATTTCGGAACTCGGCCGAGTTGTCGGCCAGCCGGTCGACCCGGATCGGGCCGCCCACGTTCATCAGCATGCCCAGCGCCCCGGCCACCTCGACGTCCGACCACTTGGCCATGGTCGCCGGGAGCGAGACGGAGATCGCCTCGATCTGCTGCCCGCACCCGCGGAAGCCCGAGTAGACCTTCCCGTTCCAGCGCAGGTCGTAGCCGCAGATCCCCACCCGTCCGTTGATGCGCTCGGTCGAGAGCTCGTAGTCGCTGATCGCCCCCCCGAAGATGCCCGTCACGTGCAGACCGGCAGGGGTGTACGTCGCGTACACCTCGAACGGAGCGCCGCGGTAGACGCCCGCGCCCTGGTCGCCGTGGAATCCGACCACCACCGGCACGCCCAGCGCGCGGCCGCGGATCTCCCCGTCGGTCCGGGCCAGCGCGAAGTCGGGCTGGATGCCGAGGATCTCGGTGTCGGTCACCTTCACCCCCCAGTTGCGTCCGGTCCCGCCGATCTCGAACGTGTCGACCGTGCTCGCGCTCGCGATGCCCCAGTTCGGCGCGGGCTCGGTCTGGTCGGGGGTGTGGGCGCAGGCGACTGCCAGCAGGGCGACGGCGACGGGGAAAGCACGAGACACCATGGGCGGCTCCCTCTGGACTTCAACCCAGAGCATACGTCGCGCGCGGTCGAAAATTCATTCGAACCGGTCCTCGTGCGCCTCGGGCTCGCCCGGCAGCCCGAAGCGAGCCCAGGCCGGGGCGTGGTCCGAGGGCTGGACGCCCTTCCGGGCCTCGCGGTCCACCCCGGCGGCCCGGAGCAGCGCCGTGAGCGGAGCCGTGGCGTAGACGTGGTCCAGGCGGAGCCCCCGGTTCTTCTGGAAGCCGAGCATCCGGTAGTCCCACCAGCTGTACCGGCCCGGCTCCGGGTGGAGGCGGCGGAAGGTATCCTCGAGGCCGAACTCCACCGCGTGGCGCAGGGCCGCCCGCTCCGGCAGTGAGAACAGGGTCTGCCCTTCCCAGAGCTTCGGGTCCCACACGTCCCGCTCCTCGGGGGCCACGTTGAAGTCACCGCAGACGACGAGCAGGTCGTCCTTCCGGTGGCGGAGGTCCAGCCACCGGCGGAACCGGCCGTACCAGGCGAGCTTCTGGTGGTAGGCGGGCGAATCCACGGCCTGCCCGTTGGGCGCGTACACCGAGGTGACGCGGACGCCGGCCACGGTCGCGCTCACCACCCGGGCCTGTTCGTCGTCCTCCCCGTCGAGGAACCCGCGCTCGATGCGCTCGGGCTCCACCCGGGCGAGGATCGCCACGCCGTTGTAGGTCTTCTGCCCGAAGAGCACCGGGTGATACCCGAGCGCACGGACCGGCTCCGACGGGAACTGCTCGTCGGTGCACTTGAGCTCCTGGAGGCAGACCACGTCCGGGCGCCGGGCCTCGAGCCACCCCAGGAGCCGCTCGGTCCGGGCGCGCACCGAGTTGATGTTCCAGCTGGCGACGAGCACGGGAGCTCCAGACCCTCTCATACCCTGCCCCGGGAGGGGCAAGCGGACACAGCAGGTTGCGGCCGGCTGGCCACGCCGCTCGCCCGGGTCCCGGTGGGGCGGGGATGGCACGCCGGGCGCACTGCACCTCCCCCGAGGGACCACGGTGGTCCTGAACGAGGAGTCCGTCGATGTCGAATCGCCTGCTTGCCGTCTCGCTCGCCGCCGCGCTGGTGGCGGGCTGCCAGAAGAGTCCTGCACCCACTCCCTCGCCGCCGGCGACGGAGTCACGCCCTGCCGTCGCCGCGGCCGTCCCCGCCCCTGCCGTCACGCCGCTGCCGAAGCCCACCGGCGCGCCGGTGGACACGCTGGCGCTGCCGCGCTCCGGGCCGCCCGGCGTCGACCACCTCGCGCGGGCCGAGAAGCTGCGCGCGGACGGCGACATGGCCGGCGCGCTGGTGGAGGCCCGCCGCGCGCTGGCCGACGACGGCGAGGACACCGACGCGCTGACGCTCATCGCCCGGCTGACCCGCGCCTCCGGACAGGTGGCGCTCGCCGCCGATGCCTACGAACGGCTCGGGCGGATCGACCCGGACGACGCCGTGTCCCTGGTCCAGGCCGCGCGGATGCGGCTGGCCGCCGGCAGGGTCGAGGCCGCCGAGGCGCTCGCCCGCTCGGCTGTGGTTCGCGACGACGGCAACGTCGAGGCCTGGCAGGCGCTCGGGCGGGCCCAGCTCAGCTCGGGCAACCTCGCCGGCGCCATCCAGAGCCTCGAGCAGGCGCGGACGCTCGAGCCCGCCCACGGATGGGTGCTCAACAATCTCGGGTTCGCCTACCTCCGGGCCAGCCGCAGCCCCGAGGCGCTCGAGGTGCTCGAGCGCGCCGCCGAGCTGCTGCCCGAGGCGGCGGTCGTCCAGAACAACCTCGGTGTGGCCCTGGAGCGCACCGGTGACCTCGAGGGCGCCCGCGCCTCGTACGCTCGCTCGGCCCTGCTTGCTCCGAGGTACGTGAAGGCCCGGGTGAACGGCGAGCGGACGGCGATGCTTCGCACCGGAGCCGACGGCGGGGTGGATGCCACGCACGTGCCGGAGGAGGGCGACGGCGAGGAGTGAGCGCCGGACGCAGGTCGGCCAGGTCGACGGCCCCCGGGGGACAGCAGTCCCGGGACGTCGGCCTCGGCCGTTTCCGGTGTTACGCTCCCCTCCCCGCTTCCATCAGATGCCTCGCCGCGCTCCTCGACCCTCCCTCCTCCGCCGGCTGCTGCTCGTCCTCGCGGTCCTGGTGCTCGCCGCGCTGGGCGGGGTGGTGGGCGTGTTCCTCTGGTTCAGCCGCGGCCTGCCCTCCGTGGAGGCGCTGCGCGACTACCGCCCGCCCCAGGTCACCAAGGTCACCTGTGCCGACGGCAAGGTGTGCGCCGAGTACTTCCTCGAGAGGCGCACGCTGGTGGATGCCGCGGCGCTCCCGGCCCACGTCCGCGAGGCGTTCCTCGCCGCCGAGGACGCCGACTTCTACCGGCACGAGGGGCTCGACTACCTCGGAATGGCACGGGCCGGGATCAAGGCGCTGCTCCCGGGTGGGCACCTCACCGGCGCGTCCACCATCACCCAGCAGGCCTGCCGCAACCTCCTCCTGTCGCAGGAACGGAAGCTGAGCCGGAAGATCCGCGAGTGGATCCTCACCCCGCGCATGGAGCGGGCGCTCAGCAAGGACCAGATCCTCAACCTGTACCTGAACCAGATCTACTTCGGGCACAACCGCTACGGGATCGAGGAGGCGGCGCTCTACTACTTCGGCAAGCACGCCTCGACCCTCAGCGTGGCGGAGGCAGCGATGCTCGCCGGGGTGGTGCAGCAGCCCGAGCGCATCAACCCCGTCACCAGCATGACCCGGGCGAAGTCGCGGCAGGGTTACGTGCTCGGTCAGATGGTGAAGCACGGGATGCTCCCGGCGAAGGATGCCGAGGCCGCCGCGAAGGCGCCGGTGGTGCTTGGCCCGCGCCCGGTCCCACAGGTTGGGCCGTACTACGTGGAGGAGATCCGCCGGATGCTCGTCTCCCGCTACGGCGATGCGGTCGTCCTCACCAGCGGGATGCGGGTCGACATCGCCATGGACCCGAAGCTCCAGTCGCTCGCCGACACCGCGGTGCGCGAGGGCCTCGAGACGCTCGACCGGCGCATGGGCTACCAGGGAGCGCTGGGCGAGCTGGACGCGAAGCGGTTCGGCCAGCTCCGGACGCTGGTCGAGCGGCGCCTCGCCGACACCGGACGGCGCAGCCAGGAGGGCACGCTGGTGGCGGACCTCACGCGGCTGGCCCAGCCCCGGCAGGCCGCCGGTGAGGACGACGAGGGCGCCGAGGAGCGACCCGACGCCACCGCCGAGGGTGAGGCCGCGCCATCGTCCGACGAGGTGCTGGTCCGGGCCGTGCCGCTCGTTCCGCTCAAGGAGGGCCTGCGGCTCGGCGGCTACGTCACCCAGGTGGACGACGCGAAGAAGACCGCGACCGTGGACTTCGTCGGGCGATCGGGCGCGCTGTCCTTCGCCACCGTGGCCTGGGCCCGGCCGAGGGGCGTGGGCAAGTGGACGCCGGCCCCGACGAAGCTCTCGGACATCCTGAAGCCCGGCCAGCTGGTCCGGGCGCGCATCGTCTCGGTCCCTGCCGGAGGCAAGCCGGTCGAGGTCACGCTGGATCAGGTGCCGGAGGTCCAGGGCGCGTTGACGGTCATCGACCCCGCGACACGCCGGGTGCTCGCACTCACCGGCGGCTACGACTTCGCCCGCTCCTCGTTCAACCGCGCCACCCAGGCGCACCGCCAGCCCGGGTCGGCGTTCAAGCCGTTCATCTACGCCGCGGCGCTCCAGAGCCAGCGCTTCACGCCGATCTCGGTTCTCAACGACGCGCCCGAGGCAGTGCGCGACCCGTGGACCGGAAAGGTGTGGAAGCCGCACAACTACGAGAAGAGCGGCTTCGAGGGGCCGATCACGCTGCGACAGGCGTTGACGAAGTCCAAGAACACCGTCTCCATCCGGCTCATCGAGGCCATCACCCCGCAGGTGGCGATCGACTTCGCCCGCCGGGCAGGCATCCGCTCCGAGCTGCCGGACAACCTGACCCTTGCGCTGGGCACCGGGGAGGTGACGGAGCTCGAGCTGGCCAACGCCTACACGACCTTCGACGCGACCGGGAAGTATGCCGACCCGATCCTCCTCGTCCGGGTGACGGACGTCCACGGGACGGTGCTCGAGGAACACCAGGCTGCGCCGGAGGAGAGCATTCCCCCGGCCGTCGCGTACCTCGCCACCTCCCTCATGAGGAGCGTGGTCGAGGAAGGCACGGCGGCGGCGGTGCGCGAGCTGGCCCGCCCCGCCGCGGGCAAGACGGGCACCGCGAACGAGTATCGGGATGCCTGGTTCAGCGGCTACACGCCGGACCTGGTGGCCACGGCGTGGGTGGGCTTCGACGACCACGCGAGCCTCGGCAGCGGCGAGACGGGCGGCAAGGCCGCGCTCCCGATCTGGCTGGGGTTCATGCGGGCGGCGCTCGAGGGCAAGCCGGCGCGCGACTTCGAGATGCCCGCCGGCGTGCAGAGCGTCCGGGTGGATCCGACGACCGGCCTGCTCGCCGGTGCGCACGTGCCGGGCCGCACCGAGAACTTCCTCGAGGGCACCGCACCCACCGCCGAGGCGCCGCCCCCCGGGGAGGCCAGCCCGGACCGCTTCCTGATGGAGGAGCCCGGCCGGGGTCGGCTGTGAGCCCGGCGCACGCGCTGCTGGGCGCCCTGCTCGCCGCCGCGTCGCCTCCGCCTGCGGCCCTCGAAGGCCTCGCCGACCAGCTCCGCTCGCAGGCGGTGGCCGCGCGTCCGGAGCCGCCGGTGGCGGTGGCCGTGCAGAGCTCCTCTCCGGCGCTCGCCGAGGCCCTGGGCGCCCTGCTCGCCGCGCGCCTGGCCGAGTCCGGCCTGCCTGCGCTCGTGCTGGCGCCGGGCGACGACGCGCCGGCCCGGGCCCGCGCTGCCGGCGCCAGG
>JADGQZ010000394.1 GCA_017881345.1 Myxococcaceae bacterium | reverse complement strand
TGTCGCCGGTCTGGCGACCACATTCGGATCAGGAGCCATGACCAACTCGATCCAGGAGATCGAGCAGGCGAAGGTGCTCCTCGTGATCGGCTCCAACACCACCGAGGCCCACCCGGTCATCTCGTACTACATGAAGCGCGCCCGCAAGCGTGGAGCCACGCTGATCGTGTGCGATCCGCGGAAGATCGACCTCGTCCGATGGGCCGACATCCACGTCCAGCACCGGATCGGCTCCGACATCGCCCTCGTCAACGGGCTGATGCACGAGATCATCGAGCAGGGGTGGGCGGACGAGGCGTTCATCGCGGAGCATACGGAGGGCTTTGAGGCCGTCCGCGCGAACATCGAGCGCTACCCGGTGGAGCTGGCGAGCGATATCACGGGCGTTCCCGCCGACCTGATCCGGAGGGTGGCCCGGGTCCTGGGCGAGGCCGAGTCCGCCGGCGTCTACTACACCCTCGGCATCACCGAGCACATCTCCGGAACCGCCAACGTGGAGGCGCTGGCGAACCTGCAGATGCTCCTCGGCAACCTGGGCAAGCCGAGCGCCGGCCTGAACCCGCTGCGCGGCCAGAACAACGTGCAGGGGGCGTGTGACGTGGGCGCGCTGCCCGACGTCTACCAGAACTACCAGAAGGTGGACAACCCGGAGGTTGCCGACAAGTTCGAGCGGGCGTGGGGCCGACCGGGGCTGTCGAGGACGGCGGGGCTCACGATCCCCTCGATGATGGACGGGCTCGAGGACGGCAGCCTCAGGGCCCTCTACGTGTTCGGCGAGAACATCGTGATGAGTGAGCCCAACACGCATCGCACCGAGGCGCTCCTCCGGGCCGCGGAGCTGGTCATCGTCAACGACCTGTTCGAGACCGAGACGACAGCCTACGCCGACGTCGTGTTCCCGGCCACCTCCTGGGCCGAGGTGGACGGGACGTACACCAACACCGAACGCCGTGTGCAGCGGGTCCGCCCCGCGCTGCGGCCGCCCGGCGAGGCCCGCGACGACTGGTGGATCTTCGCCGAGCTGTCCCGCCGCCTCGGGTACGACCTCGGGTTCTCCGGCCCGGCCGACATCTGGGAGGAGCTCCGCGAGCTGGGCACGAGCTACCACGGCATCACGTGGGACCGGTGTGAGAACGTCGGCGTGCAGTGGCCCGCCCCCACTCTCGACCACCCGGGCACGCCGTACCTGCACATGGACGGGCACTTCACCCGCGGGCGGGGTCGATTCGTCCCGGTCGACTGGGTGCCCCCGTCCGAGCAACCGGACGCGGAGTACCCGCTGATCCTGTCCACGGGACGCCGGCTGTGGCACTACCAGACTGGCACCCAGACCCACCGGTCCGCCGGGTTCGACGAGGTGTTCGGGGAGGAGCTGTTCGAGATCAGCCCGGCCGATGCCGAGCTCCTCGGGATCGCCGACGGCGAGATGGTCAGGGTGACCTCGCGGCGCGGCTCGGTGGACGTGAAGGCGTGGGTCACCCACCGGTCGCCGCCGGGCGTCTGCTGGATGGCGTTTCACTTCGCTGAGGCGCACGCCAACATCCTCACGACGGAGGCGGGGGACACGATCACCCAGACCCCGGAGCTGAAGCACTGCGCGATCCGGGTGGAGAAGGTGCCGTCATGACCGTCAGCCCCGCGCCCGGCGCGCGCGCCGCAGCGGACGCATGGACCGCCGCCGAATGGCGCGAGGAGATCGCGCGGCGCTTCCCCAGCGACCCCAGCCTGGTGATCCCCGTTCTCCAGTTCGTCCACGATGCGGCCGGCTACCTGCCAGGGGAGGCCACGCAGGCCGCCGCCGAGCACCTGCGGGTGTCCGCGAGCCGCATCTTCGGCGTGGCCAGCTTCTACTCCCAGTTCCACTTCGAGCCGCGAGGGGCCCACACGATCACCGTCTGTCGCGGCACCGCCTGCCATGTCCGGGGCAGCGGGTCGGTGCTCCGCCAGCTGGAGGAGCACCTCGGCGTCCGGGCCGGGGGCACGACGCCGGACCTGCAGGTCACGCTGGAGACGGTGGCCTGCTTCGGGTCGTGCGCGCTGGCGCCGGTGGTCGTTGGCGACGGCCGTGTTCACGGGCGCCAGACCGGGTCCAAGGCCCGCGTCCTCGTGGATGCGATGCGCGGCACGGAGCGGGAACGAGGCGCCCCCGCGGCCGCCCTGCCGGAGACGCACCCCGGTGTTGGGCCCACGGCGGCCGGGCCAGTCGATCTCGACCGCCGGACCGAGGAGGCCCGGGAGGCGTGGCAGCGGATCCAGGCGAGCGACCGGCCGGTCATCACCATCGGCACGGCCACCTGCGGCCTGGCTGCCGGAGCCGGCGAGGTCACGGACGCGCTTCGAGCGGAGCTGGCCAGGCTCGGGGTGTCCGCGCAGGTGATCCCGGTGGGGTGCATCGGCATGTGCTTCGCCGAGCCGCTGATCGAGATCCAGGCGCCCGGACTGCCGCGGGTCACCTACCAGCGCGTCTCGCCCGGCACGATCGGCGAGATCCTCGAGGGCCACCTTCTGCGCGGCGAACCGTCGGCGCGGCACGTGCTCGGCACCTCCGGTGATGCGGTGCTCCCAGGCCTCCCGCGCCTGGCCGACCTCCCGCTCCTGCGCCTCCAGGTCCGCAACGCCCTTCGGAACTGCGGTGTCATCGACCCGACCAGCGTGGATCACTACCTCGCGCGCGACGGATACGCCGGCTTGCGGCGGGCCCTCGCCATGACGCCCGACGAGGTCATCGCCGAGGTCACGGCCTCCGGCCTCCGGGGACGCGGCGGGGGTGGCTTCCCCACCGGCGCCAAGGGGGCGTTCTGCCGCGCGGCCCCCGGGAGCGCGAAGTACGTCATCGGCAACGCAGACGAGGGCGACCCCGGGGCGCTCATGGACCGCTCCGTGCTGGAGGGTGATCCCCACGCGGTCCTGGAGGGCCTGTGCATCGCCGGCTACGCGATCGGCGCGAGCCGCGGCTACGTCTACGTGCGGGCGGAGTATCCCCTCGCCGTTGCCCGCCTCGACACCGCGCTGCGCCAGATGCGGGAGCTGGGGCTGCTGGGCGAGGACCTCCTCGGGAGCGGCTTCGCCTTCGACATCGAGGTCAAGCAGGGGGCCGGCGCCTTCGTCTGCGGCGAGGAGACGGCGCTGATCGCCAGCCTCGAGGGCCAGCGCGGCATGCCCCGCCCCCGGCCCCCGTTCCCGGCGACGAAAGGCCTGTTCGGCCAGCCGTCGAACATCAACAATGTGGAGACGCTGGCCAACGTGCCCGCCATCCTCCGCGAGGGGGCCCCCTGGTTCGCCGGATTCGGCACCGCCACCAGCAAGGGAACGAAGACGTTCGCCCTGACGGGCAAGGTCAACCGGCCCGGCCTCATCGAGGTGCCGATGGGGATCACCCTGGGCGA
>JADGQZ010000007.1 GCA_017881345.1 Myxococcaceae bacterium | reverse complement strand
GTTGAACGGCTCATCGTAGCCCCCCAGGGGCGACGACGAGCCAGAATTCCGGTCGTGCGGCCCGGCGATCAGCGCCCTCAACGAAGCACTTCATCCGAATCCCCACTCGGATCACGGGTAAATCATACAATCCGGGGTGTTTCCACACAGCCAAGGTCGGACAGCCAGCGGACGCGTCGTCACTCCGCCGCACGCAATTCAGCGGCCCGCGCATCCGCCGGGGCGGCGGCAGCACTTCCCGCGGCGCGGCCCGGCCGCACCCATTCCCCGAATTTGCTGAGATAGATGTAGACGACGGGGGTCGTGAACAGCGTCAGGAACTGGGACAGCAGCAGGCCGCCGACGATGGCGATGCCGAGCGGGCGGCGCAGCTCGGAGCCTGCGCCGGTGCCGAGCGCCAGCGGGAGGCCGCCGAGCAGCGCTGCCATGGTCGTCATCATGATCGGGCGGAACCGCAGCAGGCAGGCCTCGTAGATCGACGCTTCCGGCGTGAGATGCCGGCTGCGTTCCGCGACCAGCGCGAAATCGATCATCATGATCGCGTTCTTCTTGACGATGCCCACCAGCAGGATGACGCCGATCAGCGCGATCAGCGAAAAGTCGTAGTGCAGCACCATCAGCGCCAGGAACGCGCCCACCCCCGCCGACGGCAGGGTGGAGAGGATGGTGACCGGGTGGATGTAGCTCTCGTAGAGCACCCCGAGCACGATGTAGACGGTGATCAGCGCCGCCAGGACGAGGATCGGCTCGTTCGCCAGGCTGTCGCGGAACTCCTGCGCCGTCCCCTGGAAGCCGGCGTGAAGCCCGCGTGGCATCGCCAGCTGATCGGTGGCCTCGCGGATGGCCTTCACCGCCGCACCCAGCGAGTAGCCCGGGGCGCTGTCGAAGGAGAGCGTCACCGAGGGGAACTGCCCCTGGTGGTTGATGGTGAGCGGGGCGGTGGTCTCGATCCGCTGCACCACCGCCGAGAGCGGCACCGGGTTCCCGGTGGCGCTCCGGACGTAGATCCGGTCGAGCGCCCGCGGGCCCTTCGCCAGCTCCGGGTTCACCTCGAGGATGACCCGGTAGAGGTTGAGCTGGGTGAAGATGGTCGACACCTGCCGCTGGCCAAAGGCGTCGTAGAGCGTGTCGTCGATGGTCTGGGTGGAGATGCCCAGCCGTGAGGCAGTGTCCCGGTCGATGCTCAGCAGCGTCAGCGGGCCGAGCCCCTGCTGATCGGTGGCCACGTTCTTCAGCTGGGGGAGCGCCCGGAGCTTGGCCAGCAGCTTCGGCGCCCACTCGGCGAGCTCGGCCGGGTCGGCGCCGTCGAGCGTGTACTGATACGGGGTGCGGCTGGCCCGGGTCTCGATCTGGAGGTCCTGCACCGCCTGGAGGTAGGTGGAGATGGCGCCCACCTGGGCGAGTCTGGGCTGCAGCCGGGCGATGATCGCGGTGGCGTTCGCCCGGCGGTCCGCCCGCGGCCTGAGGGTGATCGACAGCCGGCCGCTGTTCGTCGTCGGGTTGGTCCCGTCCGCCCCGATGAACGAGGCGACGCTGGCGACGTCCGGGTCAGCTCGGATGACCTTCACCACCTCCTGCTGCAGCTCGGACATCCGGGAGAAGCTCACGTCGGGCCCGGCCTCGGTGATGCCGGTGAGCAGCCCGGTGTCCTGCACCGGAAAGAAGCCCTTGGGGATGATCAGCGCCAGGAAGACGGTGAGCAGGAACGTCCCGATGGTGAGCGCCAGGGTCAGTGGCTGGTGCCGGAGCACCCAGTCCACCCCACGCCCGTACCCGGCGATGACCCGCTCGAAGCTGCGCTCGCTCCAGGCGTAGAACCGCCCGCGCTGATCCGCTGGCGGCTCGGGCTTGAGGATCCAGGCGCACATCATCGGGGTGAGCGTCAGCGAGAGCACGGCCGACACGCCGATCGCCAGCGAGAGGGTGACGGCGAACTCCCGGAACAGCCGGCCGATGAGCCCGGTCATGAAGAGGAGCGGCACCAGCACCGCCACCAGCGACACGGTGAGCGACACGATGGTGAAGCCGATCTGCCCCGCGCCCTTGATCGCCGCCCGGAAGGGCGACTCGCCCTCCTCGATGAAGCGGCTGATGTTCTCGATCATCACGATGGCGTCGTCGACCACGAAGCCGGTGGAGATGGTGAGGGCCATCAGCGAGAGGTTGTTCAGGCTGTAGCCGAGCAGGTACATCAGCCCGAAGGTGCCGATGAGGCTCAGGGGCACGGCGATGCCGGGGATGGTGGTGGCGCGGAGGTTGCGGAGGAAGACGTAGATCACCGCCACCACCAGGACGATGGTGAGCACCAGCGTGAACTCCACGTCCTCCACGCTGGCCCGCACCGTCTCGGTGCGGTCGCTGAGGATCGAGACGTGGATCCCCTGGGGGAGGCTGGCCTCGAGCTGGGGCAAGAGCGCCTTCACCCGGTCGGCGACGGCGATCACGTTCGCCCCGGGCTGGCGCTGGACGTTGAGGATGATCGCCCGCCGGTCGTCGGCCCAGCCGGCGAGCTGCGCGTTCTCTACCCCGTCGATGGGCGTCGCCACGTCCTGGAGCCGCAGCGGCGAGCCGTTCTTGAAGGCCAGCACCACCGGGGCGAAGGAGTTCGCATCGCTCAGCTGGTCGTCGGTGGCCAGGGTGTACTCCTGGCGAGGCGTGTCCAGGGTGCCCTTGGGGGCGTTGATGTTCGCCGCGACCAGGGTGAGCCGCACGTCCTCGAGGGTGAGCCCGGTGCCGGCGAGCGCCTCCGGGTCGACCTGGATCCGCACCGCGGGGCGCTGCGCTCCGCCGAGCGTGACCAGGCCCACGCCAGACACCTGGCTGATCTTCTGGGCCAGGATGCTGTCGGCGTAGTCGTTCACCCGGGCGAGCGGCAGCGTTTCGGAGGTGATGGCCAGGGTGAGGATCGGGACGTCCGCCGGGTTGCTCTTGCTGTAGGTGGGCGGGGCGGGGAGGTTCGCCGGGAGCACGCTCGAGGCGGCGTTGATCGCCGCCTGGACGTCCTGCTGCGCCGAGTCGATGTTCCGGTCGAGCGTGAACTGGAGCGTGATCTGCGAGCTGGTCGCGCTGCTCACGCTGGTCATCTGCGCCAGCGAGGGGATCTGCCCGAACTGCCGCTCGAGCGGCGCGGTGACCGAGGAGGCCATCGTCTCGGCCGAGGCCCCGGGAAAGGCCGTCGAGACGACGATGGTGGGGTACTCCACCTGAGGCAACGCGGCGATGGGCAGCTGCCGGAACGCCACCAGGCCGGCGAGCGTCAGCCCCACGGTGAGGAGCGTCGTCCCCACCGGCCGCCGGATGAAGGGCTCCGAGATGCTTACTGCACGCTCGCCTCGCGCGCTCCACCTTGCTGGCCGGGGCGCCCCTGCGGTTGCTGGCGCTGCTGGCGGGGTGACGCCGGCGGGTGCTGGGCGGCAGGTTGCGGCGGAGGCTGCTCCACGGCTTGCGGCGCGGCTCCCTGGGCAGGGGCGCCGGGCGTCGAGACCGGCCGCGGATCGACCTTCGCCCCGGCCCGCAGCTGGTTCTGGCCGTCCACCACCACCCGGTCTCCCGGCTGGACGCCCTGGGTGACGATGGTGATCGGCCCCTGGACGGTGTCCACCTGGACGTTCCGCACCGCCACGGTGCTGTCCGCGTTCACCACGTAGACGAAGACGCCGTTCGGCCCGCGCTGGATTGCCGGGGTGGGGACCACCACCACCCCCTCGCGGGTCTGCAGCTGCAGCCGGGCCTTCACGAAGAGGCTCGGCCAGAGGCGGAGGTCCGGGTTGGGGAACTCGGCCTTGAGTCGGATGGTCGCGGTGCCCGCGTTCACCTGGTTGTCGATGACCGTGAGCTTGCCGGTGCCGAGCTTGCCCACGCCCCCGCGGTCCCACGCCTCCACGGCCAGGGCGCCCTTCGAGAAGGCTGCCGCCACCCGCGGCAGGTCGTCCTGGGGCAGGGTGAAGAGGACCGCGATGGGGTCCATCTGGGTCAGCACCACGATGCCGTTCGCATCGGTGGGCGATACGAGATTTCCCACGTCGACCGCGCGAACACCGGCGACGCCGTCGATGGGAGAGGTGACGCTGGTGAACTGGAGGTTGAGCCGGGCGTTGTTCACCGCTGCCTGGTCCAGCGCCACCGTGGCCCGGGACTGGTCCACCAGCGACCGTTGCTGGTCGAGCTGCTGCGGGGCGATGAGCTTCTGCTTCGAGAGCTCGGTGTAGCGAAGCAGATCGAGCTCGGCGTTCTTCAGCGTCGCCGCGTCGCGCTGGGTGGTCGCCTCGGCCTGCTGCAACGCGATGCGAAATGGCCGCGGGTCGAGCTGGACGAGCAGCTCACCCTGCTTGACCCTGCTGCCCTCCTGGAAGGCAATGGAGACGATCTGCCCGCTCACCCGCGCGCGCACGGTCACGGTGGCGAGCGAGGTGACGTTCCCCAGCCCTTCGACCCAGATCTGCACGTCCCGCTTCTCGGCTGCGGAGACTCCCACCGGGACCGCCCGCGCCTGACTCACCGCCCCAGGCTGCTGATTCCCCGACCCCTTCACCCGGCGGACCAGCACCACCCCCAGCACCGTCACCACCGCGACCGCGATCCAGATCCACGTCCGGCGCCGGCGCGCCGGTTCGGGCACCGGGGACTCCGGAGCGGGCGGCTGCTCGGAACGCTTCTCGGCCACGGTCACTCCTGACGGCCGAGCGCTGCCAGCAGCCGGGCTCGCGCGGTCGAGAGATTGTACTGCGCCTGGACCAGCTGGGCGGCGGCCTGCGTCAGCTGCACCTGGGCGTCGCTGAGCTCGATGATGGTGCCGACCCCGGCCTGGTACCGGCCCTCGGCGAGGCGGAGCTGCTCCTTGGCGTTGTCCACCGCATCCTGGGCGGCCACCACGGTCTCCTTGTTGCCTTGCAGTGTCGCCTCGGCCTGCTCCACGTCGAAGCGCACCTGGAGCTGCTCTCCGGTCAGCGCAGCGGTGGCGGCCACGAGATTTTGCTCCGTCTCGCGGACCCGGCCCACGGTGAAGCCGCCCTGGATGAGGTTCCAGGTCAAGGTGAAGCCGAACGCCCAGCTATCTTGGAGTCGATTCAGCTCGGGACCTGCCTCGAAGAAGCTCCCGGTGAACGCGAGGGTCGGGCTCCAGCCCCACCTCGCCGAATCCAGCGCCTTGCCCGACGACTGCCGGGCGTACTCGAACGACGCGATCTCCGGCCGGTAGGCGAGCGCCTGGTCGACCAGGAAGGTCAAGGGTCGGTCCTCCACGTCGACCGGCGCGAGCTCGTCTCCCGCCACCTGGTAATCCGTGCCCTGCGGCAACCCCATGGCTTGATTGAGCTGTGCCTTGGCGATGTGGTCCGCGTTTTGGGCGGTGATGAGCTGCACCCGGGCATTGGCCACGTTCAGGCGCGCCAGGGCCAGGTCGATCTCCGGGCGGGTCCCGACCCGGACGAATCCTTCCACCTGCTGGCCGTGGGTGATCTGGTTCTTCAGGGTCTGATCGGCCACCGCCACGAGATCTCGGGTCGCGCGCGCCTGGAAGTAGTAGGTGCGGACGTTCAGGATGACGTTGTTCAGGGTGGCGGTCGCGGTGGCGTTCAGCGAGTCGGCCGCTCGCTGCTGGGACTCCCAGTTGGCCCAGGTCGAGGGATCGAACAGCGTCTGGCTGCCGGCCACCCCGAGGCGCCAGGTGTTGCATGTGCTGCTCAGACACTGCGTGCTGGTGTTGGTCCCCACGCCGCCGGTGCTGGCCGAGGTCAGCGCGCGGTAGCTCCGGGTCCACGACGCCTGGGGGGTCACCTGGGGCAGCAGCGGGGATCGGGCCTCGATGACCCGCCCCTCGGCGGCGGAGGCGTTGGCCCGTGCCTGGAGGAGCTGCGGCTGGTTCTGGATGGCGGCCTCGACCGCCTCGTTCAGGTGGAGAAGCCGCGGCGCGTCGGAGGGGGTCCCCGCCGTGGCGGGGCCGGTCGAGGCTGTGCCGGCGTCCGGGCTGGTCGACTGTGCCCGGGCTGCCCCGGGCGCGATGGCAGAGAGGAGGAGCAGGACGAGAACGGTGCGTGAGAGCACGGCTCCCTCATGCTCCAGACCCGTCCGACGTGCACCTTTTTCCTGGGAGAAGTCCATCGTTCGGAGCCCCGACACCCGGCTAGGGAAAACGTTGTGGTAGCAAGCGTTCATCCCCCGTGCGCGGGCAGCATGACACCGATGAGCGGACGGGTGGGCTGGCGCTGGCCGGCCGGTTAATACGGGGTCTTCGCTCTGGAGCACCAGGGGTAACACATGTGGATTGTCCGGCTGGCGCTCCGTCGGCCCTACACCGTGGCGGTCTTCTCGGCGCTGATCTTCATCGCCGGGCTCCTGTCGGTGAGCCGGATGCGGACCGACATCTTTCCCTCCATCGACATCCCGGTGGTCATCGTGGTGTGGAACTACCCCGGCCTGTCGGCCGAGGACATGGAGCGGCGGATCGTCCTGATCAGCGAGCGCGCCTACTCCACCGTCATCGACGGCATCACCCACATCGAGTCCCAGTCCATCGCCGGGGTGGGGCTGCTCAAGCTCTACTTCGAGCCCGACGCCGACCTGGGCACGGCCATCTCGCAGATCACCTCGGTGTCGCTGACCGCCAGCCGGATCATGCCCCCGGGCATCCAGCCGCCCAACGTGCTCCGGTTCAACGCCGGGAACGTGCCGGTGGCACAGATCACCGTCAGCAGCCAGACCGCCGGCGAGCAGCAGCTGTTCGACTACGGGCTGAACTTCCTGCGGGTCCGGCTCTTCACCATCCCCGGGACCTCCATCCCCGGGCCCTACGGCGGCAAGCAGCGGCAGATCATGGTGGACGTGGATCCCAGCGCCACCTCCGCCAAGGGGCTCAGCCCCAACGACGTGGTCACCGCGCTCCTCCAGTCCAACGTCATCATCCCCGCCGGCACCGCCCAGATCGGCAGCACCGAGTACAACGTCAAGCTCAACTCCAGCCCCACGACGGTCGACCAGTTCAACTCCATCCCGGTGAAGGTTGTGAACGGCGCACCGGTGCTCCTCCGTGACGTGGCGCACGTGCGCGATGGCTTCGCCGTCCAGCAGAACATCGTTCACATCGATGGGAACCGGGCGAGCTACATCGTCGTCCTGAAGCACTCCAACGCCGGGACCCTCGCGGTGGTGGACGGGGTGAAGGCCCTGCTCCCGTCGATCCAGGCCGCGGCGCCCGACGGCATCACCCTCAAGCTCGACTTCGACCAGTCGATCTTCGTCCGCGCCGCGCTGACCAACGTTCTCCACGAGGCGGTCATCAGCTCCATCCTGGTCTCGCTGATGATCCTCTTCTTCCTGGGGAGCTTCCGGAGCGTGGCCATCGTCTCCAGCTCCATCCCCCTGGCCATCCTGGTGGGCATCGCCGGACTCTTCATCACCAACAACACCCTGAACCTCATGACGCTCGGTGGGCTGGCGCTGGCCATCGGCATGCTGGTCGACGACGCCACGGTGGCGGTGGAGAGCATCCACCGGAACCGCACCTCCGGGAAGCGGCTCACGGTCGCCATCCTCGACGGAGCGCACGAGGTGGCCACCCCGGCGCTGGCCGCCACCCTCACCATCTGCATCG
The DNA here is from genome assembly GCA_017881345.1 of Myxococcaceae bacterium. Taxonomy (GTDB): domain Bacteria; phylum Myxococcota; class Myxococcia; order Myxococcales; family Myxococcaceae; genus RPRB01. The sequence goes on along the minus strand of JADGQZ010000007.1, from coordinate 3,863 downwards.
TCTTCTTCCCGGTGGTGCTCCTCACCGGGCCGGCCCGCTACCTCTTCACCCCGCTGGCGCTGGCGGTGGTGTTCTCGATGCTCGCCTCGTACGTGCTGAGCCGGACGCTGGTTCCCGCGCTGGCCCGCCTGCTGGAATCGGACGACGCACACGCCGAGACCGAAGGGAGCGGCCTCTTCGCTCGCTTCAACCGCTGGCGCGACGCGCGCTTCGAGCGCTTCCAGGGGGGCTACGGGCGTCTCCTCGGCGTCGCGCTCCAGCACCGCCCGTGGATCCTCGCCACCTTCGGACTGGTGGTCCTGGTCTCGGCGGCGCTGCCCGCCTTCATCGGGCTCGACTTCTTCCCCGAGGTCGACGCCGGCCTGATGCGGCTCCACTTCCGCGCCCCGATGGGGACCCGCATCACCGACACCGAGCGCCTGGTGCTCGAGGCCGAGCGGAAGATCCGCGAGATCATCCCCGCCCGGGAGCTGGCCTCGCTGAACGACAACATCGGCATCCCGCTCTCCTACAACCTGGCCTTCGTCTCCACCGACAACATCGGACCGCAGGACGCCGAGATCCTCATCTCGCTCAAGGCCGACCACCACCCCACCCGCGAGTACCAGCGGCGCATCCGCCAGGAGTTGGAGAAGGCCTTCCCCGGCAGCTCGCTCTACTTCCAGCCCGCGGACATCGTGACCCAGGTGCTGAACTTCGGTCTGCCCGCGCCGATCGACGTGGTCATCGAGTCCAACGATCTGGAGAAGGGCTTCACGGTGGGTCGGCAGCTCGCGGCGCGGCTCCGGCGTGTCCCGGGCATCGTCGACGTGCGTATCCCCCAGGTGCTCGACTACCCCACGCTGAACCTGGACGTGGACCGGCTCCGGGCCGCCCAGGTGGGCCTCACCCAGCGCGACGTTGCGAACAACCTGCTCACCTCGCTGGCCAGCAGCTCGCTGGTGAACGCGAACTTCTGGCTCAGCCCCCAGAACAACGTGAACTATCTGGTCGCCGTCCAGACGCCGCTTCCGAAGATGCGGAGCACCAGCGACCTGCTCGCCACCCCCGTCAACCAGACCGGGTCGCAGCCGCTCCGGCAGACGCTGACCCAGGGGCTCACCGACGCCGCTCGGCCCGCGGGAAGCCTGTACCTGGGAACCTTCTCTCAGCTCTCGGCGGGGAAGACGCTCGCCTCGGTCAACCACTCCACCATCCAGCGGGTGATCAACGTCCAGGCCGCGCCCGAGGGCCGTGACCTGGGCTCGGTGGCCCGCGACATCCAGAAGACCATCGACTCGCTGCACGACGTCCCAAAGGGAATGAAGATCTCCGTCCGGGGGCAGATCGAGAGCATGCGCACCTCGTTCAGCGCCCTGGGGCTGGGGCTCATCCTCGCGGTACTGCTCGTCTATCTGCTGATGGTGGTGCTGTTCCAGTCCTGGCTGGACCCCTTCATCATCCTCGCGGCGGTCCCGGGGGCGCTGGTGGGGATCCTCTGGATGCTGGCGGTGACCGGCACCACGCTGAACGTCGAGTCCTTCATGGGCGCGATCATGTCGGTGGGCATCGCGGTGTCCAACAGCATCCTCCTCGTGTCCTACGCCAACGAGGTCCGGAGCCAGGGCCTCGGCCCGCTCGACGCCGCGCTCGAGGCGGGGAAGGTCCGGCTCCGCCCGGTGCTGATGACCGCGCTGGCGATGGTGCTGGGCATGCTGCCGATGGCCCTTGCGCTCGGCGAGGGCGGCGAGCAGAACGCTCCGCTTGGCCGCGCGGTGATCGGCGGCCTGCTCGTGGCGACCTTCGTGACCCTCTTCGTCGTGCCGGTGGTCTACTCGGTCCTCCGCAGGAAGGACCCCGAGGCACACCGTCTCGACGAGCGCTTCCTGGAAGAGAGCCAGGGCGCACACCCCGGAGCGCTGGCATGAGCGAGATGCACGAGACGGCGAAGGCCGAGGCTCCCCCGACGCACTCCCGGCCCCGCGCGCTCACCATCGGCACGCTGGTGCTGGTGCTCGCGGCCATCCTCGGGGTGGTGGCCATCGCCGTCACCCGGCGGGGCGCCGAGGCGAAGGAGCGCGAGCAGCGGGCCACCGTGCTCGACCGGGGCCCGACGGTCCGGGTTGCCGAGGTGGAGCTGGCCCCCGCGGACCGCACCCTCAGCATCCCTGGCGAGGTCCGGGGCTGGGCGCAGTCCACGCTCTACTCGAAGGTCGCCGGGTATGTCCGCGACGTGAAGGTCGACAAGGGAACCCGGGTCAAGAAGGGGCAGCTGCTCGCCCAGCTCGAGTCTCCCGAGACCGACCAGCAGGTGCTCGGCGCCCGCGCCGACCTCCAGGTGAAGCAGTTCCAGGCCGAGCGGCTGCGGAAGCTACGGCCGCAGGGCTTCATCGCCCAGCAGGACCTGGACAACGCCGAGGGCGCGCTGTCGGTGGCCAAAGCCACGCTGCAGTCTCTCCTGGCCCTCCAGGCGTACGAGCAGCTCAAGGCCCCGTTCGATGGGGTGGTGACCGCGCGGTACGTGGACCCCGGCGCGCTGGTGGCCGCGGGAACCTCTTCCAACCAATCGGTCCAGCCGCTGTTCGAGCTGGCCGACATCCGCACCGTCCGGGTGCAGACCTACATCGGCCAGGACGATGCGGCCGACATCCACGCCGGCTCGCCGGTGAGCATCACGCTTCCCGACGACCCGGGGCACCCCATCGAGGCCAGGGTCACCCGCACCGCCCAGGGCATCGACGCCCGTACCCGGACCATGCTGGTGGAGACGGACGTGCCCAACGAGCCGGTGCGGCTGTACCCCGGCAGCTACGTGAACGTGAAGATTCGCTTCCCGGGGAAGCGCACTCCCCTGGTTCCCGGCGAGGCGCTCGCCTGGCGCGGCGATGCGCTCTTCGTCGCCCGGCTCGAGTCGGACGACCGGGTGAAGCTGGTCCGGGTGACCCCCGGCGACGACGACGGACGCAAGTTGCAGATCCTCGCCGGGCTCCAGGGCGGCGAGCGGGTGGTGCTCAACCCGAGCGCCGAGCTCTCGGATGGCGATCGCGTGCAGCCGCTCGCCCCCAAGGCTGGAGGCCCCGCGGCCGGGCGCTGATGGCACGGCGCATGCGCCGCGAATTCCGTCAGGCTCTGAACAACGCCACTTCCCTGAAACGCCCGAGCAGCCCAGCTTGCAGTTAGTCAACTCCAGCAGGGGGTACGCACGGATGCTGTACTGGGCTGCAGTCTTCTTCGTGATCGCGATCATCGCCGCGGTCTTCGGCTTCGGTGGCATCGCCGTTGGTGCTGCCGGGATCGCCAAGGTTCTGTTCTTCCTGTTCCTCATCCTCGCCGTCGTCTCGCTCATCTTCGGGCGCGGACGAACGGTCTAGACGGTCCAGCAGTCGACCCAAATTGACGGGCGGCGCGTTCCCGGGAAGCAACCGGGAAGGCGATCGCCCGTGCTTCTTTGCGGGCCGCGCGTGTCGGTGCAGGCGCCGTCAGACGCGCCGGAGCCGCAGGACGACCAGGGCGAGCGCCACCGGCAGCAGCGCAAGCGGGGACCCGGGCTGGCCGCTGACGTCGAAGCATCCGTAGGTCGGTGGGGGGACTGAGCCGCCCGCAGTGTTCGGATCCGTTCCCGTCTTCAGCTCGTCGATGTCCGGAACCCCGTCGCCGTCGCTGTCCGTCTTCTCCGCCGCGAGCGCGTCCAGCGCGGTATCGAGGGTCTGGATGTTCTGGGCCACCAGCCCTCGCGCGCGCATCGAGGTGCCGAACGGCGTGGTCACCGTCCCGTATCCGCCGCTGGGCACGCTGTGGCAGAGCGTGCAGTCGGGGGTGTAGTTGAGACCGAGGTGCGCCCGGATCTCTGCTGGGTAGTTGGACGAGGCCCGTGCCAGCCCACC
>JADGQZ010000393.1 GCA_017881345.1 Myxococcaceae bacterium | reverse complement strand
GCCCGAGGCCATCGCCGCGCTCGCCGCGCGAGAGCGGGTGCCGGCCCGCATCGCCAAGGGCGAGCTCGAGGGCAAGATGCGGGCCCGGATCTGGCGAAAGCTCCACGCCGAGGAGGCCCGGCGGTTCGACCAGGCGTACTCGCTCATGGGGCAGCACGCGGGGCTCGACCTCGCCGAGGCGTTCGGGCTGCTCCAGTCGGGGCTGACGCTCGAGCAGTTCCGGGCGCGCCAGGCGCGCACCCGGGCCAAGGCGACGGTGAAGGCCGCCCGGAGCGCGGTCGCTGCCGCCCCGGTGGACGACTGGCTCGCGGCGGCGGCCGCGGACAAGGTGCCGCTCGCGTTCGTGCTCGCCGACCGGACGCTCCTCGACGTCCTCCTGGCCTCGCACCCGGTGGCCTTCGTGCTCGAGCGCTCCGGCCGGGTGGAGAAGCTCGCGGTCTGTGCGATGGCCCGCCGGACGACCTGGGACCTGCTCCAGCCCCGGCTCCCCCGGGACTCGCGCCTGGCGCAGAAGCCCGTGCCGGTGGCGCGCGAGCCGGACCGGCGGCCTCACTCCGATCCCCGGCCCTTCCTCGCAGCCGTGGGGCAGCGGGTTCGGCTGGCGCTCCGGAACGGGTTCACGCTCGAGGAGCCGCTCCTCGCCGTCGGCCCGTATGACCTGCTCCTCGGGAGCGAGGGCGCCGAGCTCCTCGTCCCGCTGCACGCCCTCATCTCCTGGGATGCGCTGGCCGACGAGGTCGCACCCGCTTCCTGAGTCGGTCGTCACTGCCTGGAGCCCGCCGTCCCCTGGGGAGCCTCGATGCCTCTCGCCTTCGCCCTGGTCGTCTCGCTCACCGCGGGTGCGAGCCCCACCGGCTCCAGCGCCACCTTCGCCAAGCTGGCCGAGCAGTTCATCCACGAGTCGCTGGCGCTCTCGCCGGTGACCGCGTCGCAGGCCGGCTACCACCAGCACCGGGATCCGCGGACCGGAAAGACGGTCGCGCTCGACGCGATGCTCGACGACGTGGGCCCGGCCGGGCTGGCCCGCCAGCGGACGTTCCTGCTCGGCTGGCGCGACCGGCTCGAGAAGCAGGTCCCGCGCGCCTCGCTCGGGCTTCAGGACTCGGTGGACCGGCGGCTGATCGACGACCAGATCGCCGCGACCCTGCTCGATCTGGACCGGATTCACAGCTTCCAGCACAACCCCACCGTCTACGTGGAGATGCTCGGGTCGGGCCTCTTCCAGCCGCTCTCGGACGACTACGCGCCCAAGGACGTGCGGCTCTCGCACATCCTCTCGCGCATCGCGGAGGTGCCCCGCTTCCTGCGTCAGGCCAGGGAGAACCTGACCGACTCGGACCCCATCTACGTGAAGGTCGCGACCGAGGAGAACGAGGGCAACGTCCAGCTGATCGAGGCCACGATCGGGAACGAGATCCCCGCCGGCTCGCCGCTCCGCGCGCGGTTCGACCAGGTCGCCCCGGCCGCGGTCAGCGCCTGCCGCGAGTTCTCGGCCTTCCTGAAGGATGACCTCGGCAAGCGTCCCGCCACCCGCTCCTGGCGGCTGGGGAAGGCGCTCTATGACGAGAAGTTCAAGCTCACGATGCAGTCGCCGATCACGCCAGACCAGGTCCTCGCCGACGCCGAGGAGCAGTTCACCCGGACCCGCGCCGAGATGCTCGACCTGGCGCTGCCCCTCCACCGGGAGATGTTCCCCGCCCACGGGGCCCAGGTGGACGCCGGGGCCGAGCCGCCGGACACCGTGCTCCGCGAGGTCCTCCAGCGCATCTCGGACGATCATCCCCGGCGCGACCAGCTGCAGGCGACGGTCAGCGCAGAGCTGGACCGCATTCGCGCGTTCATCCGGGAGAAGCAGATCGTCACCCTGGGCTCGCGGGACAACCTCAAGGTCATCCCCACTCCGCCCTTCATGCGGGGCATCTATTCGGTCGCCGGGTTCCACTCCCCGCCGCCGCTCGACCCCAAGGCCGAGGCCCAGTACTGGGTGACGCCGATCGATCCGTCGGTGCCGGAGGCCAAGGCCGAGTCGAAGCTCCGCGAATACAACCGCTGGGTGCTCCAGTGGCTCACCATCCACGAGGCGCTGCCGGGGCACTACGTGCAGGCGGAGCACGCCAACGACGTCCAGCCGCTGACCCGCCGCCTCCTGCGCACGCTCTACGGCAACGGCCCCTACGTCGAGGGCTGGGCCGAGTACGTGGCGCAGGTGATGATGGACCAGGGATTCGACGGCGGTGATCCGCGCTACCGGCTCAGCTACCTCAAGGTCTGGCTGAGGTCGATCGCCAACGCCATCCTCGACATCCGGTTGCAGACGCTCGACATGACCGAGGCGCAGGCGATGGATCTGATGATGGGGCGGGCCTTCCAGACCGAGGCCGAGGCGGAGGGAAAGCTCCAGCGGGCCAAGCTCAGCTCGACCCAGCTCCCCACCTACTTCGTCGGCAACCGCGAGTGGTGGCGGGTCCGCAAGCGGTACCAGGCAGCACGGGGCAAGGACTTCCGGCTCGCCGAGTTCCACGACCGCGCGCTGGACCAGGGGGCCATCCCGCTCGGAGATCTCGAGCGGATCCTCCTCCCTGACGCCGCTCCGACGCCCAGGTGACGGGAGGTCGCTCAGCGCTGCAGCCGGAGCGCCAGCCGATGGTGCACCTGCTTCAGCCCGTCGGTCTGGTCCGGCCGGACGAGCGCCGCCGAGACCGCCTCGAAGGTGGACTCGTCCTCGGCGCGCAGCGTCTTCACCAGCGACGACGCCGAGTCGAAGAGCTCGCGAAGCTCGTCGCCGTCGCGAAGCCCGTGGCGGGGCACGTCTCGCCGCCCTTGCCCGAGGTCCTCCAGGAGCCGGCGCACGCGGAAGACCGGCCCGGCGATGCGGTGGGTCAGGACGATCCCCAGGAGCAGGACCGCCAGCACGAACACCCCCACCGAGAAGATGACCAGCCAGCCGATCCGCGCCGACTCGCGCGCCACCTCTCGCCGCTGCTCGGCGACCTGCGCCTGCTCGGCCTGGTACGCGGCGTCGATGGCGTGCGACTGCCGCTCGAGCTGGGCGGTGAACTCGGGGTCGTTGAAGCGTTCCAGCAGGGTCCTCGACAGTGACGCGTTTCCCAGCTCGTGGCTCGCCTGCGCCGCCGCGGCGCGCGCCTCCACCGCCCGCTCCGCCTGCTCCGCCAGACGGTTCAGCGCCCGGGCGAGGAAGATGCCGAGCAGGCCCGCCCCGAGCAGGGTCGCCAGCACCAGCACCGCCGTGAAGCGCAGCTGGAGCGGCGCGTCGAGCAGGTAGTTCCGCAGCCGTCGCTGCCGTGGCGCCATGGTCGCCTCCATCACGGGGTCAGGTCCCACTCGAAGGTGCTCGCCGCATCCTGGACCAGCCGGGGCACGAGCGCGCGGACGAGGTCTCGCGGCGTTCCCCCGCGCCCGGTCACCCGGACCTCGCCGAGGATCTGCTTGCCCGGCCAGGTGAGGCACACCCCGGCCAGGACGACGGCGCCGCCGTCGCCCCGGAGCAGCGTGGGCTGCAGGAGATACGCCCGGGCGGGGGGACCGGCGCGCCTCGATGCCGACTCCACCGCCTCGCTCCGGGCCCCGGCCCAGGCCAGCCGCTTGACCAGATGCGCACGGGCCTCGCCGCACAGGACCTCGCCCAGCGGTGGGGTGGAGGGATCACGCACCGGGTCCACCCAGACGTCGACCGTGGGCGCGCGCTCCTTGACCCTGCGGAGCAGGGCGAGCGCCCGGCGGATCTCTCCCTGCGAGTCCGGGGCCGAGTCGGCGGCGTGCGCCACGAGACAGTCCAGCGCCGCCAGGTCGTGGAGCTCCGGCAGCGAACGGGCGACCGCTGCGCGCACCAGAGGCACCGGGTCCTGCAGGGCGCCGCACAGAGGCTCCAGCGCACCGGGCGCCTCGGTGGTCCCGAGCGTCAGGGCAGCCTGGGCGCGGACGCGGGGATCGGTCGCGGTGGCCAGCTGCCGGGAGAGGTAGGCGATGCGGGGGTCGGGCTGGGCGAGCGCCGCCTTGCCGACGAGGACCGCCCCGAGCGCCACCGAGCGGAGGGTCCGGACGGGAGGGGCGAAGGGGTGGGCGCACACGGGCGAAGGGCCCCGGAGCCTAGCAGACGTTATATGCAGGGCTTCCATGGTCCGCACCGCCTCGCAGGTCCGCGAAGCCTTCCTGTCCTACTTCGAGAACCGGGGTCACCGCCGGGTGGCCAGCTCGTCGCTCGTCCCGCTCGACGACCCCAGCCTGCTCTTCACCAACGCCGGCATGGTGCAGTTCAAGGACGTCTTCACCGGCCGCGAGTCGCGGCCGTACAAGCGGGCCACCTCGTCGCAGAAGTGCGTGCGCGCCGGCGGCAAGCACAACGACCTGGACAACGTCGGCTTCACCGCGCGGCACCACACCTTCTTCGAGATGCTGGGGAACTTCTCCTTCGGCGACTACTTCAAGGAGGACGCGGTCGCCTTCGCCTGGGAGTTCGTGACCAAGGACCTGGGCATCGCGGCCGACCGGCTAGCGGCCACGGTGTTCAACGGCGAGAAGGGCATCCCCTGGGACGAGGAGGCCGCGCGCCTCTGGAAGCGGGTGGGCGTGCCCGAGTCGCGCATCCCCCGGCTCGGCTACAAGGACAACTTCTGGGCGATGGGCGACACGGGACCGTGCGGCCCGTGCTCGGAGCTCCACTACCACCAGGGGGACGACATCCCCTGCGCCGAGGTCGCCGCGGGGCGCCCCTGCCTCGGCGTGGCCTGCGAGTGCGACCGCTGGCTCGAGATCTGGAACCTCGTCTTCATGCAGTTCGAGCGGAAGGAGAAGGACAGCCCGCTCGTGCCGCTGCCGCGGCCGTCGATCGACACCGGGGCGGGGCTGGAGCGCATCGCCGCCGTCGTCCAGGGCAAGCGCAGCAGCTACGACACCGACCTGTTCGTGCCGCTGCTGGCACGGGCCGCGGGGCTGTCCGGCAAGACCTACGGGCGCGACCCGGCGGACGACGCCTCGATGCGCGTCATCGCCGACCACGCGCGCGCCACCGCCTTCCTGATCTCCGACGGCGTGCAGCCATCCAACGAGGGCCGTGGCTACGTGCTCCGGCGCATCATGCGGCGGGCCATCCGCCACGGCGCGCGCCTCGGGCTGGAGGAGCCGTTCCTCCACGAGGTGGTGACGGTCGTGATCCAGGAGATGCGGGCCGCCTATCCCGAGCTCCAGGAAAACGAGGCCTTCGTCCTCCAGGCCACGCAGCACGAGGAGGAGTCCTTCCGCCGGACCCTGGCCCGGGGGCTCCGGCTCATCGACGAGGAGATGCTCCGGGCCGGGGGCAAGAAGGTGCTCTCGGGCGACGTGGTCTTCCTCCTCCACGACACCCACGGGTTCCCCTGGGACCTGACCCAGGTCATCGCCCGCGAGCGCGGCTTCGACGTGGACCTGGACCGCTACGAGCAGCTGATGGACGCCCAGCGGCAGCGCGGGACGTTCGGTGGCTCGGGTGAGAAGGCGGTGGCGGAGCTCTGGCCGACGCTCCAGCAGCGGCTCGGGGACACGGCATTCCTCGGCCACGAGGGCGACGGGCACGAGGGCGAGGGCACCGTGGTCGCGCTGGTGAAGGACGGCCGCGAGGTGCCCGAGCTCCGCGCCGGGGACAGGGGCGAGCTGCTCACCGACCGCACCCCCTTCTACGGCGAG
>JADGQZ010000392.1 GCA_017881345.1 Myxococcaceae bacterium | reverse complement strand
TGCAGTCGATCCTCACCCACGCCGGAAAGGGGGTCGCACGATGTCGCTCGTCTCGGTGAGCAAGATCGCGAGCCTCGACGAGGCCGTGGCCCTGATCCAGCCGGGCAACACGCTGGCCACCTCGGGCTTTGTCGGGATCGGCACGCCCGATGGCCTCCTGGAGGCCCTGGCGCGCGCCTACCAGACCCACGGGCGTCCGGGCGGCCTCACCCTGCTCTTCGCCGCGGGCCAGGGAGATGGCAAGACCCGCGGCCTCAACCGGCTGGCCGTTCCCGGGCTGCTCAAGCGCGTGGTGGGTGGTCACTGGGGGCTCATTCCTCGCGTGGGCGCGCTCGCGCTCGCCGGGGAGATCGAGGCCTACAACCTCCCCCAGGGCTGCATCTCGCACCTCTACCGGGACATCGCCGCCGGCAAGCCGGGGACGCTGTCCCGGGTGGGTCTGGGGACGTTCGTCGACCCGCGGAACGGCGGCGGGAAGGTCAACTCGCGCACCACCGAGGAGCTGGTGGAGCTCCTGGAGATCCACGGCCACGAGTGGCTCCTCTACCGGACCTTCCCCATCGACGTGGTCTTCCTCCGCGGCACCACCGCCGACCCGCACGGCAACGTGACCATGGAGCGCGAGGCGCTCACGCTCGACAACCTGGCCATGGCCATGGCGGCCAAGAACAGCGGAGGCGTGGTCATCGTCCAGGTGGAGCGGCTCGCCCAGGCTGGCTCGCTCCCTGCGCGGAGCGTGAAGATCCCCGGGGCGCTGGTCGACTGCGTGGCGGTGGCCCCGGCCGAGTACCACGCCCAGACCTACGCCACCGCCTACGACCCGGCCTTCTCCGGGGAGCTCCGGGTGCCCCTGGAGACCCTGCCCCCGCACAAGCTCGACGGCCGGAAGGTCATCGGCCGGCGCGCCGCGTGCGAGCTCATCCCGGGCACCCTGATCAACCTGGGCATCGGGATGCCCGAGTCGGTGGCCGGCGTGGCGCAGGAGGAGGGCCTGCTCCCGCTGCTCACGCTCACCGCCGAGCCGGGGGTGGTCGGCGGCCTGCCTGTCTCGGGGCTCAACTTCGGCGCGGCGGTGAACAACGAGGCGCTGGTCGATCAGAACCAGCAGTTCGACTTCTACGACGGTGGCGGGCTCGACCAGGCGTACCTCGGCATGGCCCAGGTGGACGCGGCCGGAAACGTCAACGTGAGCCGCTTCGGGTCGACCTTCGCCGGCTGCGGCGGGTTCATCAACATCAGCCAGAACGCGCGCAAGGTGGTGTTCGTCGGGACCTTCACCTCGGGTGGGCTCAGCCTCGAGATCGGCGACGGACGGCTGCGCATCGTGCAGGAGGGGAAGAACCGCAAGTTCGTCCCCGCGGTCGAGCAGGTCACTTTCAGTGGCGAGCGCGCCCGCGAGATGGGTCACGAGACGCTCTACGTCACCGAGCGCGCGGTGTTCCGGCTCACCGAGACCGGGCTGCGGCTCGAGGAGATCGCGCCCGGCGTCGATCTGGAGCACGAGGTCCTCGCCCAGATGGACTTCACACCGGAGATCAAGCGGCCGCTCGGGACCATGGATCCGGGCCTGTTCCGGAACGAGCCGATGGGCCTGCGGCGGCTGCTCGAGGACCGTCCGCTCTCCTCGCGGTTCGAGTTCGACCCCAAGCGCGAGGTGCTCTTCATCAACTTCGCCGGGCTTGCGATCCGCGACGAGGAGGACCTCCGGCGGATCGCGGACACGGTCGAGCAGGTCTGCGCTCCGCTGGGTCGGAGGATCCGGGCGGTGGTCGACTACGATGGCTTCAGCGTCCCCGCGCATCTGGCCGATGCGTACGCGGAGCTGGTCCGGGAGCTCACCGAGCGCTACTACGAGCGGGTGACCCGCTACACCTCGAGCGCCTTTCTGCGCCTGAAGCTCGGCGCCAGCCTGCAGGCCCATCACGTGGACCCCGAGCTCTTCGATACGCAGCGACGCGCGCTCGAGTCCCTCAAGCACCGGCGCCGTTCACGGACCTCGCCGGCAGGGAGTAGACGATGAAGGTGCTGGAGCTACCGCAACGTCCCCAGGCGATACCAGACAGCGCGCCGCCCCTTCCCCCCGTCCCTGTGGTGGACAACCTCCCGGGCGGGCTCCGCCGGGTGGCGGACGCGGTGCTCGACCGCGTGGACCCGGTCGGCTTCGGGCGCGCGCTCGGAAGCGAGGCCGCCGGCCTGGTGCGCCACCCCGTCTCCACCCTCGGTGCGGTGGCCCGCTGGGCGAACGGGGCGGTGGTGGCCACCGGTGTCGCGGCTGCACGGGCCGTGGGCGCCACCCCCGAGGGCCCGCTGCCGGTGCCGGCCAAGGACCGGCGCTTCGGTGACCGGACCTGGTCGGAGAACGCACTCTTCTTCTGGCTGCTCCAGCACCACCTGCTGCGCGAGCAGCTGGCCCGCGACCTGCTCGAGGCGTCGGCGGTCGACGGGACCACGGCGCGCAAGGCACGGATGGCCAGCCAGCTCCTGGTGGATTCGCTCGCCCCGACCAACTTCTTCCTCACCAATCCGGCGGCGCTGCGGCGCGCGTTCGAGAGCGGCGGGCTCAGCGCGGCGCGCGGGCTGCGGATGTGGCTGGACGACCTCCGGACACGCGAGGGCTGGCCGCGGCTGGTGGACCGCTCGGGGTTCGAGGTGGGCAAGAACCTGGCGAACACGCCGGGCAAGGTGGTCTACCGGAACCGGCTCTTCGAGCTCATCCAGTACGCGCCGCAGACCGAGACGGTGCACGCGGTGCCGCTGCTGTGCTGCCCGCCGTTCATCAACAAGTACTACATCATGGACCTCGCCCCCGGCCGGAGCTTCATCGAGTGGGCGGTCAAGAACGGCCACACCACCTTCTGCATGAGCTACCGGAACCCCGACGCGAGCCTGCGCGACGTGGGCTTCGGGGACTACCTGCTCGAGGGGCCGCTCGAGGCGCTCCGGGTGGTGAAGGAGATCACCGGCGCTCCCAAGGTCAACGTCGCCGCGCTCTGCGTGGGCGGCACGCTGGCGACGATGCTCGCCGCATATCTGGAATCCATCGGCGATCGGTCGCTCAACTCGCTGACCCTGATGAACACCCTGGTGGACTTCAGCGAGCCCGGGCCGCTGGGCGCGTTCACCGACCGGCCGACCATCGAGCGGATGCTCCGGCGGGTGCAGCGCAAGGGACTGCTCGAGTCGCACGACATGGCCAGGACCTTCAACCTGCTCCGGCCCAACGACCTGCACTTCAACTACTACGGCTCGGCCTGGTTGATGGGCGATCAGCCTCCGGGGTTCGACCTGCTGGCCTGGAACGACGACGGGACCCGGATCCCCGCCCGCCTGCTCTCGGAGTACCTCCGCGGCTGCTACCTGGACAACGCGCTGGCCCGGGACGAGATGAGCGTGGGGGGCAAGCGGCTCCGGCTCGGGGCGGTGACGCAGGACACCTTCATCGTCGGCGCGGTGGAGGACCACATCACCCCGTGGCGGTCCGCCTTCCGGACGACCAGCCTGCTCGGGGGCAAGGTGCAGTTCGTGCTCAGCAGCTCGGGCCACATCGCAGGGGTGGTCAATCCGCCCAGCAAGAGCGCCGCCTACTGGCTGCACGAGCACCTGCACGGGACCCCGGAGGCCTGGCAGGTGGGGTCCACCCGGCACCAGGACACCTGGTGGCATGCCTGGGCGCGGTGGCTGGAAGCGAGGGCCGGTGAGCGCATCCGTCCCCCGAAGGCACCCGGGAGCGCAGCGAATCCGCCCCTGGCGGACGCCCCCGGCCTCTACGTCACCGAGCGGTAGCCAGCCGGTTCCGGCAAAGACGCAGGAACGACGCAGCGTGTCTTGCTGTGTCTTCAAGGGTCTCCTAGGTCAGCGCACATGCTCGATTCAGCGCGTCACGCCGGTGAGCCGCTTCTCGAGACCCAGGGGCTGACCAAGGAATTCCGCGGGTTCGTCGCGGTGAAGAACGTGAGCCTCACGGTGCGGGCGGGGACCATCCACGCCCTCATCGGCCCGAACGGCGCCGGGAAGACGACCTGCTTCAATCTGCTGACGAAGTTCCTCACTCCGTCCGCCGGGACCATCAAGTTCAAGGGCGCGAACATCACCTCGGACCGTCCGGCAGACGTCGCCCGCCGCGGCGTGGTGCGCTCCTTCCAGATCTCCGCCGTGTTCCCCCACCTCACCGTGCTGGAGAACATCCGCGTCGCGCTCCAGCGGAAGCGTGGCCAGTCCTTCGACTTCTGGCGCTCGGACCGCGCGCTCCAGAACCTGGAGCCGCGGGCGCACGAGCTCGCCGAGGCGGTGGGCCTGGAGGACTTCCTCCACGTCCAGGCGGTGGAGCTGTCCTACGGACGGAAGCGGGCGCTGGAGATCGCCACCACCCTGGCGCTCGACCCCGAGCTGCTCCTGCTGGACGAACCCACGGCCGGGATGGGCCACGAGGACGTGAACCGCATCGCCGCGCTCATCAAGAAGGTGGGCGCAAGCCGCACGGTGCTGATGGTCGAGCACAACCTCAAGGTGGTGGCGAACCTCTCGGACACCATCACGGTGCTGGCCCGGGGCGAGGTCCTGGCCGAGGGCGACTACTCCGCGGTCTCGAAGAACAAGGACGTGGTCCAGGCGTACATGGGGTCGGACCATGAGTGAGGCGGCAAGGGCCGCCGCCTCGGGACCGGCCCCGGAGGTCGCCGCCCGCGCGCTGCTCCACGTCGAGGGCCTCGAGGCCTGGTACGGCGAGAGCCACATCCTCCACGGCGTGGACTTCGAGATTCGCCCCGGCGAGCTGGTGACCCTGCTCGGCCGCAACGGCGCTGGGAAGACCACCACCCTGCGCTCGCTGATGGGCATGGTGCCGCGCCGCGAGGGCTCGGTGGTGCTCGATGGTCACGAGACCATCCGGCTCCCACCCCACCGCATCGCCCGGCTGGGCATGGAGCTCTGCCCCGAGGAGCGCGGCATCTTCGCCAGCCTGAACGTGGAGGAGAATCTCCTCCTGCCCCCCCAGCTCCGCCCCGGCGGCATGACCCTCCAGGCCGTCCTGGAGCTGTTCCCCAACCTCAAGGAGCGTCTGGGGAGCCAGGGCACCAAGCTCTCGGGCGGCGAGCAGCAGATGCTCGCCATCGGACGCATCCTCCGCACCGGGGCCCGGCTCCTGCTTCTGGACGAGCCCACCGAGGGGCTCGCACCGGTCATCGTCCAGCAGATCGGCGCCACCATCCGTCGGCTGAAGACGGAAGGGTTCACCATCCTCCTGGTGGAGCAAAATCTGAAGTTCGCCTCTTCCATCGCGGACCGTCATTACGTGATGGACCGCGG
>JADGQZ010000043.1 GCA_017881345.1 Myxococcaceae bacterium | reverse complement strand
GGTCCATCACGATTCGCGCTTCGCCCTCGACCGCGGCGTCCTCCGCGATGCTGCGGCGCAGGGCCTGTCCCTGCTTCGATTCGTAGCGGGCTGGACCGGCGCGGACCTGCCGGAGCGTGCGGTCCCAGGTCTCTGCGCCCTGCGCCTGTCTCTCCCGCCGGGCCAGCTCCCGGGCCTCGGGAGTGGCCGCCGACTTCCCGGCTGCGACGGTGCCGTCCGCCCTTCGCCACGCCTTCAGCTTCAGGAGGGTGAGGTTCTCCTCGAGGTGGCGCTCGAGCGAGGGCCGATCCATCGCCGAGATCCGGCGGTAGAGATCGAGGTCGAAGAGCTGTACCCAGTCCGCTCCCAAGGGGCTTCACCTCCGCAGTGGAAGGTAGCACGGGCGCGGGGCTGGCCGCGGCTCCGCGAGCGGCGGACAGGTCTCACTTCCCGGTTTCCGCCTCGAAATCCACCACGCACGCGTCCTCCAGGTTCGGATCCAGCCAGGTCCGGCAGAACGCCTGATGGGCGGGGTGGGGCAGGTAGGCGTCCCGGTCGGCGGCGCTGGCGAAGGTGACGAGGAAGCAGTGGCTGTAGCCCTTGTCGAGCCCCTCCGGGCTGTCGTTCCGGCCCCACTCGAAGCCGGTGACGAAGGGGAGCGCCCGGGCCAGGTCGCCGAAGGCCTGCTCGATGGCCCGGAGCGTCTGCTCCGCCACCCCGGGGCGGAACCTGAACAGCACCACGTGGCGGTAGGGCTGCTGCTGCGCGGTCACGGGTCGCCTCGCTTGTGCTGCAAGGGACCCCGTGATAGCTGGAGCAAGCGCTTTCGTAAAGCGCTTGCTCCTCGACCGGTCGGAGCGTCGTTGCGGCCCACCATCGCTGACATCGCGCGGGAAGCGGAGGTCTCCCTGGCCACCGTGTCGCGGGTGCTCAACGACAAGGTCGAGGGGGTCGGGGCGGGGACGCGCCAGCGGGTGAAGGACATCATCGCGCGGCGCGGCTACGCGCCCTGCGGCGCCGCCCGGGGGCTCGCCACCGGCAAGTCGCGGGCGGTGGGCCTGATCGTCCCCGACATCGCCGATCCCTTCTTCCCGCCCATCATCAAGGGTGCCGAGGAGGCGCTGCGCAGCCTCGGCTACGGGGTCTTCCTGTGCGACTCTGACCGGGACCTCGCCAAGGAGCAGGAGCACGTGCGCATCCTCCTGGAGAAGCGGGTGGACGGCGTGCTCCTCAACTCGACCGCGTCGGACTGCGCTGCGCAGCTCGACGTGCTGGAGCGCCACGGCGTCCCCTGCGTGCTCCTCGACCGCACGGTCGAGGGCCGTGCCTCGGCTCCGGGGGTGTACGCGGACAACCGCGGGGGGGCCGCGCGCGCGACCGGCCACCTCCTCGACGGGGGCGCGCGCCGTCTGTGCTTCATCACCGGGCCGGCCGAGCTCGCCATCTCCGGGCTGCGCCGGGCGGGGGTGGAGGACGCCTTCCGGGCGCGGCGCCTCGATCCGGCGACCATCCTCCACGCGCTCGGCGACTACTCGGTGGCGAGCGGGGAGCGCGCCGTCGAGGCCCTGCTGGGCGCGGGCCGGAGGCGGTCGCCCTTCGACGCGGTCTTCGCGGCCAACGACCGGATGGCCATCGGTGCGATGCGCGCCCTCAAGCGGCGCGGGCTGCGCGTCCCGGAGGACGTGGAGGTCATCGGCTTCGACGACATCGAGTTGGCCACGCTGGTCGACCCCCCGCTGACCACCGTCGCGCAGCCGGCCTTCGAGATGGGCCGGCGCGGCGCCGAGCTGCTCCTGCGGCTCATCGCCGGCGAGCGGCCGCGGAAGCGGACCATCGTGCTGGAACCCACTTTCGTGGTCCGCGGGACCACGAGGAAGCGCCACTCCGTTCGACGGGAGAGCACATGAACAACTTCGAGTTCTGCAATCCGACCCGGATCGTCTTCGGCAGGGGCACCGAGGCGCGCGTGGGGGCCGAGACGGCCGTCCACGCGAAGAAGGTCCTCCTCCACTACGGCGGGGGCAGCATCAGGTCCTCCGGGCTCTTCGACCGCGTCGTGGCGTCGCTGAAGGGCGCGGGGGTGGAGTACGTCGAGCTGGGCGGGGTGAAGCCCAACCCGCGGCTCTCGCTGGTGCACGAGGGCGTGCGGCTCTGCAAGGAGAAGGGGCTGGGCCTGGTGCTGGCGGTGGGCGGCGGCAGCGTCATCGACTCGGCCAAGGCCATCGCCATGGGCGCGGTCATCGACCATGACGTGTGGGACTTCTACCTCGGCGAGGGGGAGCCCAAGGCGGCCCTGCCGGTGGGCACCGTCCTCACCATCCCTGCCGCCGGCAGCGAGTCGAGCACCGGGACGGTGATCACCAGGGAGGAGGGGTTGCTCAAGCGCGCGGTCAACTCGGACCTCCTCTACCCGCGCTTCTCGATCCTGAACCCGGAGCTGGCCTTCACCCTGCCGGCCTTCCAGGTGGGCTGCGGCGCCGCCGACATCATGGCGCACCTCATGGAGCGCTACTTCACCACCGTGCGGCACGTGGAGTTCACCGACCGCCTCCTCGAGGCGACCATGAAGACCATCGCCCACAAGGCGGTCGAGGTCCTGGCGAGCCCCCGCGACTACGACGCCTGGGCGGAGTTCATGTGGGCGGGCACCATCGCCCACAACAACCTGCTCGACACCGGCCGCGTCGGTGACTGGGCCTCGCACGACATGGAGCACGAGCTCTCCGGCGTCTACGACGTGGCCCACGGCGCCGGGCTGGCCGTGGTCTTCCCCGCCTGGATGAAGCTCACCATGCCGACGGACCCCGCCCGCTTCGCCCAGTGGGCGTCGCGGGTCTGGAACGTGGACACGGACTTCTGGACCCCGGAGGTCACCGCCCGAGAGGGCATCCGGCGGCTCGAGGCCTGGTACCACGCCATCGGCCTCGGCACGCGCCTGGCCGATCTCCACATCGGGAAGGACCGCCTCGACGAGATGGCGAGGAAGTGCACCGACGGTGACAGACGCACCGTGGGCAACTTCGTGAAGCTCGACAGCAAGGCGGTCCGCCGGGTCTACGAGCTGGCGGTCTAGCGGCTCGTCCGGTGGCAGGCGCCCGCCCGGCGAGGCTGCCGGGCGGGCTGCTCGACGCAGGGTGGCCGGGTCGCGTCAGGGGCGCGCGCCCGGCGCCCAGCCCTCGGTCCGGTAGCCGTGATTGCCGCTCACGAACCCGGGCGTGTACACCCCCGGATACAGCGGTCGCTGCGGCCTCACCGCACCGGCGCCGCGCGGGCACGCCAGGGTAGGGCGTTGCCGGCGTCGTCCACCTGCACACGCTCGTTCCGCGGCCCGCGCCAGACGCTGCCGGCGATGACGCGGCCGGGCAACCAGGGGTAGGTGGCGCGGCTCTGGTCGGAGACGAACACCGTCCGAGAGGGCGGCTGGGCATCCGGGACGACGGCCGGGACGCCCTCGTGGGTGAGCGTGATGGCGGGCCGATGCTCCGGTTTGCCACCGCGGGAACGGCGCTGCTGCTGGCGGTCAGGACGGCGACCGCGGTGCTGCTTCGAGGCGGAGGGCTTCATCATGTGTGACGGGCGAGGGATCCGGGCGACCCGTGCTGAGGGTCGGCGCGGCCCTGAGAGGCTCGCGTTCGGTGTTCGGGTGATGGTGGAGCGCCGGAATCGAGACGGCCAGACCGCGGCCACCCAGCGCCCTTGATCTCTGTCTAGCACAGGTAACACTCCGAAAGCAGGACTTTTGTCAGCGCGGGGGCGGCCCGAGGGGAGCGAGGCCCCATGGTTCCTAAGTCTCGCGGTCTGATGTGACGAAGACATGGGTGTCAGCTCCCGAGGTCGAGATGGCAGTCAACACCATCAGCGCCACGACGGATTCCAGGCACGGCCCCGCCGGAGGGGGAGGCTCCTCCGACCAACCACGCCACCAGGCCGCCCGGTTCACCGTCGCCGCGGACATCTCGGCCCTGGCGAGCTCCCTGAGCCTCGTCGCCACCCTCCGGCAGGACGACCGGGAGCAGTTCAAGCGGGTGATGTGCAAGGTCGCCGAGGCGCTTCACGCCGAGGCAGCCCGGACCGGCGGAGAGCAGGCCAGGACGCTGGGAGGGCTCGCAGCGCGTTTCCAGGTGGCCGCCGAGACCGGGGAGGAGCTGATGCTCCAGCCGGCGGAGCCGGCCGACGACCACCTCGGCCCTCGCCGCCTGGTCCATCGCTACGAGGTCCCGGGGCCCTCCAGCGAGCCCGAGGGGCAGGAGCCGTCGCTCCAGCTCGCGGGCCTCATCGAGGACGCGCTGCGTGAGGCGCGTGATCTGGCTGGTTCCCTCGGCCGAGGTGCGGATGTTCCTCGTTGAGGCCTGGAGCTGATCCACCGCGGCGGCAGCGGCCGCGTCGCCGTCCCGAGTCAGAGCCTCTTCGTCAGGATGACCAGGTCGTCCCCTGCCCGGTAGAAGTCCGGGACCCGAGCCGTCTCGGCGTAGCCCCCTGCCCGGTAGAACGTGCGCGTCGCGTCGTACCCATCGGTCCCGGAGGTCTCCACGCGGACCAGGCGCGCCGCGCGTGCCCGGAGGTCCGCCTCCATCACCTTCATCAGCGAGGCGCCCAGCCCGGCGCCGCGCACCCGCGGATCCGTCGCGATCCAGTACAGATCGTACGTGCCGTGCGTCATCGGCGTCGGACCGTAGACGATGAACCCGGCCAGCATCGAGTCGACGAAGGCACACCGGGCGACGTAGTCGGGATGGTCGGGCTGGGCGGCGCCGGTCGCGACCTCGAGCGCGCAGACCACCTCATCCGCTGAGAACGCGGTGACCCGGAGCAGCAGCGCGTGCAGCGCCGGGAGATCGGCCGGCTGGATCGGACGGATCTCTCCTGGTCCTGTCAAAGGCGACCTCCGCGATCCTCGAGACGAGGGACTGATAGCTCAAGCCCGACTCCGCGGCGGCGCGCGCGAACCCCGCCTCCGGGTGCAGGTCGCAGTTCGGGTTGACGTCGATGACGTGGGGAACGCCGTCGGAGGCCAGGCGAATGTCGACCCGGCCGTAGTCGCGGCAGCCGAGCGCCTCGCACGTTCGCAGCGCGGCCTCGACGACCCGTCCGGCCGTGTCGTGGGGGAGGCCGCAGGCGACGGAGGCGCTGTCCTGGCACTCGGGCGCCGAGGGGATCCACTTCGCGAGGTAGGAGACGATCCGGGGCCGGCCCGCGAAGGCCGGGCCGAACTCGATCTCCCGGAGCGGGAGCACCAGGCGCGGCGTGTTGCCCAGGAACGACACCATCACCTCGCGCCCCGCGATGTAGGACTCCACCAGGGCGGGCTGGTCCAGCCTCCACACGCAGCGGACCGCGTTCGAGAGCTCGGAGAGGTCGTTCACGACCGAGTCGAAGGAGATCCCCAGCGACCCATCCTCGCGCACCGGCTTCACGATGAGGGGGAAGGACGCGCCCGGGACCTGGAGCGCCGCTCCCTCCTCCAGCACCCACCAATCGGGCGTCGGGACGCCATGCTGGCGCAGCAGGGCCTTCGCCTTGTCCTTGTGCAGCGCCAGCCCGAGCGTCAGCGCGTCGGACCCGGTGAAGGGGACCGGGAGCAGCGCCAGCGCTGCGCTCATCCCCGCCTCGCCGCGGGCGTCGCCGCGCAGCGACTCGCAGAGGTTGAAGACCAGGTCGGGCCCGGACGCGCCGCGCAGCGAGCACAGCACCTCCAGCGGGTCATCGCCGACGCCCAGCAGCGTGGGGGAGTGCCCTGCCGCCTTCAACGCGGACGCGACGGCGTCGGCGACCCGCGACACGTCCTGCCGCGACTCCAGGCCAGGGGCCGGGGAAGCGGGATCGTAATCGACGTTGTAGAGGACGGTTACGCGCATCGCCGCTTCGAGGCTGAGGCCGGTAGGATACGACGCTTCCCGGCCTCCTGCCACCGGGACCTGGAGCCGCGGCGAGCCGTTGAACTCCGGCCAGGATGGAGTAAGGTCATCGGCCTTGACGCGCCTCCCCGTGCGTGCTCCGCCCATGGCACCGACAGCCAAGGCTCCGATCCCGCCGCCGAGGTCGTCGGCCGCCGCCGCAGACCGCTTCACCGCGCGCTGCATCGAGGCGCTCGATCAGGCGCTCACCCACGTGGAGGCCTACCGGACCTGGCGGGCCTTCGACCGGGGAACGGGTGTGTCCGTCGACGAGCGCTACCGCGCCTTGCCGGCGCTCACCAAGCAGCTCATGAACATCCACGCCCCGGCCGCCTTCGTGGTGCCCGGGCGCAGCATGGAGCAGGCGCTGCGCGGCGGGGAGATCGAGCTCGTCTCCACCAGCGGCACGACCGAGGACAAGGTCCAGAACATCTGGAACCAGGCGTGGTGGGACGGCTCCGAGCGGGCCTCCTGGTCGCTCAACCTGCACGCCCGGCGCGCCGCGACGGGGGACCAGCGGGAGGCGATCCTCGCCAGCCCGCTCAACGTGGGCGTTCCCAGCGCGCGCCCGCTCCCGCTGGAGCAGCGCCGCCTGGGCCGCTTCCTCTATCTCAACGAGCTGGTGGACCCCCTGGCCTGGCCGGACACCCACTGCGAGCGCATGCTGACCGAGCTCGCGCTCTTCCGGCCGGTCGTGCTCGAGGCCAACCCCTCGCTCCTGAGCCGCCTGTGCCGGTATGCGGCGCGCGCCGGCAAGCGGCCGTTCCAGCCGGCGCTGATCACCCTGACGTACGAGTATCCGTCGCTCCTCCACCGTCGGCACATCCAGGCGGTCTTCGATGCGCCGGTGATGAGCTCCTACGGGACGACCGAGAGCGGGTACGTCTTCATGGAGTGCGAGCACGGCCGCATGCACCAGAACACGGAGTCCTGCCGCGTGGACTTCCTGCCCTTCAGGGCGGAGCACGCGTCCCCCTCCATCGGCAAGCTCCTCATCACCACCTTCGACAACCCGTGGCGGGCCCTCATCCGCTTCGACGCGGGCGATCTCGGACGGCGCGCCGAGAGCGCCTGTCCCTGCGGGCGGACGGAGGGGTTGATGCTCTCCTGCATCGAGGGCCGGGCCATCAATCTCACCAGGACCCCGGAGGGGGAGCTGGTGACGCAGGCGGACGTCGATCGGCGACTGGCGGCGATCGAGGGCCTCGACGCGTACCAGCTCCTCCAGGTCGACGAGCGGAGCTACGCGCTCCAGGTGGTCAGCGACGCCGAGGAGGCCGAGGTGGTGCCGCGCGCCGAGCAGGCGCTGCGCGATCGCTACGGGCCGCGGGCGCGGGTCAGCGTCTCGCGCTCCCGCGACATCGCCCCGGAGGCCTCGGGCAAGTACCGGCTCGTCAAGGCGTCGCTCGCGCTCGACTCGATGTCGCTGGTGGAGCCCGGCTTCCGGCCTCCACTGCCACCCGAGGTCGAGTCCAGG